>JBARRO010000191.1:0-45998 GCA_049644265.1 Bacteroidota bacterium
GTCGAATACTTCGATCGCTTCCATTCCGTCCCGTGCTGAAAAGACTTCATATCCCGCATTTTTGAGAATCGTTACGAGCATCCTCCGCAAGTAATCTTCATCTTCGATGACCAGGATTGTTTCTGTACCGCCTGGCGCCTCGTGAGAAGCATCTTCCGTGGCCGTGAAGCTGGAAGTCTGTTCCCGTGGGACGGGAAGATAGAGTGTGAACGTAGCACCCTTTCCGGGTTCGCTTTGAACGTCGATGAAGCCTTCATGGGTCTTCACGACGCCGTAGACCACAGAGAGTCCGAGACCCGTTCCCCTTCCCTTCGATTTCGTCGTAAAGAACGGCTCAAACACGCGCTGTCGTGTCGCTTCATCCATCCCGGGCCCGTTGTCGGCGACCGTGATCGAGACGTACAGGCCGTCCGAGGCTTCACGGAACCTCTTTTGAAGCAGTCCTCCCGAAATCGTTGTCGTTGCCACCGTAATGACAGAATTGTGCTGATCGCGGTTTTCCAGCAGGGCGTCGCGTGCGTTGACGCAAAGGTTCAAGAGAGCCTGATGGAGCTGACCCGTGTCGATGAGGACAACTGGAAGGGTCCTGTCCAGCATGAGCCGGAGTTCGAGGCTCTTGGGAAAAGTTTCGGCCAGCATCCTGTGAAGCTCCTTGATGCTGTCATTGACATTGACGGGTCCGGGCTGGACGTCGGATTTTCGCGCGAAGGTGAGGATCTGCTTGACCAGAGACGACCCTCGTTGGACGGCGTTTGTGATGACATCCAGGCCTGAAGCGAGGATCTCACGGCTGGGATATTCGCGCTGGAGAATCGAAACGTAGGCGAGAATAATTCCGAGAATGTTGTTGAAATCGTGTGCAATGCCCCCCGCAAGAGTACCAAGGCTTTCGAGTTTCTGCATCTGAAACAATTGAGACTGCAGCTTTCTTCGCTCGCGCTCGTCCTTCTTCCGCTCTGTAATATCCTTCTGGACCGCGACAAATCCCGTAATCTTCCCTTCGTTGTCCACCAACGGATTAATTGCCGATTCGATCGTTACCAGCACTCCGTCCCTGGTCTTGTTGATGATTTCGTCTTTGAAGCTGTTCCCTGCGAGGACCTGAGTCCACAAGGCTTCATAGAAGGGCTTGTCCTGACATCCGCTTTTGAGAAGGCGGGGAGTCTTTCCCAATACTTCTTCTGCTGTGTATCCGTAGAGCCGCCGGAATGCCGGATTGACGAACGTAATTGTTCCGTCGATTCCGGTCGTAAAGACCACTTCGTCGGTCTGTTCCACGGCGCTTTGAAGAGTTCTCAGCGTGTGCTCTGTCTTCTTGTGTACCGTGATATCCTGGAGGATCGTCCGTATCCCGACGATGGTTTTGTGTTCATCGAAGAGAAACCGTTCATCGACGAGGACCGGTAAAACGGTGCCGTCTTTTCGAATGTAGGAACGTTCGACATTACTGCCCGGCAGTGCATTCCCGGCCAGTTTGGCGAGCACCCGCTCCTTTGCCGCCTCCCGATCAGAGATAAAGTTCCAGACAGGCCATCCAACCATTTCGCTGCGAGAGTACCCAAGCATGTCGAGTTCAGTGCGGTTGACATTGGTGATGACCCCATCGATGTCCAGTTCATGGTAGCCCACGGGTGCGTTGTCGAAGAGCTCGCGGAATTTTTCTTCGCTTTGAATCAGCGCTTTCTCTTCGCGTTTGCGCTGGCTGACGTTCACAAATACAGCCACAAAGTAGTCTCTTGCAGGGCTGAAGACGGAAATGGAAAGCCAGAGATCGAGGGTTGGGAGATACGTTTCGAATTGTTCCGGCGTTCCGGTCGCAGCAACCCGCCCATACGAATCGAACAGTTCAGGGTTTGAATCCTGGATGCCGGGAATGACTTCGCTGACTCTGCGGCCCACAACATTGCTCAGTCCAGTGAGCGTTTCAAACGCAGGGTTCACAGCCAGGTAGACGAAATCGGAAGGGCGCCCGTCGTCGAAGATTATTTTGCAGTAAGCATACCCCTCGGACATGTTTGCGAACAAGGAACCGTAGCGTTCCTCGCTGGCTCGGAGGGCTTCCTCTGCAGTTGTCCGGTCTGCAACGAGGCTGATGTTCTCCAGGGCGTAGGAAATGTCGGCCCCGATTCCCTCCAGCAGGCTCCGTTCTGCTTCGTCGAAGAATCCAGGCTGGTCCGAGTAAACTGTCAGGGCTCCGGCTGCGTGGTGGTCTTTGTGAAAGGGGACTGCTGCGACGGAGCGAATACCGTTTCTGACCGCCCTGTCACGCCAGGGGAGCATGCGGGGGTCAGTTAATACGTCTCCGCAAATCAGCGTCCGCTCTTCGCGAATGGCTGTCCCTGTCGGACCTCGGCCTTCGGGAACATCACGAACCGAAACCTGAATTCCTTCCATATACGCGGCCGCATCGCCCAGGGAAACAACAGGGTCCACCATCCCGGTCTCCTCGTTTGCCAGCCCAATCCATGCCAGTCGGAATTTTCCCCTCTCGGTGGCTATACTGCAGATGGTTCGGAAAAGGGTTCCCTGGTCACGCGTGCGGATGATTGCGTGGTTGATGTCGCTGAGAACCTCGTAGAGCCGCTTGAGGTTCGGTACCCGATCGTCGGGATTGGGGGAAATGAGGGACTGGGCAAGGGTCTCCCTTGGTGCGTTCTTTTCCCGGGGTGTATCGTTCATGACAGTCTGCTCATTTTCGTCGGTGGAAATTTGGCAAATGTCGTGCCATTGGGACTGATGTCGCCATCCCAATTCGAGATGGCGAGAAAGACGTAATTTGCCAAGGGCAATGATTTATTGAATATGGCGATTTGCAAATGTGGGAAGTCGTTTTCAGGTTCCTGGAGAAACGTTGGACTCCTCCTTACGGGGCGCGTCTGAACCTTGCTGAATGGCGTGTTTCTTGTGTTTGGGAATAGGTTTGGTTACCTTGAGTGCGCTTTCTCATTCCTGCCAATGATCGAATCAGCCTAGGCGCGTAAATGTCATCTCCCGATGTCCTGCAACAAGAGACTCAACGGCTGAAGCGCGCCGTCGAGGAACTCTCAATCCTGAATGACCTGGCTCGCGCCATTGGTGCCTCGCTGAATTCCGAGGACATCATGCAGACCATCATTCGCAAATCGCTGCGTGCAGTTTCAGCGGAGCAGGGAGTCATCACGCTGGTGGAAAAGAAATCGGACGAACCAATGAAGACCCTCGTCCGCGCCATGGTCAGTTCCGCCGAGCAGTCGCAGTTCCATTTTCACCAGGCCCTTATGGGATGGATGCACCTGAACGTCAAACCTCTTCTGGTCGAAGATCCTCAGCGGGACGAGCGATTCCGGGGGGTGCGTTGGGACGAGTCAATTCAGTGCCTGCTCTGCGTCCCCCTGCTTGTGAAATCGGAGCTCAAAGGAGTACTGACGGTTTACAATAAAAAGAACGGACAGAAGTTCACAACGGACGACCAACGATTGCTTGCGATCATCGCGGCGCAATCTGCCCAGGTGATCGAGAATGCCAGGCTTCACGAAGAAGAAAAAGCATTCATGAAAATGCAGGAGGAAGTCCGGCTCGCGGCCAAGATACAAATCGACCTGCTGCCGCAGAAACCACCGGACATTGAAGGTTACCAAATCATTGGGAAAACGCTCTCAGCACAGGAAGTCGGCGGAGATTATTATGATTTCATCCACATGGAAGGCCAGCGGATGGCCATTTGTCTCGGAGACGTCACAGGGAAAGGCCTCCCGGCCTCACTCCTGATGGCGAACCTCCAGGCGACGTTGCGGGGGCAGACACTGGTCGCCACGAGCCCGGGCGAATGCCTGAACCGCTCGAACAAGCTTCTGTTCCAAAGCACAAGCCCTGAAAAATTTGCGACCCTCTTCTACGGAATCCTCGATTTCAAAAACCACACCTTGTTCTATTCCAACGCCGGCCACGATCATCCGATTCTGGTCTCAACCGACCGAACAACCGCACGCCTCGGCACCGGTGGCATCATGCTGGGGGCCTTCGAAGATTTTTCATTCGAAGAAGCCTCGGTGCGCCTGAAGCCGGGCGACCTGCTCGTCCTGTACTCGGATGGGATCAGCGAGGCGATGAATTCCAAACGGGACCAGTACGGCGATCAGCCGTTGTTGGAGCTGGTCAAACGACATCAGGAATATCCAGTTGGTCAAATTCTCGAAGCAATCATGGAAGATGTGCGCAAGCACGTAGATAATTATCCGCAGTCGGATGATATGACGCTCGTGATTGTGAAGAGAAATTGAGTACGGGGAAGTCTCCTGTTGCATAAAGAAACGCGACATCCCTACGGTGTCGAGCCGTTGAACGCTACGTTTAGGATTAATTTCTCACCCCTTCAGGGTGAATTAATGGACCCGAACAACATGATCGGGGCATTGCCCCGACCTTCGATATGTGACCCCTTTGGGGCGGTACAATCCGGGACTTTCCACAATATGACCAAGCCAATATGATCGGAACGACAATATCCCACTACAAGATCCTTGAAAAGCTTGGTGAAGGAGGGATGGGGATTGTCTACAAAGGCGAAGATATCAAGCTCAAGCGCATCGTTGCCCTGAAATTCCTCCCGCAGCACCTCACAGACACCCAGGAAGAGCGGGCGCGATTCTTGCAGGAAGCGCAGGCGGCAGCTACGCTCAACCATCCGAATGTCTGCGCCATTCACACCATCGAAGAGCACGCCGGTCAGCAATTTATTGATATGGAATATATCGACGGCGAAACGCTCAGGAGTAAACTTCACACCGCAAAGCTGAAGACGGAGGATGTGATCGGGTATGCACTGCAGATCGGCGATGCTCTGCAGGAAGCACACAGCAAGGGCATTGTACACCGAGATGTCAAGCCCGAGAACATTATGGTCAACAGCAGGAATCAGATCAAGGTGATGGACTTTGGTCTTGCCAAGTTGAAGGGCTCTCTGAAGCTGACCCGCACGTCGAGTACCGTGGGTACCGTGGCCTACATGGCGCCCGAACAGATTCAGGGTGGGGAAGTCGACCACCGTTCGGACATCTTCTCGTTTGGGGTGGTTCTGTTCGAAATGTTGTCGGGTCATTCACCCTTCCGGGGTGAGCACGAGGCCGCGATGCTGTATTCGATCGTCAATGAAGAGCCGGATTCGCTCACCAAGCATGTTCCTGACGCGTCTTCAGAGCTTATGCACATTCTTGGTCGTGCACTCGAAAAGAACCCCGAAGACCGGTACCAGACTGTGCACGATATGGTTATCGACCTGCGAAGGCTCAAGAAAGAAACAAGCAAGGTGCTTCGCAGTGCTGTCTATGAGAGGCCGGCAGTAGAGCCTGCATCCACAAGTGCTGGGAAACCGATTTCTCCGCAACCGCAGCCGCGCCCGGCGACGACCACTTCGGTGACGATCAACCTTCCATCCTTCAATGCACGCTCGCTCAGAATCCCCGGCGTCGCCGTGGGCATCTTTGCGATTCTTGGATTGGCCTGGTTCCTGTTCCTGAGGACTCCGTCAACAAATGGAGAGCGTGTTCCGGTTGTGGTGGCCGATTTTGTGAACGACACGAAAGAACCGGAGCTGGACGGACTTTCCGGAATGCTCATCACGGCACTCGAGCAGTCACGGAGGCTTGACGTGCTTCCTCGTTCGCGCATGTTCGATATCCTCAAGGTCCTGGGCAAAGCGAATGCTGAGCGAATCGACGAAGGTCTTGGCAAGGAGATCTGCAACCAGGCCGGGATCAATTCTTTGATGCTTACGTCGATTCGAAAATTCGGCAAGGTCTATACGGTCGACTTGAAGGTGATCGATCCCAAAGAGGGGAAATATCTCTTTACGGCGACTGAAACTGGTGAGGGTCAGGAAAGTGTCCCTTCGCTGCTTGATAAGCTTTCCGAGAAGACGAGAGAAGGGTTCAAGGAGAACCGGACCGAAATACAGGCCGCCAGCAAGAAGGTGGCCGATGTGACCACTGGAAACATGCAGGCCTACCAGCATTTCTTCAATGGCGAACAGTTGATGAACCAGGTGAAGTACATTGAGGCGCAGGTGGAGTTTCGCAAAGCCGTCGAACTCGATTCAACATTCGGTCTTGCGTACTACCGCCTTGCTTACGCCATTAGTTGGCAAACAGGCGCCCAGGAGGAGGCCAATGTACCAATTCGCCGCGCGCTCACGCTTATCCAGAGGGTCCCAGAAAAAGAGCGATACCTTGTCCGCGCAGTTGACGCAGAAAACAGTCAAGGCTTTGCCGCGGGAATAATCATCCTTCGAGAGATGGAAAAACTCTACCCGAACGACAAGGAAATGTTGTACAACATCGGAGACTGGTCCTATCATGCGGGGGAACTCGCTACTGCGGCAGAGTACCTCGAGAAGGTCCTTGCCATGGATCCCACGATGGAACGGGCGCTCGAACACCTGTGCTGGACCTATCGGGATACGAAGCAGTATGAAAAAATGCTCGAGAGGGCAAAACAATACACCGCTGCGGGTGGCTCCGTGGAAGCGTACAACTTGTTGGCGGTCGCGTATCTGCGGTTTGGGAGGCTTGAAGATGCGATGAGAGCCATTCAGCAGGCTCGGGAATTGTTTCCAACCAACTTCCAGCTTTCCGGCACGATCGCGGACTTACACACCTACGGCGGCGAGTACATGAAGGCAGAGACCGAACTTCAGTCACTCGTCCGCGACAGTCAGCCTCTGAAGACTCAACGTTATGGCAATGAACGGCTTGCGGGCCTGTACCTCTACAGGGGAAAATTCCAGGAATGGAGACGTTCCATCGACAAGGCAATTGACCTGTATTTGGTATTAAAGGATTCGGTCGGTGCGGCGAGGACGAAGGTCTACAAGGCAACGATGATCTATCTGCAAAGGAAAGACATCGATGCGGGAATGAAACTCGCAGAACAAACGAAGAGTCTGCAGTCGGGGATCAAGGACCCCAATTACTGGGCTCTGCTCGCGGAGTTGTATGTCTTTCGACGGGATATCCCGGCCGCCGAAAGTATCTATGTAAAGAGATTTTCTTCTATCAGGTGGGTGGATGCATTCTACCGAACTCTCAATTACAGTACCAACCATGAATGCTCGAAATCGGAAGTCTACCTTGATACAGTACTCAACATGGGGTTTGACAACCTGAAGATCCTTGTCCTGCACCTCACAGCGGAATGCCAGTTCGAGGCCGGCCAATTCGACAAAGCTTTAACGATGCTTTCCAGCCTGCAAATGATCTACGATAACGGCAGTGGCTACCGGCCATTGTTCTTTCCGAAAAGCTTTTTCCTCGCTGGGAAGATCTATGAGAAAAAAGGCGACAGGAAGTCGGCGAAGGAAAACTATGAAAAGTTTTTGAGCCTCTGGAAGGACGGCGACAAAGATCTTCCGGAATTGACCGAGGCGAAATTAAGACTTGCGAAATTGAAGGGGCTAGCATCGAAGTGATGACCGGGTCAACCGTATCGCACCATAAGATTCTCGAAAAGCTCGGCGAAGTGCCAAAATTCCCCATGCCTGCCTGCGTGCAGAAAGACACTTCGGCAGGCAGGAGTGCTTTCCAACGAGTGGTAGGAATTTTGAGCATCCCCGCCTGCCTCGTTGGATCTACAATGGCGGGCAGGCCGGTGCTGTGTGGCGGGAGTTGCCTGAAGAGGTCTCTATGATTGGATCTGTCATAAGCCACTATAAGATTTTGGAAAAACTTGGCGAAGGCGGTATGGGCGTTGTCTACAAGGCCCAGGACACGACGCTCGACCGTCTCGTCGCCCTGAAATTCCTTCCCGCCCACGTCTCGTCTTCCAGCGAAGACAAAGCCCGGTTCATCCAGGAAGCAAAGGCCGCTGCGTCGCTCACGCATCAGAATATCTGCACGATTCACGGCGTTGAGGAACAGGACGGGAAGGCCTTTATCGTGATGGAATACGTCGAAGGCAAAACGCTCAACGACTTGAAAGCAAACATGCCGTTGAAACAAGCCGTCGACATTGGCATTCAGTTGGCCGACGGGTTGGCTGCAGCTCATGAGAAGGGGATCGTCCATCGGGACATCAAGCCGGAGAATATCATGATCCGCAAGGATGGACGCGTGCAGATCATGGATTTTGGACTTGCCAAGCTCAAGGGTGCATCGCGCTTGACGAAGGAAGGGAGTACGGTAGGGACGGCAGGGTACATGTCCCCGGAACAAATCCAGGGACAGGAGACGGACCACCGCACGGATATCTTCTCGTTGGGGGTGATCCTGTATGAGCTGTTTGCAGGACAATCGCCATTCAAGGGAGTGCATGAGACGGCGATCAGTTATGAAATTGTCAATGCCGATCCGGAACCGCTGACGGTGGTCAAGCCGGACCTGGCACCGGAACTCAACTCGATTGCCCTCGAATGCCTTGCGAAAGATCCCCCCGAAAGAACCCAATCAGTCGCTGAAGTTGCGAAAGACTTACGTCACTATCGAAGGGAGTCGGGCAGGTCGAGAATGAGCATGGTTACTCCGGTCCGACCGTTGGCAGGGGCGCAAGGGGCGAAGCCCTCCGGCACTCCCTTACTTATCCCGCAGGCTCCGATAAAACGATTCCTTCCGTGGATCGCTGCTAGTCTTCTGGTCGTGGGCGTGTCAGGATTCGGCGCAGCCTATCTGCTCTTCCGTCCGGGCGAAAAGCAACTCATCCACTCGTTCATTCTTCCTCCTGAAAAGGAAAACTTTGCGTTCTATGGTAACTATGGTGGTCCGCCGGCCCTCTCTCCGGATGGGACACGGCTTGCGTTTCTGGCGATCGATTCTTCCGGCAAACGATTTCTCTTCGTTCGTTCTCTGAACTCCGCCGCGGCGCAGAAATTGTCCGGCACGACGGGCGCCTTGTTCCCGTTTTGGTCGCCCGACAATCAGTTCATCGCGTTTGAATCACAGGGAAAGCTGAAAAAAATCGACGCAGCGGGTGGTACTCCACTCGTCATCTGCGAGGTCGGCAACTTTCGCAGCGGTACGTGGAACGAAGACGGCACGATTGTATTCTCGCCTGCGCCGACAGAGCCCCTCATGGCTGTTCCCGCTTCAGGCGGTACTCCCGTTCCTGTGACAATGTTCGACAAGTCCCGTAACGAGAATTCACATCGGTGGCCCTGGTTTCTGAAAGACGGAAAGCACATCGTCTATTTAGCCCGAACGGCAGTCTCGGGTGCGCAAACTGAAGGAGACGCAATTCGTGTTTCTTCACTGGACGGAAAGGTCAATAAGACTCTTACCTTTGCATCGTCGAACGCTGTGGCGGTGTCGGGATACTTGCTGTATATGAGGGAACGAAATCTTGTCGCTCAACAGTTCGATGAAAGCTCTCTGGAGCTTAAGGGTGAAGCGAAGACAATTGCCCAAGGAGTCAGCTTCGACCCATCCGTGAACCGCGGATTGTTTACTGCTTCTCGCAATGGCATTCTCGTTTACCAGAAGGGTGATTTTCAATCAGGCTCGCAGCTGCTCTTCTGGGACCGGCTCGGCAAACCTGTCAAGACTGTCAGCAGCCTGGCAGAATACATTTCGACGGAATTGTCACCGAATGGCAGGCAGATAGCTTCGTCGGTGTTCGATTTCAAATCTCACAACAACTCGATCTGGATTTTCGACGTTGCACGCGGGACGAAATCACGCTTCACCTTCACGGCATCCTACAATCAATCCCCCACATGGTCACCGGACGGAAACCGGATCATGTATTCCTCAAATCAGGATGGCACGTACAATTTGTACCAAAAACCGACGTCGGGTGGTGGGTCCGAAGAGGTGCTCTTCAAGTCAACCGGGGACAAGGCTCCATACGATGTCTCGCCGGATGGGAACTATCTCCTTTATGCATCCGGAACACCAAAGACGCAGGGCGATATTTGGATCCTGCCGCTGAACACGAAGGGAACTGATGGTGAACGCAAACCGGTGCCGTTTTTGCAGACGGAGTTCAACGAACTGGGAGCACAGTTCTCGCCCGATGGTCGATGGGTCGCTTATAGTTCGAACGAATCCGGGCAGCACGAGGTGTACGTGAAACCATTTCGGGGTCAAGGCGGCCACTGGCAGGTTTCCCTTTCAGGCGGTGGTTTCCCTCATTGGCGAGGAGACGGCAAGGAAATCTTCTACATAAGCCCGGATGGTCAGATGATGACTGCGCAGATCGTGCTCTCGGCCGCCTCGGTTGATGTCAGCAATGTACATACCCTGTTCGACGTTTCGCTTGCACAGGCGGGCGATTACGATGTGACTGCTGACGGAAAACTGTTTCTCCTGAACGCGCTCATGGAATCGCAAAACCAAACGCCGCTCTCGTTGTTGACGAACTGGGATGCTGAGTTGAAGGGGATGAATCATTAGATTATTGAACTATCGGGTCATTAAGTCATTGAATCAATGAACCGATGAAACAATGAGTCAATATTTTTCATGATTGACCAGACTACAAGCCATCTCAAAAAAGGACTTTGCCACAAAAAGGCACAAATGGCACATCGAATTTTGTGAGTTTTGTGCCTTCTGTGGCTCCATAATTCCCAGGCTTTCATTTCTGAGACCGCTTCTATGAAACCATGATCGGGACAACCATCTCTCACGATAAGATCCTCGAGAAACTGTGCGAAGGCGGGCCTGCCCGCCGAAACTTTATCTTCATCGCGGGGGGAATGGAACTATGATCGGGTCCCTCATCTCTCACTATAAGATTCTTGAAAAGCTCGGCGAAGGCGGGATGGGCATTGTATATAAGGCCCAGGACACCAAACTTAATCGCACTGTTGCTCTCAAATTCCTTCCTGATCGGGTGAACCAGGATGCTGATGCCAAAGCGCGCTTTCTCCAGGAAGCCCAAGCCGCCGCCGCACTGAACCATCCGAACATCTGTACTATCTTCGGTGTGGACGAACACAACGGCCACCTGTTCATGTCGATGGAATTCGTCGACGGTGGGACGCTCCGCGAAAAACTCCCGTTTGCAAAAGTCAATGATGCGCTTGCTATCGCCGTGCAGATCGGGGAGGCGCTTCACGAAGCGCATGCCAACGGCATCGTGCATAGAGATGTCAAGGCCGACAACATCATGCTGACCTCGAAGGGTCAGGCGAAGGTGATGGATTTTGGGCTTGCGAAATTGAAAGGTTCCCTGAAGCTGACCCGATCTTCCAGCACCGTCGGCACGCTCGGGTATATGGCTCCGGAGCAAATCCAGGGCGGCGAGGTTGATCATCGGAGTGATATCTTCTCCCTTGGTGTGCTCCTGTTCGAACTGATGACCGGGAAGCTTCCATTCCGTGGTGAACACGAGGCTGCGATCGTGTACTCGATCGTGAATGAGCAGCCGGAGTCGCTGAAGAGTTTTCTGCCCGACGCGCAGGCAGAATTGATGCGGGTCCTTGGACGCGCCCTCGAAAAGGATCCCGAGGACCGGTACCAGTCTGCGGCGGACATGGTAAGCGAATTGCGCCACCTGTTGAAGCAGTCTTCGCGTGTTCAACGAACGGCCGTGCATATGCCTGTCCCTGATATTCATCGTGAGCAAGCGGAATCCGTGGTCGAGGCAGCGCCGGCTTCCAACCTGAAACGGTGGGCAATCGGGGGAGGCATAGGGATCCTCCTTCTTGGCGCTCTTGTCTACGGTCTTCTCTTTATCGGAGGAAGCAATTCTGCAACACGAGCGACTCTCAATCCGGACATGACCCTGCATGTTCTTCCGATTCCGTTCAGCGAGTTCTCCTATCCTGGCCTTTCAAAAGACGGCAATTGGGTTGCTTTCCCGGCAGCGAATGCGAATACAAAATGGGACATCTATTATATGCACGTCTCCGGGAGTGAGTCGAGGCGGATCACGACGGATTCCATCGGTTCCGGATTCAACCTCAACGCTGACATTTCACCCGACGGAAGCATGATCGCATATCAGAAGCCGGGGCCGGGGTCCGAGGGAACCTCTGTCGATATTTGTGTCATTTCTTCCCTTGGAGGCTCGAGCAAACGGATCGTTCAGCATGCGACCCTCGCCCGCTGGCGTCCTGATGGACAACGGATCGGATTCGTTCGTTTTGGCGATCCGGGTCAAAAAGGATTGTATAACTTCTGGAGCATTCGGCCTGATGGGAGTGATATCCGGCTGGAGTTTTCGGACACGCTCGGGGTTGGGGGTCGATTCTCCCGCTACTCGTTCAATTGGTCCCCGGACGGACGGTCCATCGTGTGGATTCGTTCGTTCGACGGGGGGTTGCAGGAAATCATCACGCGCGAATTGGAGAGTGGCAGGGAGAAACAACTGACGTTTGACAAGAAGAACATCGACGATGTTGCATGGACGAAGCGAGGGGTCATTATTTTTTCTTCGAACCGGGGCGGCAACACAAATCTCTGGGTTGTTCCGGCAGAAGGGGGCTCTCCTCAGCAGCTCACGAAAGGAAGCGGACCGGACATCGGCATGAGTGTCTCGGCAGACGATCAACGGCTCGTCTACCTGCAACAACAACAACTTGGAACGCTCTGGATTGCGGACGTGAACTCGGGCAGATCTCGGCAGCTGACGTTCGACGACCGACAGATCGAAAGCGTGGCGCTATCGCCCGACGGAAAGAGAATCGCCTACACCATGGGTGATATCGACCCGTTGAAACCTGGTGTGGGATTGTATGTTCAAGATCGTGACGGCGCTGACCGAAATCGGCTGGTTTCTGAGGCAGTGGGGATTCTGTCGCTCGCCTGGTCGCCCGACGGTGCCCGTATCGCATTCTCGATGGTTCGACTGAACGAACCACCGGACTCTGCGAGAATCTATGTCATAAACACCAGAGACCCGGGTGAACCAAAACAGCTGACGTCGGGAATTCGAGCTACCTGGATAAACCCAGGAAGGTTGGTCGCCGCGAAGTTAGTGCGAACAGGCGCAACATACTCAACATACGATGAGAACATCGGGGTCGATGACGCCCTTCCGCCGAAGAGGCTCGACGATTCACTTTCTGTTGTTCGCGTTGTGTCGGGCAATAGACTCCTTCTTCAGGATCACCATCGGAAACTGTGGACGGTTTCAACTGACTATCTGGAGAATCCATCGAAGGTCAATACAATGGTTTTGGCTATTCCTAAGGGAGTGCTCGTCATAGCGAGTTCCGGATCGCTCTATGCCCTCGACCCACAGAACCGCATTTGGAAGATTGACTATGCAACGGGAGGAAAGCAACAACTGCGTGGCTCGTTTCCGGGACTGGATTTTGGCCAATCCGTGCAGGTGAGTGAAGGTGTCTATTATACAACTCCATGGAATTTTGCGTCGGCAGTCGCTGTGAACGATGAAGGCTCTGAGCTCGCATTTGTGGCGTACAGATTCAGTGCGAAACTCGTGATGATTGAGAACATTTTCAAATGAGCGTTCCATCGGAAGACAATTCCTTGAACCAATGAATCGACGAACCAATATCTTCGTGCCATGATCGGGACAATAATCTCCCACTATAAGATTCTCGAAAAGCTCGGCGAGGGGGGCATGGGAGTCGTCTACAAAGCCCGGGACACAACCCTCGATCGCCTCGTTGCCCTCAAGTTTCTGCCGACGAACGTCTCGGTGAACGAAGAAACCAAATCCCGGTTTCTGCAGGAAGCGAAAGCCGCCGCGGCGTTGAACCATCCGAATATCTGCACAATCTACGGCGTCGATGAATCTGAATCGACGATGTTTATTGCGATGGAATTCATCGAAGGCGGCACGCTTCGTGAGAGGTTGCCGTTTGCAAAGACTGTTGATGCGTTGAACGTCGCTCTTCAGATTGGGGAGGCGCTGCAGGAAGCCCATACAAAAGGAATTGTACATCGGGATATCAAGGCCGACAACATTACGCTCACGTCCAAAGGCCTGGCAAAGGTCATGGATTTTGGATTGGCGAAACTCAAAGGATCGCTCAAGCTTACGCGGACATCGGGCACAGTTGGGACTCTGGCCTATATGGCGCCAGAGCAGATTCAGGGTGGGGAGGTCGATACGCGCAGCGATATTTTTGCCTTCGGCGTATTGCTGTTCGAGATGCTCACGGGTAAACTTCCCTTCCGCGGCGAACACGAGGCGGCGATGGTCTATTCCATCGTCAACGAAGAGCCGCAATCGCTGCAAAAACTCCTGCCCGATGCCCCGGCTCAACTCGCTCTTATCATTGAACGGGCGTTGGAAAAAAATCCGGAAGATCGGTTTCAGACAATTGGGGAAGTTGTTTCCGAATTGCGCCGGCTTCAGCGAAAATCGTCGCGCATGACCCACCCCATTCCCGGCGACAGCACGGGTGTATCTTCGCAACAGGTCTACGAAAAAACAACAGGAATCGCACCGCAGTTTGCGAGGAAAAGCATGCTCATCGGAGGAGCAAGTGTGGCGACAGTCATGATTCTTATCGCAGCACTTCTCTTCTTCGGTCGGTCGCGCACTGTGGATTCTCTCGCTGTCTTGCCTTTTGAAAACGTGGGCGGGTCCGCTGATCAGGAATACCTTTCTGACGGCGTGACGGAGAGCGTAATCAATAACCTCACAAAAATCTCAGCCTTGCGCGTTGTTCCCCGCAGCACAGCGTTTCGATTCAAGGGGAAGGAATGGGATCCGCAAGAAATCGGTTCCAAGCTCAATGTTGCAGCGGTGCTGTCGGGGAGAATTACGCATCGCGGCTCGTCTCTCGATATTCAAGTTGACTTGATCGACGTGAAACGGGAATCCCAATTGTGGGGGAACCGCTATCAGGCTTCCATGGGCGACCTGCTGTCGGTTCAGCAGCAGATCACGGATGATGTTTCCGCAAGGCTCGGCATTGGAATTTCCGAGGAGACCCGTGAGAAATTGTCGAAGCGTGCGACGGAAAATACGCACGCATATCAACTGTACCTGCAAGGGCGCTACTATTGGAACAAACGCACCGCCGTCGACATTGAGCGTGCGATCGGGTATTTCAAGAAGTCACTCAGCCTTGACTCCTCCTATGCACTCGCGTACGCGGGCCTTGCCGATTCGTATTTGATTCAATCGCAATACTCGGGCACACCTTCGACTATTACCGTACCGCTTGCCGAACGTGCAGCGCGGCGCGCTCTTGAGTTCGATCATTCGCTCGCGGAAGCCCGAACGTCGCTTGCATTTGCCTATTACGATGACTGGAAGTTTGACGACGCGGAGCGGGAGTTCAAGCAGGCAATCGCACTGAATCCGAAGTACCCTACGGCGTACCATTGGTACAACATCCTGCTCGCACGGTCGGGTCGCCTTGACGAAGCTTCGCGGATAATCCAAAAGGCACAGGAACTCGACCCGTACTCCCCCATCATTACGCTCAACGTCGGCGCGATTGCACTGTACCGAAGGAATTACGAAGAGGCGCTTCGTTCATTCTCTAAATGCTCGGAATTAGATCCTTCATTCGCACCAGGATATGCGTGGGCGGGAATTGCGCTTGCACGGATGAAACGCGATGCTGAGGCGGAGGCACATTTCAAAAAAGCTCTGGAACTCTCAGGGAGGTCGAGCGAAACCATTGCATACCTGGGCAACTTTTACGGCAAACGCGGGAGACGGAGCGACGCGGTTTCGCTCCTGAAAGAAAATGAACGACGCTATCGGGAAGGAACAGGCGCCGCTTATAACATTGCGGCGATCTATGCAGGTCTTGGGGAAAAAGACAAAGTTATGACTTACCTTGAGCAAGACGTGCGCGACCACAGCACCTTTGCAACATCCCTTATGATAGATTTGACATGGGATGATGTTCGGGGCGACCCGCGATTTATTGCTTTGCTCAGGAAGATAGGTTTGGAACCATGATCGGCCAGACTGTTTCGCATTACCGAATCATCGAGAAGCTGGGCGAAGGCGGGCCTGCCCGCCGAAGCATCGTACTCATCCCCAGGGAATGAGACCATGATCGGGACAACCATCTCTCACTATAAGATCCTCGAGAAACTGGGCGAAGGCGGGATGGGGATTGTCTACCGCGCCCACGACACGAAGCTCAACCGAAATGTTGCATTGAAATTCCTGGGCGAGAACATCGTTACAAACGAAGCAGAGCGCGCCAGGCTCTTGCTGGAGGCACAGGCGGCCGCTGTCTTGAACCATCCGAACATCTGCACCGTCCACGCGATCGAAGAAGTCAACGGTGAGCCGTTTATTGTTATGGAGTTCCTGGAAGGGAGGAGCCTGAGGGCGGTCATGAATGACGGACCGTTGGCGATTCCTGAGGCAGTCAGAATTGCGACGCAGGTTTCCACTGCCCTTCAAGCCGCACATGAAAAAGGGATTGTCCACAGGGACGTTAAACCCGAAAACATCATCCTGATGAAGAACGGACTCGCCAAGATTGCAGATTTTGGCCTCGCGCGGCACTCGGAGCTGTTGCAGGTTGCTGAATCCGGTTTGGGCTCGGGTACCATTGCGTACATGTCCCCGGAACAACTGCAGGGAACTCAGGTCAGTCACCGCACGGACATCTGGTCTGTGGGCGTGGTCCTGTTTGAGATGCTGACGGAACGTCGGCCATTTGCAGCCAGTTACCGCCAGGCGCTTATCTATGCAATCCTCAACGAGAAATGCCCTTCGGTGACTGCATTGCGCCCGGGGATCCCGTCCTCGCTGGGAAACATCGTGGACCGGTGCCTGGAAAAGGAACCGGAGCTTCGGTTTCCCGACTCTGCAGAGCTGGTGTCCCAATTGCGTGCAGTGAGCACGGATTCAAAAAAGGCCCTGGAAAGCACTACCCGCTCGATTGCCGTCCTGCCGTTTACGGACCTGAGTCCAAAGAAGGACAACAGATTCTTCAGCGAGGGGCTGACGGAGGAAGTGATCGCCAACTTGTCAAAGCTCCGGAATGTGAAAGTTGTCTCCCGTACTTCGATCATCCGTTATGAGCGGCAGGAAAAAACGATGAAACAAATCGGAGCCGAGCTTGGAGTTCAGTTCGTGCTCGAGGGAAGCGTCAGAAAACACGGAGAGAACCTTCGCATAACCACGCAGCTGATCGATGCCGGCCAGGATGTCTCCCTTTGGGCCGAGACGTTTCGCGGGACCATGGAGGAGGTTTTCGAGATTCAGGAACAGGTTGCAGGGCGGGTGGTGCGGGCTCTGAAAGTCAGAATCTCTCCGACAGAAAAAAAGAATCTGAACCGACGCCCGACGAAGAATACCGATGCCTATCAGCTGTACCTCAAGGGTCGGTTCTTCTGGAATAAGAGAACGAAGGATGGCCTCGAGAAGTCAATCCGGTATTTCGAAGACGCGATTGCCAAAGATGCGAAATTTGCTCTCGCGTGGGCCGGACTGTCCGATGCCTATAATCTCATCGGACAGTATGGCACCATCACGCGAAAGGAAATCGCTCAGAAAGCAAGGACGGCAGCCGAGCGGGCACTCAAACTCGATGACCGCCTCGCGGAGGCGCACACATCGCTTGCAAGCTTGATGATGATGCATGATTGGAATTGGAAGAAGGCCGAAAAAGAGTTCAAACTGGCTATCCGGCTCAACCCGGGATACGGAACAGGACATCACTGGTATTCCGAATGGCTGCGCTACACCGGAAGGATGGAAGAAGCCCTGAAAGAGATTTCCCTTGCTGTTGAGCTCGATCCTCTTTCTCCGGCGATCGCGAAAGACAAAGGCATGACGGAGTACTACGCACGGAAATACGACGATGCGATTGAGTCGGCAAAATCCTCGCTTGAGCTGGAACCCGGTTTTGGCCCTGCCCATCGACTTCTCTCCATGGCATATCAGGGAAAAGGAATGTTGGCGGAGGCAATCGCCGAGAATGAACGGTGGGCGAAATTTGTGACAAATCCACACGAAGTGCCCATTAGCCTGGCGCAGTTGCACGCCGCTGGAGGGAAAAGGGAGGAAGCATTGCGGCTGCTTGAGAGTATCCATCCTGACCGAATTACCAACGGAAATCTCATGCGGGGCGTGGCACTGGTGTTCGCGTCCCTCGGGGATCGCGACCAGGCATTCCGGTGGTTTGACAAGAGCTATGAACAGCAGGCTGAATCGCTCTGCAGCGTCAAGGTTGATCCCAAACTCGACTCCCTTCGCGGGGACCCACGGTTCGATGCGTTGCTGAAAAAGATAGGGCTCGACAATTGAATTCACGAAATCCTTCTTCTTATGATCGGCGTGCTATGAAGAAACTGTTTGCCGTTATTGCGCTCGCCCTGGGTTGTACAGGGACGTTTTCCACCGTCTTTCCGCAGGAGAAATCTGCGTACGATCCTCTGAAAGCATTCGATCCGTTATTCATGAGCGACCCGGGGACCGTATATCGAAGCGGAAACGGCGCTCCTGGTCCTCAGTACTGGCAGAACCGCGCAGACTATAGCATCGACGCCCAGCTTGACGACTCGACTCGCGTTCTGACCGGGAGTGTTGTCATCACCTACACCAACAACAGCCCTGATGCTCTTTCCTATGTCTGGTTGCAGCTGGACCAGAATTTGTTCAAGAAAGAGTCGCGCGGCTCCGAGACAACTCCCATGGGTGGAAGCAGGTTTGGCCCGAGGGCGTACACCGAAGGAGATCAGTTGAAATCGGTGCGCGTGATTCAACATGGCGACGAGTCGCAAGCCGATTACATCGTCACGGATACGCGCATGCAGATCTGGTTGCCCACACCCATGAAACCAAATGGAGACAAGGTCAAGATCGAGATGGAATACAGCTTTATGGTGCCGTTATTTGGATCCGATCGCATGGGTCGTCTTGCAACGAAGAACGGTGAAGTATTCGAAATGGCGCAGTGGTATCCCCGCATGGAGGTGTACGACGACGTCCAGGGTTGGAATGCATTGCCGTACCTCGGCGCCGGCGAGTTTTATCTCGACTACGGGGATTACGAATATTCCGTCACCGTCCCGGCCGACCACATTGTCGTTGGCTCCGGGGAACTTGACAATCCGAAGGAAGTACTCACATCCGACCAGCGATCGCGACTCGATCGGGCCCGAACTTCGGAGAAATCGGTGACCATCCGGGGAGCGGACGAGCTCACATCTCCTGATGCGGCACCAGCCAAACGCGGCACAAAAACCTGGCGGTTCAAAATGAAGAATACCAGGGATGTGGCGTGGGCATCGTCCCGGGCCTTCATCTGGGATGCCGCGAGAATCAATCTGCCGAGTGGACACCCTTGCATGGCGATGGCGACGTATCCTGTTGAAAGTGCGGGTGATTCGGCCTGGGGACGCGGTGCCGAGTATGTGAAAGGGACGATCGAATACAACTCGAAACAATGGTTTGAATATCCCTATCCCGTGGCAGTCAATGTTGCGGGAATTGTGGGCGGCATGGAGTATCCGGGGATAGTGTTCTGCGGTTATCGTGCGCGTCGGTCCGGATTGTGGGGTGTGACGACACACGAGTTCGGACACAATTGGTTCCCGATGATTGTGGGCTCCAACGAACGAAAATATGCCTGGATGGACGAAGGGTTCAACACCTTCATCAACATCTACTCCACGAGGAATTTCAACAGCGGCGAATACCGTTCTCAACGTGATTCCGTGCGGGTTCTCGTTCCCAGTTTGTTGCGGCCCGACTTCGTGTCCATCTACACGATCCCCGATGTCATCCAATCTCGCGACCTGGGGAATCTCGCGTATTTCAAACCGTCTGCAGGACTTATGATGCTGAGGGAATACGTCCTTGGAGCTGACCGGTTCGACAGGGCGTTCCGGGAATATACACGCCGATGGGCATTCAAGCATCCGACTCCGAGAGATTTTTTCAGATCGATGAACGATGCCTCCGGTGAAGATCTGAACTATTTCTGGAGAGCCTGGTTTGTCGAACGGTGGAACCTTGACCAGGCGGTCACGTCGGTGAAGTATGTTGGCAACGATCCCTCAAAAGGAGTGGTGATTTCACTTGAGAACTACGGACAGATGGCTATGCCAGCGGTCGTGGAGGTGCGGGAAACCAACGGACACACCGGCCGGGCAACTCTTCCTGTTGAGATCTGGCAACGGGGAGGAACATGGTCGTTCGAATATCCTTCCACGGGCACCGTTGATACCGTGATGGTCGACCCGGATTACATGCTCCCGGATACAAATCCGGACAACAACATCTGGACCTCCGGATATGAACCTCCAAGACCTGCACGTCGCACTCGCTAGTGGAATGAAACATTTTGATGGCAGGAGGCAAGTCGCTTGATACGAAGGAACGTCCTCAAACTCGGGGCCCTGGCAGCGGCTGGTGGAATTCTGAGCCCAACCGCCCTCTCAAAGAACGCAGAACAACCCGCGGGCTTTACGTCCCGGGTCGTGAAGTTTACGACCGACGGTCTGGACTTTAGCCCAGCGGAGTACGCTTCTGTGCTCCAGGAGCTCTCCGCGGGACGAGGTATCAAAGTCGATAACTACTCTCTGGGAGGAGTTGTCGCGGAACTTGAGCAGCAATTTGCCCAGCTGTTGGGCAAAGAAAGCGCCGTATTCATGCCGACGGGCACACTCGCAAATCACATTGCGGTTCGCAGGTTGGCAGGGGAGAGGAAACGGGTCTTCCTGCAGGCTGAAAGCCATCTCTATAATGATTCAGGCGATTGCGCCGAAGTGCTCAGCGGGCTGAATGTCATTCCCTTGGCTCCGGGAGAGACCACCTTCACTCTCGACGAAGTGCAACAATGGGTGCGCCGTACCTCCGGTGGCAGGGTCGAAACGGGTGTCGGCGTCATCTCCATCGAATCCCCGGTGCGTCGAAAATTCCATACGATGTTTGATTACGACGAAATGAAGAAGATTTGCGAGTACGCACGCGGGCAGGGAATCAAGCTTCATCTCGACGGCGCTCGTCTTTTCAACGTCCCATATCATTCCGGAAGGACACTGACGGACTACACGAACTTGTTCGATACCGTCTATGTGTCACTCTGGAAATGCTTCAATTCCGGATCCGGAGCCATGCTGGCGGGTTCCAAAAGCTTCATCGAAGGGCTTTTCCATGTCCGTCGGATGTTTGGAGGCGGGTTGCCGCAGGCCTGGCAGTTCGCCGCAATTGCTACAAAGTATGCCGACGGTTATCTGGAAGAATATGCAAAGGCGTGGAAGACGGCTGACAAATTCTGCACCCTTCTTGGCGCACATTCTGCATTCAAGGTGGAAAAAATCCCCAACGGCACGAGCATATTCAAGCTGAGTGTCCAGAATGTCAACACGGACCTCTTTGTCTCGCGACTCTTGTCGAGGGAAGTCGTTCTTCCCCATCCGCAGAAAAACAGCGGCGATTTCTGGATGACCGTCAACACAACACTGAACCGGAGAGAGCCCTCTGAATTGGCAACGACATTTATCGAAGCGTTGAACGGCTGACCGTGACTCAGACTGGATGATGAACATAACGGCGTAGGAGCGGATCATGTGTCGCAATATCAAACCTCTGTTTAATTTCGCACCTCCGGCAACGACGGAGGAAATAGAGCTGTCTTCCGTTCAGTTTGTGAGGAAGATCAGCGGCTTTTCGAAACCCTCCAAGTCCAACCAGAGGGCGTTTGACCGTGCGGTGAGAGACATTGCGAGGGTGACAAGGCGGCTGATCACCTCGCTGGAGACGGCGGCTCCGTCGCGCAACAGGCAGGTTGAAGCTGCAAAGGCAAAAGCGCGCGCGCTTGCCAGGTTTGGATAATTGGGCGCCACAGAGAAACCGTGGACTGCATGACGTTAAATGGGATTGTCCGCTCGGCCGATGGATTGCAGGAAGTGAAACGGACCGGGCTTTCGCGAGGCGACTGGTTGTTTGTGAAAACTGCCGGATCGCTCTACCGGATTCGCGTGCTTGGGAAAGGGCGTTATCAGGTGACAGGAGGATGGTTTGAGAAAAAAGGAATGTCGCCTGCCATCGTGTCGATTGCGGGATGTACGTGGGGTGGCAGTGCGATCAAAGTTGACATCGTCGCTGCATGCGGACTCAGGATGGAATTTGGGAACCGGTTGGTAACAAGTCCCGTACAGAAGTTTTTCGTGCTTGAATACGGACGCAACAATTAGAAGCCATCTCAAAAATATTTTTGTGGTCACAAATAGCACAAAAGTCACAAAACTCTGTCGTCGTTGTTTAGAAAATTCCTTTTGTGCATAGTGTGTCTTTTTGGGGCAAATCTTCTTTGAGACGGGTTCTCGTCCGGTCATTCGGTTCTTAGGAGGTTCACGATGTTCATGAGGCTCTTGCATATCAAGGTGAAGCCGGGAGAACTCCCGAGGTTGCAGCAGTTCTATGATTCTGCCGTCTTCACGGCGTTGGAGCAAACGCCGGGCTGCCATTATGCATGCCTGATTCAAAGTAATCGCCAAAAAGATGAAACGATATCCATGACGTTATGGGATTCGAAGGAACATGCGGACGAATACGAACTCAGCGGAGCTTTTCAGGCGTTGCTTGAACAGATGCGGCCGTATGTACCCAACTCATCGGAATGGGCAATCCAACTTTCCAAGGATTTGACGCTTGAGTATGCGCCGGTCTCTGAAGAGCCCACGGTCAAAACGTACGCGATAACGGCATCCGGAGGCGGATTGCTGACGCTCTCAAAACGGTTTACGCCCATGCATATGAGAATCGTTAGCGTCAGGATTCATCCTGCCATGGAGTCCGAGTTTCGTCGCCTTTACGAATCAGAAATCATTCCTGTTCTCCAGACGGTCAAGGGTTGTCGTTACGTCTATCTTACGCAAAACATTGGGGACAAGACGGAAGGAATATCCATAACGGTTTGGGAGAGCAAGGAAGACGCCGATCGCTATGAACAGACGGGCCTGTATGACTTGCTGAAGTCCAAAGTGAAGCATACCTTTACAGAGATGTATCAGTGGAAACTGGAGCTGGAGAAAAGTCAGTCGGGAGCGCTCGCTTCAACCAATGACGATGTGCTCACCGACGGTTACAGAATGGTGACAGGGAAGAGTTTCGAGCGTTAGAAAACGAGGCTGCCATGGTACTGCAAGTGACCACCCCATCGAAATCGCTGGATAGACTTCGCCGGAATATTCTCTTCGAGAATTTTGACGATGCCCAGTTCGACCTTATCAAGGACAGGCTGGTCGAGCGCCATTTCAAGGCCAACGAAACGATCCTCAACGCCGGAAGCGAGGGGGATGAGCTCTATCTCATTACCGAGGGACGCGTCGGAATCAAACGGACGGGGAAGCACAACCACGAGAAACTCCTCGCCCTGCTCCATGCCGGCGACTGCTTCGGAGAGTTGGAGCTCATTGACGGCCGGCCCCGATTCGCCCGCGTGGTTGCCATGGAGGATTGCACAACCTTCACGCTGTCCAGAAATCAATTTGAAGATTTGCTCCAGGAGCATCACCCGCTTGCTGTCCGGATGATGCAACTTCTCAGCGTCCGGTTGCGGGCTCTGAATTCCCACTTTGTCACCGAGCTGGAGCGCCATCAGGACCAGCTCACGAACGAGGTGAGGAGATTCAACCAACTCATCGAAGCCGCGAAGAATGTCAATTCGACGCTCGACCTCGGCAAACTCCTCAACATTATTCTCGAAACCGCTCTTCGTAGTGTTGCTGGCGACAGGGGAACCGTCTATCTCATCGATCATGAACGACGGGAACTCTGGTCCAAGGTTCTGAAAGGGGACAACGTCGAGGAAATCCGGTTGCCGATGGGGGCGGGCATCGCCGGCTATGTCGCTTCGACGGGCGATACGCTGAATATCGTCGATGCATATCTCGACCCTCGGTTCAATCCGGAGTTTGACAAGAAAACGGGGTACCGCACAAAAACAATCCTGTGCATGCCGATGAAGAACAAGGATGGGAAAATCATCGGCGTCTTCCAGCTCCTGAACAAGTCCGACGGTGAATTCACTGTTGAGGATCAGAACTTCATCGAAGCGCTTTCCGTTCACGCCGCGATTGCCATCGAGAATGCGCGGCTGTACGAGGAAGAAAAGAACTTTATGAAAATGCAGCAGGAGATGCGGCTTGCTGGGAAAATCCAGCAGGAACTCCTGCCGAAGACGTTTCCGGAATTTCCGGGCTACGAGATTGCCGGGCGGACCATCCCCGTGCATGACGTCGGGGGTGATTATTTTGATTTCATTGCGATCGACGGGCACCGGGCCGCGGTGTGTCTGGGCGATGTTACCGGGAAGGGACTTCCTGCGTCATTGTTGATGGCAAACCTTCAGGCAACACTCCGGGGACAAACACTGGTTTCCGACCGCCCCAAGGACTGCTTGTACAGATCGAACAAGCTCCTGTTTCACAGCACAAGTCCTGAAAAATTCGCCACACTGTTTTACGGTATTCTCGACACAGAGAAGCATACCCTTTCATTCTCCAACGCAGGCCAGGACAATCCCATGCTGGTTTCTGCCAGGGGAACGGTCAACCGTCTGAAGACTGGCGGAATCATGCTCGGAGCGTTCGACGATTTTCAGTTTGAGGACGAAACGGTGGGCGTGAAATCCAAGGAGACCCTCGTAATCTACTCGGATGGTGTGAGCGAAGCAATGAACCCTGAGAAGGAGCTCTATGGGGACAAACAACTCCAGCAACTTGTGGTGAAGAACAGAAACAAATCAGCGGGCGAAATCATCGATACCATCATTGCCGACGTCCGAGCCCACGCCAAAGGCTATCCCCAGTCAGACGACATCACGGTGGTGGTGGTGAAGAGGGTGGGGTAGGGGGAGTAGGAAGTATTAAGTGTAAGTAGTGACTAAAAGCGAGGTGGTGGAGCTCAAAGGGGGATCAAACTATCTAACTCTACAATCTACAATTTTCAATCTTCAACTTTCAACCTTCAACTTTCAACCTTCAACTTCTTTCCCTATCTCTTTTTCCCTGTCATTAACTTAATCGTCTTGATCTCAAAGGGCTTGAATTTCAATGGAAGCTTGCCCTTGATAATCTTATGCTGTTTCAGCTCGTTCTCCATCAAGTCGCATTCCGCGGCGGACTTTGGGGAGAATCCGAACTTGAGAGTTGACTCTGTGGTCTCTCCGTGGGCTTCATGGAGGCGCACGATGATATCGTCGCTTCCCTCTGCGAGTTTTACTGAGTCCACTTGAATCCCGGACTTGGGGGAATCGAGGAACGACGGAAGAGTCTGGGCAGTGGCCTCGGGCAGGCACAGAACAGGATAATTCAGCTCCCGGGCAGCGCGCACGGAGAGACCCTTTTTCCAATCACCTGTGTGAGGGAAGAGCGAATACGTGAAGTTGTGCTCCCCGAGGTCAGTGTAGCGTTCATCGTGAAGCGCTTTCGGGTCCAGCGGATGTGGGGCATGCGGAGAACGGAGGAGCGTGAGCCGTAGAGTGTTCTCCCTGGCGTCATGTCCGTACTTGCAGTCGTTGAGCAGGCTGACGCCGAACTTCTGCTCGGAGAGATCCGCCCATTGCTGCGCAGGCACTTCAAATTTGGCGTGTTCCCATTGATCATCCGGCTTTGTGGAGCGTTTGACAGCGCCAAACTGAGTCTCGTACGTTGCTGCCGAGGTCTTCACGTTGAGAGGAAACGCCACTTTCAGCATGGTGCGCTTTTCATTCCACCGGACATGCGTAACAAAGTCGATCCGAGGGCTCCGGTGGAACAGTCTGACATCCTGTGTAAGTGCAGAACCGTTGAGGGAACGGAACTCCAGCCGGACAGACGCCCGGAGGGGCCCCTGTTCCGTGATCCTGGCCCCCTTGAATTGCAGCAATTCCAGCCGATGCTTCTCAATGCCCGGATCGATCTCCCAAGCCTCCCATTCGGCCGGCTGATCCTGGAATGTCTGGAACAGATTTCCGCGTTTTCCTTTCTGCAGGAGCTCCCGCCTCAACCGCTTGTCATGAATCGAACTCAACCCACCCTTGTTGTCAAGGCGAATTCTGTACAGCGGGGTCTCAACAGTGTGACGCGACGCTTTCCATGGCTTTTCAGGTTCCGCTTGGGCAATGCCGGGGCGAACGGTCAGAGAAAGGAATGAGAACGGGGGAATGGATTCGACATGGCACAAAAGCCGCACGATTCCCTTGTCGCGCGCGACAAGCTGATGCTCGAGCTCTTTTCCGCGGCTGTCGGTGACGACGAAATGTTTTTCCTTTGACCGGACAGTCAGCTCGACATACTCATTCCGGTTCCATCCAAGAGGATTGAAGAGGGCGAAGTCAAACTCGTTGGCCGACTTCTTTCCGCCGATACTAAACGAACCAAGCAGGCTTCCAAGCAGGCGGTTCCCGCGGGTCGTGATGGCCTGGAATTCACTCCTGACGTCCTCGTAGACTTCGGGGATGCACGTGCCCGAAATGACATCATGAAACTGGTTTACGAGGAGCTTTTTCCAGAGTGTGTGGAGTTCTTCCCGGGGGTATTTCCGTTCGGTGGCTTTCTTGTTTCCGGATTTTCGACCCGGCACAGGCAGAGTCGAAAGGACACCCAGGAGCTCGAGCGTGTACAACAGACATTCGCTGCGGCGGTTTTCTTTCTTGACCCATCCCATCGTGGTGAATGTTCCACGATGCCGTTCGAGATATAGCTCTTTGTCCCAGACAGGCATCTTCTGCGACTGCAGCTCGAGTTGGGCAAAAAACTCTTTGACTGTTGAGAACTGGGAGGGGGGAAGTCCGGTGATGGTTTTCAGCACTCGGGCATATTCAATCTGCTCTTTTGCCGGGCCGCCGCCCCCATCGCCGTACCCGAACGTCTGGGCAACCATCAGGAGGGATTCCTGTTCTTCCGGCGGAGCTCCGATGGCACGAAGATCTTTAGGCGAGACCTGTGCCTCAAGACCGACAGGAGGGATATGACTGAGAATTCTTGTGCCGTCGATTCCTTGCCACCAGAACGAGGTATGAGGGAATTTGTTGGTGTCGTTCCATCGAAGTTTGGTTGTGAAAAAGGAGTTGATCCCTGATTTCTTGAGAATTTGAGGGAGTGAAGCTCCAAACCCAAACGAGTCGGGCAACCAGAAAACATCGGGCTCAATGCCAAAATGCGATTTGTAGTAGAGTTTTCCGTACAGGATCTGACGAACCAGGGATTCTCCCGACGGGATATTACAGTCGGGTTCCACCCAGGTCGGACCGAGCGGCTCCCATCGGCCTTCCGCGACACGCTGAGTGATCTGGCGGAAGATGCCCGGATATTCCTTTCTCGTGAGTTCGTAGAGGTACGGCTGGCTCTGCGAAAAGCGGTATTCGGGGAATTCCTCCATTAACCGGAGGACAGTGGAAAAAGTACGTCCGCATTTTCGTATCGTTTCTTTGAGCGTCCAGAGCCAGGCAACATCAAGGTGGGACTGGCCGATCAGAGAAACCAGGACAGGCAATGTAGATTTGAATTCCGTCTCAAGGCTCGTCAGAAGAAAGTGATAGGCCCGTTCGACGGCGTTCGGATATTCTTCTCCTTCGGGCTTGAAATATTTGAGGAAAATGAGCGTGCGGCGAATGAGTTCGCGGATATCGCGCGATTCCTGTGACCCATGCTCGAACAACTTATCCAGTTCGTGGAGGGCGGTCAGGGCATGGAACAATCCGCGTGCGGTGGAGTTGAGCACCGCCAATTCTGCCCGGCCAAACGTTGTGTGCTCCCGGGTTCGCCGGCTGTACGCCTGAACGGCCAGGAGAAAGTGTTGATTGGATTTGCCTTTGGGAGTAAGAAGCACTTCCCGGTGCTCGCGGTCAATTCCCTGGTAGGGCTCTCCATTGACGTAAAGCAACGCATCGGGAAAATCCAGGCGGAGGACGATGGGTTTTCCAGAAAATTCGTGCGGGAGGTTCAGGGATTGGCGGAACCAGAAGGTTTTGTCGAATTTGCCCCAGACAAACGGAACGCGGATCGGTAGCCAGGACTTGTCCTTAAAGGATGCGAGATGCGCACCTTCAAGGTCACCCTCTTTCATTCTCCAGTCCGGCAAAGGGAGCCGCTGGGGATAGATGGCGTTCTCAATATGGGGAAGAATCTGCTCGAGCAGGTCGATGGCCATTTTCAGGTCATTTTCAAAAAACGGTGGTGGAAAATAGGGATTCTTATTGGAATGTGCAACAGAAAGTTTGAACCGGGATTTTCGTTGCAATTTCTTCTTCCATCGTGTACATTGACCGTCGTTCTGCAAAATCATTCTCGCTGACCTGCTTTTCTCATTTGCCGTCCGTTGTCTTGCCAGGGGAGTACTTCAATGCATCTCATCGATTGGGTTATCATCGCAGCATACTTTATCGCGAGTGCGGCGGTGGGCATCTACTACACGAAGAGGGCCGGGAGCAGTATTCAGGAATTCTTCCTGTCGGGCAGAAGCCTTCCATGGTGGCTCGCCGGCACTTCCATGGTAGCCACAACCTTTGCCGCGGACACGCCCCTTGCCGTCACGGAGCTTGTCGCAAAAAATGGAATCGCAGGAAATTGGCTCTGGTGGAATTTCGTCTTTGGCGGTATGCTCACCGTGTTCTTCTTCGCGCGCCTTTGGCGGAGAGCGGGAATCCTGACGGATGTCGAGTTTGTCGAATTGCGGTACTCGGGAAAGGCGGCGGCGTTCCTGCGCGGATTTCGTGCCCTCTACCTCGGCATCTTTATGAACTGTGTGATTATGGGATGGGTTAACCTCGCGATGGGTTCGATCCTGGAAGGGATGTTTGATATCCCGAGAGGTGAAGTAATGATGTATGTCGGGTTATCGCTCTTGATCACGGCGATCTACTCGGCGTTGTCCGGCATGTGGGGAGTTGCCGTGACCGATGCGTTCCAGTTCGTGCTTGCCATGACCGGAACGATCGTCCTCGCCGTGGTGGTGCTTGGACTTCCCCAGATTGGCGGTGTGGCCGGGCTTGAGCGTCAGCTTCCCGAATGGACCCTGCGGATGCTGCCGGTAGTTGGGGAGACTGGTTCGGCGGGTGGCGCGTTTGCCATAACGGTCGCTTCGTTTCTGGCATTTGTCGGGGTTCAATGGTGGGCTTCCTGGTACCCCGGTGCAGAGCCGGGTGGGGGCGGATACATCGCCCAGCGGATGATGTCGGCCAAAGACGAAAAGCATTCCCTCTTTGCCACCCTCTGGTTTACGATTGCGCACTATTGCATCCGTCCATGGCCTTGGATCCTTGTCGGTCTTGCAACGCTTGTCCTGTATCCAAACCTCGGCCCTGAGTCCAAACGGCTCGGTTATGTGTACGCGATGAGGGATTACCTTCCGGTCGGTCTCAAGGGTATGCTGGTCGCTTCCTTTTTCGCCGCTTATATGTCCACGATTTCGACGCAATTGAACTGGGGCACTTCCTACATCATTAACGATTTCTATAAGAGATTCATCAGACCGGACGCTGATCAAAAACGGCTCGTAACCGTATCCCGGGCTACCACGCTCATCATTATGGCACTCTCTCTCGTTATTACCGCACTGCTTGATACCATCTCCGGAGCGTGGGCTTTTATTATTGAAGCAGGGGCGGGTCTCGGTCTTGTTCTCATTGCGCGGTGGTTCTGGTGGCGTATTAACGCGTGGAGCGAAATCGCTGCCATGGTGGCGCCTCTGGTTACCTATGCGATCATCAAGAACATGACCACGATCGAATTTCCGCAGACTCTTTTCTACATCGTTGGCGTGACGACTGTTGTGTGGCTCGTCGCGACCTATCTGACGAAACCGACGGACGAAGAAACTCTGAAGAATTTCTATCGACGGGTACACCCGGGCGGAGTGGGATGGAAGCCGATTGCGGCGCAGTTGCCCGAAGTGAAGGGAGATTCGGGTTACGGCGGTTTGTTCGTTGCCTGGCTTGCCGGAATCGTCCTGGTCTATTCCATGTTGTTTGGAGTCGGCAAAATCATTCTGGGCAGCACTGGTGAAGGATTCCTGTTTGTAGCGGTTGGTCTCCTGGCTGCCGGCGTGATTTATTGGGATCTTTCCAAACGCGGTTTCGAAAAACTCGTCGAGTAGTAGTCTCCTTAATCTTCAATCTACAATCTACAATCTTCAATTTTCAAGCTACAATCGATAATTGACAATTTACTCTCCTATCCTAAATGTCTCAACCTAGACTCTTCATCGCATTTGTCATCGCCGTAGTTCTCGCGACGATCTGGTTCATCGAGTATGTACCGCAGGAAGCGGATGCCCTTTACGTCAACGGTCGCATGTACACTCTCGATGCAGAAAATGATGTTGTGGAGGCGATGGCTGTCAGGGGCGATAGAATTGTCGGCGTCGGAAGCACAGCAGAAATCCAAAAACACTTCCGGTCGAAAACAATCCTCGACCTGCAGGGAAAGACGGTCTTGCCTGGCTTGATCGATGCCCATACGCATGTGCTATCCCTCGGTATTGCACGGATCACGGTTGATCTTCTGGGTTCAGCGTCGGAAAAAGACGCGGCATCGAGAGTCAAGGAGCGGGTTTCGAAAACACGCCCGGGCTATTGGGTTCGGGGAAGAGGATGGGATCAGAACCTCTGGGCATCGGGAAAATTCCCCACGCACACGGCGCTGGACAACGTTTCACCGGAGAATCCGGTTTACCTTGTCAGAGTTGACGGACACGCCTGCTGGGTGAACAAAAAGGCGATGGATATTGCCCAGATATCGAAGAGCACTGAGGATCCGCCGGGAGGGAGGATTATTCGCGACGCAGCGGGAAATCCTACGGGAGTATTTATCGATGCAGCGACAGTTCTTGTGAGAAAATTTCTCCCGCCGTTGAATGACGAAGAAGCTGTCGAGGCGATCAGGCTGGCCACGCAAGAGTGTGTACAATACGGCCTGACAAGTGTGCAGGATATGGGAGTGGACCTGCAAGAGATCGAAGCCTACAAGCGACTTATTGGTGAGGACCAGCTGCCGCTTCGCGTCTATGCTGCTATCGGAGGCACCGGCGAAACATGGGACGGAACAAAGAAACAGGGGATGCTCATCGGGTACGGGCACAATCATCTCACTGTGCGGACTCTGAAAATGTATATCGACGGGGCACTCGGCTCCAGAGGAGCCGCGCTTATTGAACCATACAGCGACGATTCTTCAAATCGGGGACTCACCGTCACCTCGGAAGAAGATCTCAAGAGTGCGGTGCGCGACGCGTTGGAGCATGGATTCCAGGTCTGTACCCATGCGATCGGAGACAGAGGAAACAACATTGTCCTGAATGTGTATGAGGCCGTTCTGAAGGAACACCCGGCAAAAGACCATAGACTTCGTGTGGAGCACGCTCAGGTGTTGGACCCCGCTGACATCCCGCGTTTCAAACAGCTTGGGGTAATCCCAAGCATGCAACCAACGCACTGTACATCGGATATGCGCTGGGCGGAAGCGAGGCTGGGTCCGAAACGGATTCGCGGCGCTTATGCGTGGCGTTCGCTTCTCAACACGGGAGTCGTGATCCCCGGAGGGTCCGATTTTCCCGTCGAGCATCCCAACCCGATCTTCGGTATCTATGCCGCGTGTACCAGACAAGACAAAGAAGGAAGACCGCGGAATGCCGCCGACGTGGCAGCGACGTTCCAGCTTTCAGAAAAGGGCATCACAGATTCTTCGGCGTTCGATGGAGGATGGTACGCGGCTGAGAAAATGACACGCGAAGAGGCCCTGCGCAGTTTCACAGCATGGGCTGCCTGGGGCGCGTTTGAGGAACATCTCAAGGGCTCTCTCGAAAAAGGGAAGCTCGCGGACTTTGTTGTGTTTTCCTCCGATGTCATGAAGGTCGCCCCCGGGGATTTGCTGAAGACGGTCGTTGAAAGGACGGTTGTCGGGGGAAGGGAAGTGTACCGGGCCCCATGAGACGATGGGCCTCCACCTTATTGTATTTAGGCCGAAAAGTTGTTAGTTTTGGAGCGGTTCAACCGGATGTATTTATCCCACGATAGAATAGCCGAATGCCTTATAAAGTTCTGGTAGCCGATGACGACGAAGGCCAGAGGAAATCGCACGGCTTTGCCCTCGAGGTTGCTACGGCAATTTTGGAAGACGAAATTGCAATAGTTGAGGCGGCCACAAGCGTCGAAGCGTGGGCCAAGATCAAGAGCGATCCGTTCAACCTGATCATTCTGGACAACGATTTCAAGGACACAAACCTGAAAGGCCACCTCCCCGGCATAGCCCTGCTACAGCTGGCAAAAAAGGAGGGAGTGAACCGTGGAACGCCGATTTTCTTCTGCAGCGCTGATGCCTACGACACGCTCAAGAGCATGGTGGAGAAATTCGGCGGCGTGTACCTTCCCAAAGTAGGGTATGACATCGAGAAGGTCGCGCAGCAGTTTGCCGAGAAGATGAAGATGAAGAAGGGTTAGAAGTCCCCCTTTGCTCCAGTGTTTCGCGAAGGTCGCCGCCGGTGACCTTTTTTTGTGCCCGGAAGGCTTCGATGGTTTCTGATCCAAACACCGAGAGACGGAATTTTCGATTCCATCTTATCGAGGGGGCTCTCTACGTCAGCAGCGGCGCCCTCCATTCAGCGCAAACGCTCTACCCCGCGTTGATCAAGGAGCTGGGCGGCAGCAATCTCGCCATCGGCGGCTTGCACGTCGTCGTGTTCCTCGCGTTCTTCCTTCCACAACTCGTCGCCGCACACTATACCACGCGGTTCGAATATCGAAAACCATGGGTGCTGACAGCAGGCCTGCTTCAACGGCTCCAGATCCTCGTCATGGCGGTGGTCGTTGCTTCGTTCGGGGTCAGCCTGCCGGGTCTGGCGCTGTTTTGTGTATTTTTTGTCTACGCCAACAATCAGGTCCTTTCAGGAATAGCCTCTCCGGCATGGTACGACCTCGTCGCGAAGACCGTGAAAGCCACGAATCGTGGAAAGCTCATCGGCCTGCGCACTTCCATCGGAGCGCTCATCGGTTTCTTCAACGGACTCCTGTTGACTGTCCTCCTGGCAACCCTGCGATTTCCTTACAATTACGCCTCGGCAATCGGGCTTGCGTTTGTCTACCAGATGGCATCGTTGTTTGTTCTCCGTAAAGTTGTCGAAGATCGGCCTTCGGTTGTTGTGGAGCCCGTTCGCCTCACCCTGATGTTGCAGCGGGCCCGCGCGATCCTCAACGGCGATCGCAGGTTCCTGAGATTCCTTGTTGCCTCATCTCTGCTCACGGTCGGCCTTTCTCCCGTGGCGTTTTTCACCGTTGCAGCATTGAAGAAATTCAACCTGGGGGAGTCGTACGTTGGTCTCTTCACGATCCTCTCGCTCGGAGCCCAAATGATGAGCAGCGCGCTCCTCGGCTGGGTCGCGGACCGCAAAGGGACGAAAGTATCCCTCATGATTTCAGCGGGCAGTCTCTGTACGGCAACCTCGCTGGCCCTCGTCAGTCCCTCGGTCATTTATTACTATGCGGTGTTTGTGTTTACAGGAATAAATCTCGGAGCTGAGATGTTGACGCGGTACAACTTTGCGGTCGAATGTGCCTCTGAAGAAAATCGACCGATGTATGTCGGCCTGATGAATGCCTGGTTTGCTCCGTTCTATCTTTTTGGATTGTTGGGAGGATGGATGAGCGACCAGTACGGGTACGAATCGGTGTTTGTGGGAGCCCTCGTGTTTCTGTTTGCGGGTATCGTGGTGCTTGCCGGAGTCCAGGACCCTCGCCGCCCCAAGCTTGCGCTTTCCTCGAAATAGACATACATTTATTCCATACCCCAAGGAGATTTTGTGTACGAACGGTGCCTCCATGAAGCTGAACGCTTCCTCGCCTCCCATAAAGACATCATCGTCCCCGTTCAGGAAGTCTGGGAACAAGTCCTGAAAAAATCGCTGCAGCACAAGTTTGAAACGGCCTCTCTTCCCGATTTCACCGCATTGCTTGAGGGTGATGGAAGGTTTGAGCTCCTCACATCGGAGAAGCCCCTCGTTGACGGCCAGGGAACGTTATTCGAAGACGAGGAGGGTGCAGGTGCCATGGGTGAGATGGGTTTCTTTTCGCAAGATCGGGTCAAACTGCGCAGAATCAAATTGCCGCCCGTTGAGGAAGAAGAGGTGGAAACGGCCAGCATTGTGCGGGGGATTGGGGCAACCATCAAACGCCATGTTCTCCACGTCAGCAGGGCCGGAACAAATGGCAAATCGAAGTCGCAAAAAAAGCGACCTTCGACGCGCCGGCCGGGGAAAACACGCAGGACATCCCGCGTTGCGAAACCAGGTCATCGTAAGGGAAAATTGGGAAAGAAACGGTAAATGATCAGGGAAAAAACACGCGTCTGGACCGTTCGCGAGCTTATGAAATTCGCGATCTCGCACATGCACCGGCGGGGGTTCGAAGACGCTCGCTTGAACGTCGAACTCCTCCTTGCGCACGCACTGAGCTGCCAGCGTATTACCCTCTATACGAATTTCGATAAACCGGTCTCAAAGGAAGAGATGAAGAAATTCCGTTCTCTGTATGAACGGAGGCTGAACCGCGAGCCTGTCCAGTACATCACGGGTTCCACAAGCTTCATGGGGCTGTCGTTCAGTGTCGACCCGCGCGTGCTGATCCCGAGGCCGGAGACAGAAACCCTGGTCGAACAAGTGATGCTGCAATGTGGAAGTCTTGAAGCACGGAAATCCATATCCATTGTCGAAATCGGGACCGGGAGCGGAAATATCGCCGTCGCCCTTGCTAAATACGTAAAGAATGCCGCTGTGACGAGTATTGACAACAGCTCCGGTGCGCTGGAAGTCGCACGACAAAACGCGTCGACCCACGGAGTCCTGGAGAAGATCACCTTCGAACAAATGGATACGTTCGAACCGGTCGATCAGCTTCTTCGAAAACGATTTGATATCCTGGTGAGTAATCCCCCCTACATCCCCAAGGATGAATGGGATCAGCTCCAAATGGAGGTTCGGCGGTTCGAACCGACCGGTGCACTCACCGACGGGAATGACGGTTTTGAATTCTATCGTCGCATTCTGGAGCTTGCTCCGTACCTGCTCGTCGACCATGGTATGGTGCTGCTCGAAGTAGGCGACGGCCAGGCTGAAGCAGTCAGACAGATGATGCTTACGGCAGGTTTCTCGCGATGCGCTGTGGTTACCGATCTTCAGAATGTTCCGCGCATCGTGACGGGCGCGTGCCGCTCTCGTTCCCGGAACCTTGTCATTTCAAATTAATCCCCTCTTCTTGTCCGTTTCTCTGTAAGCCCCCATGCGAGCCCTTATTCAGCGGGTCAAGCGCGCCTCCGTCAGTGTGGAGGGAACTCCGCGGAGCTCGATCGGCCACGGGCTTCTGATCCTGCTCGGAGTCAAAGCCGGAGACACGGTGGAGAATGCCGAATATCTGGCCGACCGTTGTGCCGCACTGAGAATTTTCGGGGATACGGCCGGGAAAATGAATCTCTCAGTTCGCGATGTCGGCGGCTCCGTCATGGTTGTTTCACAGTTTACCCTCTACGGTGATACACGGAAGGGAAATCGGCCGAGCTACACCGAAGCCGCTCCGCCCGGGGATGCGGAACGACTCTACAACGATTTTGTGCGGTTTCTGCGGAGGAGCCTCGGTGACGCAAAAGTGGAAACCGGTGTCTTTCGCGCGATGATGGACGTCGAGATTGTCAACGACGGTCCGGTGACCGTCCTTGTTGAAAGTAAGTAGCTGAACGCGGATGCCAAGGACCATTCTCCTGTTTATCGACGGCCTCGGAATCGGGAAACAGGATCCCGAGGTCAATCCGTTGTTCCGTGCTGAACTCCCAAATCTTCGAAGCCTCCTCGGCGGCATGCTGCCGCACTCAAAGGCAAAACGAGTAAGCTCCCGTCGTGCTCAGGCAATTCCGGTCAATGCAACACTCGGCGTCCCGGGACTCCCCCAAAGCGGCACCGGACAGACCGCGATCTTCACCGGCGTGAACGGTCCGAAACTCTTCGGCCGTCACTTTGGACCGTATCCCCCCACAGTTCTTCGCCCCGTTATTCAGGAAAAGAATATTTTTCGTCAGTTGAAGTCCTATGGCAAGTCTGTGTGTTTTACAAATGCATTTCCCAAACGTTTCTTTGAATACACGTCGGAAGGCACGCGTCGCCTGACCGTGACGACGCTCTCATGCACAATGTCTGGCGTGAATCTGTTGACAGGAAACGACTTAAAAGAGAACAGGGGAATCTCCGCCGACTTTACACGGACCCGATGGCCGGAGCTCGGAAACCCGGACGTTACCCCAACCACATCCAGGGAGGCAGGAAAACATCTCTGGAACATCGCCCTCGATCACGACTTCACATTGTTTGAATACTGGCTCACAGATCATGCAGGACACAGTCAGAAAATGGATCTCAGCGTCGAAGTGCTGGAGCGGTTGGACGAATTCCTGGGAGGCTTCTTTGATGTGTTTGACGACCGGAGTTCCTCCTTCATTTCTATAAGCGATCACGGCAACATCGAAGACCTCTCGACAAAGTCGCATACCCGCAATCCCGTCCCCTGCATCATCGCGGGTAAGTCCCGGAAGAAACTCGCCGACCGGATCAAAAATCTCACTCACATTACCCCCAGCATCGTTAAATTTCTCCGCGAGTCGTGAACGCCACGTTCCTGACTCGCCGGCCCGCCCTCCGGGTGGCACTCCTCCTGGCCGGGGGAGTTCTCCTCGGCGAACAATTCCGTTTTGATCCGGTTCCCATCCTCTGTTGTGCAGGATTACTGCTCGTCGTATCCCTTGTGCTTTCTCCGTTCGAGCGCTTCAATCGTTGGGCCTTCCTCTGCCTTCATGTTCTCGTCCTTACAACCGGCATATCGCTGCACGTCTGGCAGCGCGAGGAATTCTCTGCGAAACAACTTCAGCCCCTCTGCGACGACGAACGGGTGGTGGTGAACGGAGTCGTTGAAACCACTCCCGCAGCTCAGGGGCGACACTGGTCCTTTGTCCTCCGGATCTTGTCAATGGAGCGGCTGGGCAGAAGAGAGGAGGTTGGAAGACGGGTTCTGGTCTCCGCAAAAGGGTCGAATCAATTCTTTAGCGACTCAGTAAATATTGGACTCCGCGTGCAACTGGTTGCGACAGTTGTCCGGATTCCGGGACAGCGAAATCCCGGCGACTTCGACTATGGCCGGTACTGCGAGCTCAACGATATTCAGGGAATGATCGTTGTTCAGGCGCCGGCAGGGTGGAAGAATCTCGAACGGAGTTCGGCACCTTCTCTCGATGGATGGATCGAGTCGTGTCAGAAGGAATTTTACAGGATTCTCGATCACCTCCACACGCCCAGCCATGCGAGCTTCCTCAAGGGGATCATCCTCGGATATCGGGGCGACATCTCGCTGGAGGTGAAGCAATCGTTCATGGATACAGGCACAATTCACATACTTGCGGTTTCGGGGTCAAATGTTGCTGTTGTTGCGCTGGTGTTCTATTCTGCCTTCGGCCTGTTCCGGCTCCCCCGAAAAATCATCGTCCTGTTAACCGTTGCCGGCCTCCTTTTCTACATGCTGGTGACAGGTTCAAGTCCTTCTGTGGTTCGCGCAACGATCATGGGAATCGTCATTCTGTGCGCAACGCTGTTTGAGCGCAAAGCGGACATCTACAACTCTCTCAGCGTTTCCGCCATCATCCTCATTCTCATGAACACGAATGTGTTGTTTGACCCGGGGTTCCAACTTTCATTTTCTGCTGTCCTCTCGATCGTGTATTTCTATCCGTTGCTCGAACAAGGGATCAAGAAGATTCCCGAGAAGTACGAGGAAATCAAAGCCATCGACTACACGCTGAAGCTGTTTGCGGTCTCTCTCGCGGCTCAGATCGGCACCATTCCTTTTACTGCCCATTATTTTGGCCGCGTTTCTCTGGTTTCAGTTCTTGCGAATCTTCTGGTTGTTCCGTTAAGCGGATTAAATACCGTCATCGGGTTTGCAGAACTTGCGCTTGCTCCATTGGGACGCTGGCTTGTGGAGAGTTACGTCGCGGTGAATGATTTCCTCATTTGGTTCCTCCTCGGGTTCGTTCGCGTTGCAGCAAGAGTGCCGTACGCGTTCGTGGAGACTCCTGAGTACGGATTTCTCGTCGTCGCCGTCTATTACGCAGGTACAATCGCCGTAGCGAACATCGACAAGCAGCTCGCGCGAAAATGGTTGATTGTGGGGGCGATTGTGCTTGCGAATGTGTTGATGGCGAAGAACTTGATTGCCGGGAATCGTGTTCCTCTCAGAGTCACCGCTCTTGACGTCGGCCAGGGAGATGCATTATTTGTGGAGTTTCCGAACGGAAAGAACCTTCTGATTGACGCCGGGCCTATGAGCGCAAGGGAAGATGCGGGCGAACGCTACATCGGACCGTTTCTTCGGAGAAAAGGGGTCCGATCACTGGACGTTATGCTGGTTTCCCATCCACACAGCGATCATATCGGTGGGATGGGGTATTTGCTGAAGCACGTATCTGTTCGTACATTGGTCCAGGTCGACACGATTCCCGTGTCTCAGCTGCACCGGGAGGTCATCGAGACTTCCCGCATGCAAGCGGTCTCCAGCCGTCTCGTCAAGGCCGGCGTACAGATTTCCCCGGACTCCGGTGCTCGATTGTATGTGGTAAACCCCCGGTCCGCAAGCAAGGTAAAAAATCTGAACAATGCCTCGATTGCGCTCAAGCTTGTCTACGGTGCAACCTCCATCCTCTTTGTCGGCGATGCGGAAGACGAAGCAGAAGGGGAGATGAGGTTACGCTATGCGTCATTCCTATCGAGCGACATTCTGAAAGCCGGACACCATGGCAGTAAGACGAGCTCGGGCGAAGAATTCCTTAAGTTGGTGCGGCCATCCATGAGCATTGTCTCTGTCGGCACGAAGAACAAGTTTCATCATCCATCCCCCGAAGTTCTTGAACGAATGGGGGATTGTGGGATAAAGATCTTTCGAACAGACAAAGAGGGCGCGGTCATTTTTGAAAGTAACGGCAATGAGTGGAGGAGGATGATGTGGAGGAAAGAATAGAACCGCTATCGGCAATCCTGACGAACAAAGAAGGATGAACATGGACAAGAAACTGCAGAAGAATTTTGAGCAATGGGAACTGGAATTCGTTAAGCCGGCCCTGTCAAAGCTGCCCGAGCGTCGGAAGGAATTTGCAACCGATTCCGGAATTTCTGTGGAGCGTCTCTATCTCCCCAAGGAGAGTGATTACGCGGAGAAGCTTGGGTTCCCCGGCGAATTTCCGTTTGTCCGTGGCGTCTATCCATCGATGTACAGGAATCGGTTCTGGACCATGCGCCAGTATGCGGGATTCGGCACAGCCGAGGACTCGAATCGCCGCTATCGCTATCTCATCGACCATGGAACAACAGGCTTGTCCGTCGCCTTCGACCTTCCCACGCAAATGGGCTACGATTCGGACCATCCGATGGCGGAAGGAGAGGTTGGAAAAGTTGGCGTCGCAATCAATAGCCTTGCCGACATGGAACGCCTCTTTGAGGGAATCACGCTTCAGCGGGTAACAACTTCGATGACAATCAATGCGACGGCCGCGATTCTTTTGAGTCTCTACGTTGCGGTCGCAAGAAGGCAGAAAGCCGACCTGAAGAAGGTATCCGGAACTGTCCAGAATGATATCCTGAAGGAATACGCGGCGCGTGGGACGCATATTTATCCGCCCGGTCCCTCTCTTCGTCTGGTGACAGACGTGTTTGAATGGTGTGCGAACGAGCTTCCGAAATGGAATACCATTTCCATCAGTGGGTATCACATCCGAGAGGCTGGCGCAACGGCGGTTCAGGAGGTGGCCTTCACGCTGGCAAATGGATGTGCGTACGTGCAGGCCGCAGTGGACAGGGGGCTGCCGGTCGATTCGTTTGCCGGACAGCTTTCGTTCTTCTTTAACGCGCACAACAACTTCTTTGAAGAAATCGCAAAATTCCGTGCGGCCCGTCGGGTGTGGGCGAAACTCATGAAGGAACGGTTCGGCGCCCGTCAACCGGATAGCCTGAAGCTGCGGTTCCATGCTCAAACAGGAGGAGCCACTCTCACGGCCCAACAGATTGACAACAACGTGGTTCGGGTCACGCTTCAGGCTCTCGCCGCGGTTCTGGGTGGATGCCAGTCACTCCATACGAACTCGCGCGACGAAGCGCTTGCGTTGCCGACCGAGGATGCCGTCCGCCTCGCTCTCCGTACGCAACAGGTTATCGCGTACGAATCCGGAGTCACCGACACGGTCGATCCGATCGGAGGATCGTTTTTTGTCGAGCAGCTGACGGATGAAATTGAGTCAAAAGTGTGGGAGTACATTCGGAACATCGACGCACTCGGAGGTGCGGTGAAAGCGATTGAGCAGGCGTTCTATCAGACAGAAATCGCGAAGAGTGCCTACGATTATCAAAAGACGATTGAGCAAAAGGAGAAGATCATTGTCGGCGTCAACGAGTTTCAGGAAGAGGAAGACCATACCCCGGAAATTCTCCACGTGGACGAAACTCTCAGAGCTAAACAAATCGCAGGATTGAATCACGTGAAATCGCAACGGAACTCCGGACAGGTGCTGACCGTTCTGAAATCCCTCCGGGAAGCTGCCACTTCTGCACAAAACATGATGCCTCCGATTCTTGCCGCCGTCGAGGCGTATGCAACCCTCGGAGAGATCTCCGACACTCTTCGCGAAGTGTGGGGCGAATACGGGGGTTAATGGTTTCCATAAGAGGTTGCTGTTACTCCACTACTTATCTACTCCACTATTCATCTACTCCACTAATCCCACTTGATTTTCGTCCCGCAATGTCGCTAATTGAAGCACAAATAAACTCAAAATCGCCAATTATTCACTGCCTATTGACTTATTGCTAACGTCTGACGAGCTCTTATGCTCAGGTTTGGTTCTTTGCTCCATCCTCTGTCCGAACTGAAGGGTTTGGCCGTCCTTGTTCTGTTCGCACTGATCGTTTCGGAGACCGGTGCTCAAAACAGGAGAATGCTGGTTGAGGGAACGATCCAGATGGACGGACAAGCTGTCCCCACCACAGCGCTGATCCGGATTCTCCATAAGGACAGCTCCATTGCCGTGACGGCAACGCCGTACGCCCTGAATTCGAGACGGTTCGGCGTTCGAATTTCCACGAACGACGGATTCTCGGAAAACGACAGGCTGATGTTCCGCGTCGTTCTCTCGAAGAAAGACTCCTTCCTTGCCCGCACACTTGGACCCGGACTCGTCTTTCGCGGTACCGATCCGCCCGAGACTCCGCCCGTGTACAGCATCAATATGTTCCGCAATCACCCCCCGATCTTTCGCCGACAAATTCCTGATACGGCCATCGATGAGGGACAGAGTCTGCGTTACCGCGTGATTGCAATCGACCTGGACGCCGACACCATTGTCTTCTCTCCCGCGCAGACGCCCACTGGATCAACCCTCGACCCCATTACCGGATTATTTGCCTGGACTCCCACATTCAACGATGCCGGCACCCACCAGGTTTCCATCGAGGCGAGCGACGGACGGGAAGTCGTACCCTCTTACGAGGCAAAAATCCGTGTGCGCAACGTAAACAGAATTCCGCGGTTCCTTCACACCGTTAGAGATACGGTCATCAAGGAACACGAAACGCTCCGGTTCGACTATTCCGCCCTTGATGAAGACGGTGACTCGTTGACGTACAAATTGGTGGAGTTGCAGACAGGAATGCAGCTGCAATCCGGGACAGGGCTCTTCGAGTGGACTCCCTCCTACAACGATGCCGGTTCCTATCGGTTTCAGGCGATTGCGGACGACGGCTCCGGCATCCGGAAATCTGACCCGGTCAATGTGCAGGTATTCAATGTGAATCGACCACCGACGTTTGGATATGTTCCGAAAGATACATCGATCTTTGAAAACCAGGAACTCGTTCTTGACTACCGGCCGAACGACCCGGATGGCGAGCCAATCAACACAACCATCATTTCCGGCCCCGAAGGTGTGTCGCTCTCCGACAGCGGAGTCTTCACATGGCGTCCCACCTTCCTTCAGGCCGGGAACTACACCATTGTCGTCGCTACGAGCGACAGCAACAGTTCGTCGGAAATGTTCACAAAAATCCGGGTCCTGAATCTTAATCGTACTCCGCGGCCTCCGAAGCTCCTGAGCCCTGCAGCAGTGGACACGATCCGTCTTTCCAACGTTTCAAAGCCACTCGAATTCTTCTGGAGCAAGGGTCTGGATGAGGATGGAGATGATACGCTTCACTACGCATTCCATTTTGTCGGCAACGGGTTTGACACAACGATCACAGGCCTCGTCGACACGAGCATCGAGGTAAACCTGAAGGGAAAATTGCAGCCGGGCTCGATCTATGCATGGACCGTCTCGGTCACGGATGGAACGATCGAGCTCGAGTCTCCCGATCTCTTTGTGATCAGAACCACGGGAAGTCCCACCGCAACAAAGGAGAGTGCGGATCACGCGCCGAAGGAATTCTTCCTCGAACATCTCACCCCCAACCCTTTCAATCCGCAGACTTCCGTCCGATACTCCCTGCCGGAACGCAGCTTCACCACACTCCAGGTGTATAACATGCTGGGCGAGCGCCTCCTGACTCTTGTCTCCGGCCAACGTGACGCCGGTGAGTATGACACAACATTTGACGCCAGCAGACTTAACAGTGGTGTGTACATGCTGAAGTTGGAAGCTCATCCACTTTCGGGAATGACAACGAAGGACTTTGTGAGCACCAAGAAGATGATTTTGGTGAAGTAGCCGGATTCCGTCGTTCCTCTTCCGTTTGTTTTCTTTCACCCATCTTTTGGCTATATTCTCCCCGTGCAGCTCTCAAAATCCGAAGTAAAATACCTCCGCTCGCTCTCGCAAAAGAAAGTCCGTGCGGAGGAGAAGAAATTCCTCGTGGAAGGTTGGAGGACGGTAAAAGATGCCCTCGAATCGAGTTTCAGTATTGACTTTGCTGCTATCACGGACGCCTTTCGTGAGAACAGTGAACATCACGCGATTCTCGATCAGTTGAAAGAACAGAAGATTACTCAGAAAGAGATCACGGAAATCGAGCTGAACCAGGTCTGCGACACCGTCCATGCACAGGGTATTGTCGCGCTCGTCCGTCAGAAGGAACAACGACTCGAATTGTCAGTCGGGAAAGATGCAAAACTCGTTGTCATTGTTGATGGTGTGTCTGACCCGGGTAACGCCGGTTCGATTGTGCGGACAAGCGACTGGTTTGGTGTTAACGCCATTCTTTTTGGAACGGGCTGCGTTGAGCTGTACAATGAAAAGGTTGTCCGCTCTACCGCGGGATCGATATTTCACATTCCGATTGTCGAGAACGTCGATCTTTCCGTTGGGTTGAAATCTCTGAAAGAAAAAGGATTTCTTGTCGTTTCAACTGCAGCGGATGGGAAGACATCTCTCGAAGAATTCAAACCTCCGGAACGCACAGCCATTATCGTTGGCAGCGAAGCACGGGGAGTGAGCGAGGAAGCGCGGGCTCTGTCAGATGTCGTTCTGAAGATCAGCAAATTCGGCAAGGCGGAGTCGCTCAATGTCGGCGTGGCCTGCGGGATCGTTCTTTCTCACCTGAAATCCCGCCATTCCGCGAAGTCTTGATTGGGAGCTCAGAATCCAGAATTCAGAATACAGAACATGGAACTCTGAACTTTGAACTCCAAACTCTGAACTTAGAACCCGAAACTCGAAACCCGAAACTCACACCTCCCATGCTTACCTCAGTCCCGGGATTCAAAGTCGGCCACGTGACAGACCGCGAGAACCTGACGGGTTGCACAGTCATCTTGTGCCCTCCGAAAACTCGTGCAAGCTGTGAGGTTCGGGGAAGTTCGCCCGGAAGCCGTGAACTTGCTCTTCTCGCTCCGGAGAAGAAGATGGACGAGATTCATGCTCTCCTGCTGAGCGGGGGCAGTGCGTTTGGACTGTCAGCGGCGGATGGAGTTGTGAAGTGGTTGGAGGAGCATCAGATTGGCTATCAAACCCCCTGGGCGCGGGTCCCCATTGTGCCCGCAGCCGTTGTCTTTGATCTCGCGGCCGGAAAACCAAGCATTCGTCCCGATGCTGCCGCAGGATACCAGGCATGTGCGAATGCGACGAGCGGACCGATGGAGGAGGGAAACATAGGTGCCGGAACGGGGGCAACAGTTGGGAAGTGGAAGGGAATCGAGCATTGGATGAAGGGGGGGGTCGGCACGACCTCCGCGAGTATTGGGGATCTGATTGTTGGTGTGCTCGTAGTGGTGAACGCGGTCGGCGATATTCTGGATGCAAACGGATCGATCCTTGCAGGTGCGCGCACCAGTGAGGGTAAATTCTACGGGGCTTCGGATTCTGTCCGTACGTTCGCACGGGGAAAAGTCCTGGAGACCACGAACACAACGCTCGCCGTTGCCGTGACGAACGCGGAATTCAACAAAACAGAACTCTTCAGAATCAGTCAAAGGATGCACGATGGTTTCGCACGGGCGATCGTTCCGGTCCATTCATCGTACGACGGCGATATTTCTTTCGCGCTTTCCTGGGGTGCGATCCGCGCTGACATAGACCAGGTTGCAGAGCTTGCGGCACAGCTGACCGCGGAGGCGATCCGCCGGGCGGTGAAAACGGCAAGGACGTTGAAGAATATTCCGGGTCTCGCGGGACGGGAATAGAAAATTCAGTAATGTCACACTCTATGAATAGCCCATAACGCGGAGACGCAGAGGACTCATCGATAAAACTCTGCGTTCTCTCTGCGACCTCCGCGCCTGCCTGCCGGTCTACGACTCTATCGAGTCGAAGACTCGTAGAGCAGGCAGGCCTCTGCGTTAAGAACCTATCATCAAACCGAGACACCACCGAAAATTCCCTCGCGTTTGAATTCAACAAAAATTAGAGTATCTTTTTTCAATCGAATGAAGCAAAAAAGTGAACGACGGGAACGGACCTCACGCGGCCTCCACAGGGTTTCCCTCGTTCGGGCACTCTCGAAGTTGGGTTATTCTTCGCGTTCACGCGCAGCGGAAATCATCCAATCCGGCGCAGTGACGGTCAACGGAATTGAAGCAAAAAACCCGTTTCGATGGATCGACCTGTCGAAAGACAAGGTGCAGGTCTTCCGCAAGGAGATTCAACCGAAACAAAACCGGGTTGTTCTTTTGCACAAACCCCGGGGAGTCGTCACCACCCGGTCTGACGAACGCGGGAGGATGACGGTCTTTGATGTCATGGGTGAGGAAGCGGAGGGACTTGTTGCGGCGGGAAGACTTGACAGGGAAACGTCGGGACTGCTCATTCTGACCAACAACCATCGGCTTGCAGAATTCCTCACGAATCCCGAATCCGGCATTGAGAAAAAATACCGCGCAAAGCTGGATGCAGAACTTGCTCCGTCCGTCCTGCACCAGCTCCAGTCCGGACTCGAGATCCTTGTTGACGGAAAACCCTACAGGACCAAACCGGCAAAAGTTTCGAAGGTGGCAGCAGCATCCTACGAGTTCATTCTTTCAGAAGGGAAGAACCGTCAGATTAGAAGAATGCTGGAAGCGGTGGGAAGGGAGGTCGTCGATCTGAAACGAACGACGGTCGGCACTCTTGGAATTGGAGACCTCAAGGAGGGTTCATGGAGAGAGGCGCGGAAGGACGAGCTTGAAGCGTTGCGAACTCTGATGAACGACAACCGGCGACATGCCATCCATCGCTAGCGAAATCGTCGAGGTTTGCATCTTTCGTCTTGTGCGCAACGAAGCTCAGTACCTGCTGCTCAAACGGTCGGCAGAAGACAAGCTTTATCCCGGAACCTGGCAGATCGTGACCGGCATGATCGAGGGTGGGGAACAATCGGTGGAAGCAGCGCTTCGGGAGGTCCAAGAAGAAACCGGACTTCGCCTGAAGAGGTTCTGGACGGCTCCGACGGTTGCGTCGTTTTATGATCCGACACACGATCGCATCCAACTTATCCCTATGTTCGCCGCGGAAATAGCCCCGGGACAGGAGCCGAAACTATCCTCAGAACACCAGGAACACGCATGGCTGTCTCTCGAACAGGCGCGGGAACGGCTCGTTTGGCCTTCCCAACGAAAGGCACTGAACATCGTCCAGAAATACATCGTCGGCCGTCAACAAGTCTCTGAACTCACCGAAATCCGTCTCCCGGCAAGTCCATAATCTACAATTTTCGACTCAATCTACAAT
>JBARRO010000192.1:0-20429 GCA_049644265.1 Bacteroidota bacterium
CGGTACATTGGCTGATCACCGGACCCATGGGGCCACCAGAGCTTCGGATGAGCAATGTTTAGATGAAGCTTCTCACGGCCCGATCTGACAGCGGTTGTTGCAGTCACTTCCTCCACTCCACCCTGGATGGTGACGCGAAGATTCAGGCCAGCAGTCCGCTTGCCGGTAATTTCCACGGCGCATTCGACGCCCGCCTTATTCCCCTTAACCGAACGGACCTTCACAACCGGGTTGCTTAACACGGGGTGCGAATACGCCTCGAGGTAAATGTCCTTCCAGATCCCGGAAGTGGTGAGGCGCGGACCCCAATCCCAGCCGAATGCGTACTGCGCCTTTCGAATATAGACACGGTGAGGTTCGAGAGCCACCTTCAGCTTTCCATGCTGTGCTTCGAGTTTCTTCGAACGAGCCGTTGGGGAGTCAAACAGAATTTCGAGAACGTTCCTTCCGGGCCGGAGGAAGCTCTTAACGGAGAACCGATGCTCTACGAACATATTCGACGTCGCGCCGAGTTTCTTCCCGTTGATACTCAAGTGCGCATACGTATCGAGTCCCTCCGCAACGAGATCGATGGTCGTCTCAGAAAAGACGCGATCCGTGACATTGAATTCCGTGTGATAAATCCATTGCTGTGAATCCACCCACTGGACCTCGTTTTCATTCATCCGATAGAAGGGGTCGGGAATCACCATGTTCGCCATCAGATCGGTGTGAATCGTGCCGGGCACTGTCGCTCGCATCCATTCCTTGATCTTCGGTTGGACCGCAGCGGACGCACGGTTCGCATCCAATGACCGGACTTGCCATTCGCTATGAAGATCTATCCTTGTTTTCATGGTGGGATTATCGAATCAATTGCATCGGTTTCACGAGCATCTGCGAGCCGGATTCCAGAACGGAAAAATAGACCCCGGTTGGAACCGCACGCGCATTCCAGGTTGCAGAATGCACTCCCCCCTCAACTTCCCCCGTAAGAAGCGTCGCCACAGTTCTGCCGAGAATATCAAACACCCGGAGTCTGACACTTGCTCGGTGCGGCACCTCAAACACAATGGTTGTTGATGGATTAAAGGGATTAGGGAAATTCTGATGAAGCTCAAACGTTAACGGCTTCGTTGTGCCTCGCGGAGCATCGACCGACGTCGGGAAGTCGTTCAACGCAGAGATCTGAGCCGGGGAAAGAGCGTAATCGAAAATCCTGACATCGTCCAAAATGCCGTTGAAATTATAGTTGTTGTCGGCGGGCAAATCCTGGCCCATGGTCAAGTCAATAGAAGTCTGCAGAATGGTTCCTGTGAGCGAAGCGAAGGCATCAAGTTGACCATTCAGATAGAGCTCCATGTCCGTGCCGCTGTAGAGGACAGTAACGTTGTACAGGCTATCCAGAACCATGGGCGATTCGGAATCAAGATCTTTGATCCCATCCGTGGTTTTGACGGTCCATCGAAGACGGTTGGAATTGGGACTGAGCGAAACTTTCCAGCGATTCTGCCAATTCCCGTGCGAAATAATGTATTGTTCGCGCGTGGTGTAGAAAGCCCCCGCTTTCATCCAGAAATTCACCGATATAGAATTCTTGAAATTGAGGGATGAATCGTTGGCGATTCTCACCGAGCTCGTCACTCCGTCGAACGAAGCTGCGCCGGACGGATTGCCAAACCGATCGTTGACAAACTGAACTCCCGCAGTCAGGCCGTCGTGATGATTTCCGCTTCCATCGTTTGCATTACCGTTGAAAGAATACGATGCCACAAGATTTCCCGAACCGAGTGCGGACAAATCTCTCACTTCCATGCTTACGCTGTCAACCACACTTAGCCCGTGACCGTCCGCGACTCTGCAGACGACATAGTAGTTGCCTGCGTTCATCGGACTTGTCCAGGAGACCGTGGCTCCGCTGCCGATGATGATCCCGGACGCCGCAGACCAATCATAGGAAAGCGTGTTCGAATCCGGATCATCTGCTACACATGATAATGATGAGGATAACCCGAGGCCCGTTTTTCCGGGTTCCGCATGGATCTTTCGGATGACGGGAGGGTGATTGATCGACAGCACCACGTCGACCGTTGTCGTGTCTCTTGACACACCTCCATGCCCGTCGCTCACTTCGCAAACGATCTTCACGCTGCACGCACTATCGGGAGCAGTCCATGTGACCTGCGCATCGGTTCCCATGATGCCCCCGGAAGAAGCGGTCCAGGAGTACGACAGAAAATCGCCGTTGAGGTCTGTCGCCGTGCAATAGACCTGGAGGCTCGTCCCTTTCAGCACCAACGAGGAATCGGCCGAAAGACTTTTGATCCTTGGCGGCGCGTTTGAAACTGATTGGCTGGAGCGAAAGTCAACGACCACGCCGTTGATCAGGGTTTTGTTAAGGTCGTAGGTCAACGTGCCTCCAGCCGGCGCGACGACCAGGAGAACGGCAGAGTTGCCCTCGATGGGAAAGCTTGTGGTTCCTGTGATGTTGGTGCTCAAAAACGTGTTCGATACCGCATCATACAGATCGCGGTTGCTCCCACCCACATCGATGGAGACCTGATGCTGAGCCAAATCAGGGTTGAAATACAGGTAGGTTGGATATGCAGCTGCATGCGCATAATCGGTCTTCAACACATTGAGTCGAAGGATGCCCGGAACATTCGTTGTGTCGACAATCCCGCCGAGTATTCCCACGTGCGCCGACGAGTAGAGCGTGAGATTCGTTGCGCCCCATCCACCCGTGATTGCGTCGCCCGTGGCAAACGGACTGATCGCTCCATTGGACGGCGAAGTGTGTCTCATCGCCTCGTGCGCAATCCACGATTCGGGGTCGTAGGCATGAGCCCACGGAGCGCTGTCCTGATTCCCGTCCGGAAGAAAATCCGGATAAAACAAACGCGCTGCATTGGCGGCGTTCAGGACCCATTTCCCGATCGCTCTGGCAAAGCGATCGTCGTATCGGACAACAGGTACGAGAGCGCCGACATGCTCAAACGTGTTCATCGAGAAGGCGTATTCATTGTCATAAATCTCACCAATCAGTCCCGAGCAATCGTATCCTCCCCAGGTTCCCACCATCGCACCCCACGATCGCAAGGGGCCAATGTCAAAACACCAACTCAACAATTTGGCTACATCGTAGGTCGTGCCAAGTTCTGCGTTCATCCGGGCCGCGCACTGAACTCCGTACGGCAGCTGGAGCTCGTACGATGGATTGACGGACAGGCCGTTCAGATATTCCATCGACAATTCGGCACCAACTCTGTACTGATCTTCACCCGTCCGGACATATGCCTGATACAGCAGCCAGGCAATCGCCCCGGCCGCTTCCGGTTCCTTAACACCATTGTCGTTCGGAGTTCCGGTCGTGAAGTCCCATGCGCGATGGTTCATGTTCGGAGGATTCCATGGCGTCGTCCCTCCTCCCATGCCTTCCACCGCTGAAAGCCATCGATCAGCAACCGTCGTCGTCTGATTCACAAAGTTGCCGATGCCGGGATATAAACTTGCCAGCTCGAAGAAGAAGACATTCGGCATGGTTTCATACCACCAGTCATCGCCGGTTGACGCGTCCGGATGGTTCAGATATAAGTTGTTCCCATTCTTCTTATTGAACCATTCCTCGCACATCAGCACCCAGTTTTTTCCCTGCTGATTCGACTTGTCGATTCCGGCGAGCGTGGCACCGATAACGGCAGGAAGGCACGTGATCGCTTCGCCTGATGACGGGACGGTGGTTCCTACAACCGTATGCAGCACAAAACTCGTGTGGGACGGGTAGTTGATCGTCGTGTTGTCGATGCCTCCGAGCGGAAGGTACTGACCGGTCCTCGTGAAATCGAACGCGAGCGAATCAAACCCGCGGGCGACATCCTTCCAATTTCGCATGAGATACGGAGACGGCTTGTTCGGCATGAGCTCGATCCGTCCAATCGTGCTCTGCTGCCCAAGGGTTGTTGAAATAACGATCGCAACCGCGCACGCGATCCTTACAGTCCGCATTCGATTACCGCAGTCTTTCCTGGAACGCTTTGCTTTCCTTCCCCTTCAACACCGTGAATCGATCACTTCCATAATCCAGCACCAATGTCAATTCCTCCTCTCCTTCTCTCCTGAAAGTCGCATACTCCAAATCGCCTTTCGAACCGCTTGTCGACTTCACAGACCGCATGGAGTGTAACGCTTCAGGATATCGCTCCAACTCCTCCACCGTAAGAAGTGCTTCGATGGTGGACTCGGCGCCGGAATTCTTGTTGACCTTCGTGGAATCTGTTATGCCGTCGAAACAGCGACCGGTTTCAGGGTCATACATCTGCTGGTGAAGGACATTGTTCCCAAAGAGCCACGAGGCGGCAAGACCGGCCAGCACGAGATAGTCCTTATCGCGAGTTGCCTCATACAAACGGATGAATCCAATAGCCATCGGCCGGACGCCATATGCAATTTGTTCGAATTCCGTCCTTTTCTCCGGAACGGAAACATCCAACTCCTTCATGAAGCCGTTGATCAACAGGCGGCTGTAGAATGAGCGCGCTTCCAGTTCGGCAGATTTCACCAGACTGGGCTTGTGGAATTCCTTGCCGGCTGCGGCAAGAACCGCACTTTGGCTATTCCCCCACATATGCCACATCGTCCGCCACGATCTGTGCAGCCCGTAAGGGAATTTGCTCATATCTCCGTCCTGCATCATGACCATTCCTTCAGCGAGACGGGTGATGACCTGTTTGATCTTCGGGTCCCGCGTTGCCTTGTAGTATTCAAGGAGCCCCAACCCCAACTCCGTAGTTGCATCGGAACCCTCCTCATACAAAAGCCAGCGCGGGCTCCGGTACTTTCCATAATCACGTGTCTTGCCATAACTCTTGAGCAGTGTATCGAGATGCCAGAATGATTTTTTTAGCGCGGTTTGAAGGGTCTTGGCAAACACAGGATCTTCCTGCCTGAGGATTCTGTAGCTCAATCCCAGAGCCCAGATGGCACGACCTGTCCACCAACCGAAGGTGGCTTTGCTTGTTTCGCCCGTTTTGTTAATCGTGTGATCGGCATAGAGAAAATTGAAGAACGTTCCGTCATCCGCCTGCATGTGAAGCACGAATTTCAGAAGAGCAACTGCCAGGTCACGGCTGTTGGGGTCCTTCGTCAGCTCATAATGACGCAGATAAACGACCGCCGCCCGTGCTGCATCGTCGACGCATGCTACGCCTTCTGTTCCGGTGTCTTTTGCCTCAACCCATTCGTATGCAGGGTAGTTCGCGTACACATGGACGATGTCCACCGTATCTCCCCGCATTTCAACACGTTCCGTGAGGTGCTTCAAATGTTGAAAGTTCACAAGGGACTGGGAGAGGACGAGCTGAGTCATCCATGTGCAGAGTGCTATCAGCGCAACACGTTTCACAAAGGGTCCCCAAGAAAGCTCTTCACTTCTTTCAGCTCCGGAAGGGCTGCAATTGCGCCCCGTTTTCGGGATGTCAAGGCACCGACTGCATTCCCCAACCTGCAGATGTTTCGAAGGTCGGTTCCCGTGAGGTCGACAGGTTTCTTCCCTGATTTCCTGATGCCCGTGAGAATCCCGACCAGGAATCCGTCCCCGCATCCGGTGGTGTCCACCACATTCACGTTGAAACCGGGGACGAGACCCTGCCATTGATCGTTCGCGGCAAAGCATCCGCGCTCTGCAAGCGTAATGAAGACGAGGTTTGGACCAAGTGCGCGGAGGCTATCGGCAGCCTTTTCCACGTTGCGAAAACCTGTCAATAATTTCGCCTCACTGTCATTCATTCGCACTATCGAGCTCATGGAGACCATTTGCCGAAATTGTTTCACTGCAGCTTTCTCGGATGGCCAAAGGGAAAGTCTCGCGTTCGGGTCGAAACATATTTCGCATCCCTTTCTTCCCGCTTCGCGGGCAACCCGAAACGCAACCGACCTGGCAGGATCGTTCAGCAGCAGAAATGAGCCGATGTTGACGATCGCGGAATTCAGAACAAGATCCATCGCAACGTCGGAATACTGAAGCTCCTGGTCAGCCGGATGGCGTTCCCAGAATTCAAAATCCCTTTCCCCATTGGACGAAACGGAGACAAATGCCAGCCGGGTCCTGCAAACCCCGTCGGAGACGAGGCCGCGAACTTCAACGCCGAGTCTCTTGAGCTCGGCTTTGACGAAATGACCGAACGAATCGTCACCGATCTTTCCGACGAATGCCGACCGAAGGCCCATCTTTGCCACTCCGACCGCCACGTTTGCCGGCGCTCCTCCCGCAACCTTCACAAAGCTTTCAGCCTTGGCGAGATTGTCCGCCGCGGTCATTGAGACAAGGTCGACAAAAGCTTCGCCGACACTTGTGACGTCAAAGCGCGTCTTCATAGAGAGGGGACGATGATACTCTTGATGGTTTTCCCCTCCCGTTGGAATTCCAACGCTTCCTGGATCTGGTCCAGGGAGAATCGGTCTGTTTGAAATTCCTCCACATCCACAATTCCGCGTTCCAGAACTGTGATGGCCCGCGAAAACGTGTGGGGATTAACATAGGAACCGACGATCGTCAGTTCTTTGGCATACACCAGGTTGGGTTCAAGGGGAATCGTCGTTCCGATCGGACATACTCCAAAGAACTCAACGGTTCCACCCTTTCTAGCCAATTCAACGGCAAGGAGCGCTGTTTGCGCATTCCCCGCGCACTCGATCACCACATCAACTCCTTCCGGAGCAAGTGATCGCACACTTTTCAGAGGATCATTCTCAGAGGGATCGACGATGGTGTCTGCACCCAGTTTCCGCGCCGTCGCTCGTTTTCGCTCTCGTGGCTCAACGACTATCGTTCTTGCCGCACCCGAATGGCGGACAAGTTGCAGCATCATCAGCCCGATCGTGCCAGCACCAAGGATGGCGACGGTATCTCCCTGCTTTATGCCCGCCCGATCTATTCCGTGAAGGACGCAGGAGACCGGTTCAACGAACGCCATGGCCGGCTCCGGAAATCCCTCCGGCAGCACGTAGGCTTGCTTGCGGGGAACGATGGTGTACTGAGCCATTCCGCCGTCGACATCTACACCGAGCGCGCGCAGGTTTGAGCAGAGATGAACATCTCCGCGTCGGCATGCAGGACAGACTCCGCATGCGATATTGGGATCGACTGCCACCTTCTGTCCGCGCTTGATTCCTGAAACTTCTTTCCCGACCTCCTCGACCGTTCCCGCGAACTCATGACCCAGAACGACCGGCGGACTTGACCGGGCGGTCCCTTCGACAATATGGACATCCGTTCCGCAGACACCACATGCCTCCACGCGCACAAGAATCTCCCCGGGCCCGAGAGGTCTCAGGTCCCTGGTTGCTACTTTCACGCTATGCGGTTGTTCAAAGAGAATCGCCTTCATGTTCGGCTAGAAATTCAGTGTGAGGACCTGTTCTTTGTTGGAACCGCGGAATGTCACCGATATGATTAAGGATCCGTTCGCAGATTTTTGGACCTGAGCCTTCAATTTCTTTCCATCGACAGTCACCTTTCCCGGCCTGTTTCTTGAAATGAACCTTGCAACGGTTTCGTGACCTTCGAACGAAGATACGGTTATCACAAGGCTTCCTTTGTTGCTCGTTACCCGATGCACAATCGCATTGATCCCGTCGAGATACGGAGCATCCACTGTTCCCAGCTCATACTCCGCTGTTGTCGCTCGAGCCGCCTCCAGCGGCAGGACAAAAGAAGCGAGAACATTGCCGTCGACACGTGCTTGGTGCATCATAGATGAATGGCCCCGAACCGTCACGGTTTTCGTGCTTCCGAATGCATACGTGAATACTGTGTTATCTACTGTTTCTGGACGCGTCGTTGATAAGACAACGTTCCACTCCTGGTCGCCGAATCCCAGAAGATGGTACAGGGAATACAGGTAAAAGCCTCCGGCCCAGAGGAACGATGGCTTGTCGATCGATCCGTAGTCGGGGGATGTGGGATTGGAGATGCGATACTCATACATCGCAGGTTGTCCCATGGGGCTATGAGCAATTCCGTCGACGGTCATGGTCGTTCGAAGGAACTGCAGCGCTTCGTCCGCCTTACCGACCGATTGGAGAGCAAGGATGTACCAGGCGTTATTATGCGGCCACACACCGCCGTTGGCATACACATACGGCTGTCCTGCCTCGTCATCGACAAATTTGTAGAATGCCTTGGAGGAATCCGTATGAAAATCCGCCGGCATCGCAGTCCGTACTCCTACTCCGGGTGCAACGAGTTCCCGCCGTGCGGTTTCCACAAGTTTGCCGGATTTCGCCTGATCGAGTGCATGAAAGACCGGCGCAACGAGTGATCCCATATAATAGTGAGGGTCAGGGATCCCGCTGTTCTCGTTCGTCAGGTATTGCTGCTTCTTGTCCCACAAACGACTCTCAAGCGCATGCTGCATTGAATCGGCAAGCTGTTCGTAGGAAAGAAGCTTCGGAGAAAATTCACGGAGGAACGAGCACGTGAAGGCATAATCCCTCAGAGCCCGGATGGTCAATGCCGTGATATATGTCCTCGGACCCTCATTCCAGCCAATATCCCACCAGTCGGGCCTGAAGGCATACATGAGATTATCCGCTTTCTTCTGTGTCAGGACCTCTTCGATGCTTTTTGTCACCAGAGGAAGCAGCTGCTTCGCGGCACTCTCGTCGAGAGAGTGACGAAGATAACTTGCCGTGAGGATCACGAACCAGAGATGATTCCAGTTGGATGGAGTACAATACTCTGTCTTGTATCCATCATCCCTCCAGTAATATGCATGGGGGATGATATTGTCTTTGGCGCGAGAAGCCACGTACAGGAGATCTCGTTTGACACGAGGCAGGTCGTAATTGACCGCGCCGAGGTTCGTCATCAGAAGGTCGTGCGTGAAGAAGAAATTGTATTCGGCGGGACAGGGCATCGGTACGATGCGATCCTCGAGGAAATGAGCGTTCGTCGCAAGGATTGCTCTCGCCCATTGGTCGGATCTGTCGAGCCATGGATCCCCCGTGATAAATTTGTTCTGCCCCTGGGCAGTAACGCGAACAAACCTGTCATACGATTCAACCTCCTGACTCCACGTTTTTGCGAGGAGTTTCGTTTTCTCCCCTACTTCGCTCTGATTGCAGCTTCCGATCATCTGGGACACCACCATCGATTGGCCGGGACCGAGAGTCTTTCTGTAAACAAACGCTGCAACGGATCTCTCTTTTGCTGAAGAATGCTGTGATTTGCCCAACGCAGAGCTTGACGAGACCCAATGAGAGCTTCCATCGTCACTGGCTTGCAGGTCCGCTGCACTCGAGGTCCACTCTTCCGGGTAGGCGCCAACATTCTGGACGAACACTGCGGCATTTCGCGTGTCCGAATCATCAAACCTGGCAACGATCGAAGAGCTTGCGCTGTCGTACGTCGTGTAAGCGGAGTCCTTTCGCGCATACGTTTGGCAGGTTCGGAGTGCAAGGACGAGGTGCGAGTAGAGCTCAACGGGCAAATCCTTCGACGCCGTATTCTTCATCTTGACGCTGAGAACCATGGCGGGCAGGTTCAAACAAAACTCATAAATGATCTGGATTGAGAGCTGATCCTGCACGGTCTCAAAAACGACTTTGTGCGGGCTGAGAGTGTAATTCCATGGTTCTTTTCCAATCCATTTTCTCTGCCCATCCCCTGCCCTCAAACCGAGCGCCAACGGGAGTGAAGCTGACCGCTTCCAGTAATCTGTGCTCAAATCGATGCTGTTAGCCACAGGATAATAGAAGCTGATTCTTGACGGAATGGGCCAACTGTTGTGAAATTCGACGCCCACGAAGGGACCTCCAACCTCCACCTGTCCATAGTGCTTGTCGAATGAATATTCCAGAGCATCGGCGGGAAGAGGTCGTTCCTGGGTGTGAACCATGGACCAAAGCAGGACCAGAGCACCCGCGGATCTTACATGTCGAGAAATCGTCATTGCAGCCGGCTCCATGCTTCATCGATCGTCGGAAACGCCACACGCGGAAACGTGCCGCCAGGTTTGTAGATTATCATATCGATTGCCTGGCGATCCTGCGTTGATGTTCGACTGAGTTGACTCAGCCGTTCCTTGTTCACGACGACAGGGTACCGTGCTTTCAGTATCTCGAGGGCCTGAAGCAGCAATATGCCCTCTTGTTCGCCGAGCGCCTCGGCTCGCATCTCTTCCTTCACAGATTCAAATGTGGGAATATTCTGGCTCTCACGGCGGAATTGTTTCTTTCGTTCATCATAGAGGCTACGCAGATGGGACTCATCGACGGACGCTGATTTCAGAACATGGGCCCGACCGGCGAGATACAGAAATTTCGCTTCCCAGATTGCTGTTTCGTGTCTCACGGTGTCCACTGTTTGAAAGCCGCGGCGGTATGCTTCTTCAATAAGAAGTTTGTCCTGAACCATTCTCCACACAGTCTGCTTGACGCTCGAGTTGAATGCACTGAGGGAATGAGTCTTGAGCTGGAATTGGCGAAGGTCAAACCACCGGGTATAGTCGCTGACGGTCAGGGTTCGTTTCCCGAATGTCACCAGGGGCCGGTTGAGGAATTTTGAAGATGCAGCAATCGGCTGTGGCCCCGCTTCTGTCATAAATGTCGCAGGGATTGCCCATCGAACGCGAGTGTCCCGGGAGAGACCTTTTTCGGCGACGAAGGCGCGGAGGATATTGAATCCCCCCGCCTTCAGCACGGGATTTGCCTGCCTCATTTTCGATTTGACATACCCGCCAGCCCGTGCATCCGCTTTGATCTGAGTTCCGATCCTGATTGCTTCGCCGCGAATCATCGACATCTCGGTCTCTGTGCGGAGCGGATTCTGCCAGACTTCGTCAAGCGATACGATATAAAACCCGTCGTTGCCTTCAAGAACCGGACTCACTCCTCGTTTCCTGAGTTTCCCAAGCGCGGACGCGATGTTCGGGGTGTCCCATTCGAGTCTCAGTTGGGTCGATTCCGCCGTTCGGTCCGCAACAGAAGAGCCGGCAAGCTCACGCTGAAACAAAGAATCGAACGGAGCCCCGGACCGAATCGATGCGAGAAGCGCATCGGCGTGTCGCCGTTCGGGTGCAAAGATCCATCGATACCTGACATTTCTGACTGCTTTCTGCATGTTCGCTTCAATTTCCCGCTCCCCCAGACGAACATGGCTGAGAATATCCGCTTTGTATAGTTCGTCAACTGCCAGATCCTCTTCGAGCGCCGAGACACGCTCCTTGACGAATCCCGATTGGGAGAATCCAAGACTGTCTGCGGCAAGTGCGAGGAGGCGTTCGTCCATCATGTATTCGAGATGTTTCTGGAGAGGAGCGCTGTCCCGGCGAACAAACGCAGGAGCTGCTTCGAAGCTTCGAAGCAGATCGCCTTCTGTTACGGCAAACCGTCCCACCGTCGCGATGACCGAGGAATCCCCCATGGAAGGCAAAACAGCTAACAACATCCACAAAAACATACTAACCTTTCACACCGGTTGAGACGACGCTATCGATGAAGTACTTCTGGAAAAAGGCGTACGCGATAATGATCGGCAACGCCAGCAACGTCGCCGCGGCCAGTTGAAGTCCGAGAAGCGATTCCGCTTCCCCGCCTATGGTAAACAGCGTCACGAGCTGAGGCATGGTCATGAGCGACCGTTCGCGAACCACAACCAAGGGCCAGAGTACTTCATTCCAACTTGTCATGAAGGTGAGAATCGCCACCGTTAAAACAACCGGCCGCGACAGAGGCCAAATAACCCGAAATAATATTCTCGCGTCGGTACATCCATCGAGGCGCGCAGCATCGATAAACGCCTGTGGAATTCCCAGGAAATATTGCCGGAACAGGACAATACTAAACGCACTCATCATCGTCGGAGCAATCAATGCCGCGTAGGTATCTGTGAGGTGAAGCTTCACCATCAGAATGTATTGGGGGATGAGCGTGATTTGAAATGGAATCAGCATGGTAAAGAGAATGACGGAATACAGGAGGCCTTTCCCGAGGAAATTCAGCCGAGCAAGAGCGTACCCGACCATGGAGCCGAACACCACGACAGAAAGGGTCGTTGAAAGAGAAACGATGGCACTGTTGAGAAACGCACGTCCAATGGGGATTTTCGTCAGCACTTCGGAATAATTGTGGACAGAAAACTGGTTCGACCAGAGGCTGAATCCTCCGATTTCCATTTCCGGCTTAAGCGAGGCCGCAAACATCCACAAAAACGGATACGCAAAGACAATCGCCCCGACGACGAGGACAGCGTATTTCAGCGCTTGCTTCATGTCGTCGGCTCCATTTCCACCACGCGCTTCTGCACAAGGACGACGACAAAGATCACGAGAGCGAACACAAATCCGAGCGTCGCGGCGTACCCCATGTGGCTGAAATAGAACGCCTGGTTGTAGATGTACAGAACCGTGGAGAGCGTGCTCTGCATCGGGCCTCCACCGGTCAGGACGTACGGCTCGATGAACAAGGAAAATCCGCCGATCGTCGAGAGGACAAGCACCACAACCATGGTGGGATTCAGCATGGGAAGCGTGATGCGCAGAAACTGCCGCAGAGGTGTTGCGCCGTCGATACTCGCCGATTCATACAGCTCCCGCGGGATATTCTGCAGACCGACGAGGAACAGAACGATGTAGATGCCGACATTCTTCCACGTGGACAGCATCGCGATGGACGGCATCGCCATGTCCGGATCGACCAACCAACGGACTTTCGGAAGGCCAAGGTCGACCAGCAACCGATTCAACAGGCCGGAATCAAAGGAATACAGCTGTTGCCAGAGAATCGTTACCACCACGCCCGAAACCACGACGGGGAGGAAATACAGCGTCCGAAAAAAAGAACGGAACAGAATGCGGGAGTGCAGAATCATGGCAAATGAGAGAGCCACGACGATTTGCAGCGGAATCTGGATCAGGAGAAACCGGAGTGTATTTCCGACCGACCGAAAGAAGAGCGGATCTCTCAGCAGCCGGTCAAAATTTTTCAGACCGATCCACTCCATCGGTGTGACAACATTCCACCGATGAAACATCAGGATGAGAGAAAATACGAGCGGATAACCGACGAAGAACAGGAAGAACAGGACATACGGAAGAGCCATCGCGTATCCAGCTCTGTCTCTTTTTGCTCTCTTACTCCAGGGCTTCATCGATTCCAATCGACAATCAGTTTTGTCCGACGCATTGCTTCCTGAACCGCTTGAGCCGGCGTTTCACGTCCGTAGACTGCACAGGATTCGTACTCCTGCGAAATTGCATCGAGAATTTCCTTCAGGTCCGGTACCGCATCATCTCCGCGCGTGTTCGTCGCCTGCTGGGCAAAGATCCTCATGTCCGGATTCCTCTGGAAGTAGTTTGCGAACAAAGGATTGGATTCAAGATCCCCCCGGACGGGGACTTGATCGGCGATCTCAAGAAGGAGCAGGTCATGTCGGGCCGTGACGAGGAATTTTACAAACTCCCAGGCCTGTTTCGGATGATGAGTCGTGTTGAATACCGCAATGGTTTTGTAATTCCCATAGGTGTAGACGGGACCCGTCGAAGAATCCGGAACCGGGAGGGGCGCAATGCCGTACCGGAGGTTGGGCGCCAGCTTGCGTGTTGTCGCAATTTGCCACGGTCCAGCAAAATGGGTTGCCTTGCGCTCAAGAAGGAACGGATCGCCGCCCTGGAAGAATGTGCTGGGGAAATACTGCCGGCGGTAGCATTGCTGAAAGAATCCAAACACTTGTTCCGCCGCGTGGTCGTTGAAGGACGGTGTATCACCGTCGAACAGAGTCCTCCCATGAGAAGCAGCAATGTAAAAGGGGAGGAAATCGAACAGCCGTTGCCACCAGATCGGTCGGATATCTCTCTCCCCCGCCCAGACATCGATCTGTCCGTCCCCGTCCAGATCCCGGGTCAGTTTCTCCGCATCTGCGAAAAATTCCGAATACGTACGGGGAGGTTTTGTGATGCCGACTTCCGCAAACATCCGGCGATTGTAAAACATCATCACCGGATTGGTTTTCCACGGCATCTGGTAATAGTGACCGTCCACCGAGCGGAACGTCCTCAGCAATTCCTGTGGGGTTCGCGAGGAGGCTATCGAGTCGAAATCATGGAACTGGTCCAGACGCAGCAATCCGCCCGCCCGGGTGTACTCATGAAGGGCGCCGGGCCAAATGTTGGAACACACATCCGGGGTTGTACCGCCGGCGATCGCCGCAAGGAGCACTTCCTCAGTGGACTGACTCACCGGAATGGGCTGCATTCGCACCTGAATTGACGGGTGCGCTGCATTCCATTCTTTTACGAGTGAATCAGCGAGTTGGACTTCCTGCGGATTGGGGGCGGGCCAGTACGTGAGGGTGATGTTCCCGGCGTCTTCAGCATCCGGGGACGGGCTCTTTTCTCCGCAACCGGGGATGAGGAAGATCGAGAGCGCGATGATAACGAGGCATTGACGTGAGTTCATCAAAAGGTGACAGAAGCTGTCAGGACATTTACGGCCTTGAGCCTGCCGTAATCCGTATATGAATAATCAAATCGGGCATCGCCGGCCGATCCGAACAAGCTGGCGACGATGCCAACGCCGAACGATGTCCCGCCTTCATGGTCGGCAAGGAAGAGCGAACGATATCCGCCGCGAAGGAACAGGGTACCTTCAAAGCCGTACTCCAGCCCGGCATTCAGGCTCTCATAGTTGTCGCTCGGATGCAGAGCGTCAATGGCCATCGTGAGGACATGTTCATCGGACTGCACGACGTTGGTGGAGATTCCAAACTGGAAATTCAGCGGAAGCTGCCAGCTGTCGAGCTCGAGATTCTGCGGTATTTGGTCATTGCTCCCCAGCTTGTTCGGATCGATGGGATGGAACGTGCGCGTGTCCCTTCCCGAAAGCTGCAGGTCTGAGCCGAAATTCGAAATTATTGCACCGACTTTCAATCCGTTGAAGAAATTTGTTGTGAAGAGTGCGCCGATGTCCACCGCAAACGCCTGTGACTGCATATGCCAGATATGCTCGGAGATGTATTTTCCAGTAAGACCGATGGAAAACTTGTCCGAAAGGTTCCTGGAGTAGTGCAGTCCGACTGCAAAGCTCCCGGCGCTGAACATTTCTCCCGTTCCCTCCGGCCTCTCCACCGTACGCACCTGCATATCCTCCATGGTGAGCGACGCAAAGCTGAGGCCAAGGGATCCAAAATCGCCCAAGGGCAGAGTAATTCCCGCAAAATCGAAATTCATGTCTGCCAGCCATTCCGAGTGTGCAAAGAGGACTTCACGCTTTGTCAGTCGGGCAAGACCTGCAGGATTCCAGTAAAGGCTCGAGCCGTCATTGGCTACGGCAACGAATGCACTCCCCATGGAAACCGCCCGCGAGCCAACCGGGATCTCCAGAAACGTGGCTGCCGTGGTACCGACCTTTGAGACGTTTTGACTGACCGCCTGAGCATGGAGATTCCGCGTACAGATCATCAAGCAGATTCCCGCGAGGAGCGACGATCGTCGTATCATTTTTGTCAGGTTCAGTTGCATCATTTGATGACTGCAAATTTGCCGATCTTCTCGCCTATCCCCGGTGCGTCAACATGGAAGATGTAGACGCCATAACTGACATCCATCCCGTCTTTTGAAACAAGATTCCAGGGTTCCTGCCCGTTGTCGACCGGTGTCTCATGGTGGAGTTCCTTGATCAACGCACCGCTGACTGTGTAGATGCGGATCGTGCAGTTTGCCGGCAGGTTCACGAAGTAAATTCGCCGCTCTCCTCTTCCGGCTCTGAACAGGTTTTGCGGCTCCCAGGACGCAGCACCAACGTACGGGTTGGGGACGACAGCAATGCTGTCCAGCTCCAAGCGGGCGTTGCCCTTGTCCTCCCGTTGCGCCTGGACCTTGAATTGGAACGATTCCCCGGTCCTAAACGGTTTCGATGAGACGAAGCGATATACATCTCCACCCGTCGGTAATTGCAGAGGGCCCGCGAGCGTGTCAACGAACATTTCGAACTTCCACGCAGCACGGTAGTTGCCGAGTTGCGCACGTTTGCCCAGGCTGTCGCCGGTGACAATCACCACACGGTCCCCCGGGGTAAACGCGTTGTTGTTGTCGTTATCCGAAAAGAGAAATTGAGCCTTTGTGTCTTCCGTAGTATTCCAGATGAGGAATTTCGCCGGCGTGGGTATGTCGAAAAATCCGGTTTGGGTCGACGTATCGGCAAATTGATTCGAGAACCGCATCTCATAGTCTGCCGGGTAGTCGACCGCGACGTTTTGATATGCGGGATCGGTCTGGAGCTTGCTCACTTTCATAATCACATTCGAGGTTCCTGTAGCCCACTGAGACTTTCCTGCAATACCGTCGATCGTTGCGTCGTTCCAGACATACCCAATGAATCCGTCGATGACGGCGGTTTCCTGCGGACGTGCGATCACCGTCCGGGGGTCTGCCAATGTGCTGCCATTGAGAGGATCGGTGATCGTAAATGAGGGCTTCGGGTCATTCTGAAATGCTGTCGCGTTCGTAAATGTCACGCGATAGGTGTTGCCCGGCTTGATCGAGTCGGGATTCAGAACCTGAATGTCGAGAATTCCGGTGCCGGGCCCGGAGTGAAGTATCGTTCCGTCAACGCCGGGTGGAACATTGCCTGCGGCGGGGGCCCTCGGAACCACCACAGCCGTGTTGATGTCGGTCTTCACGTTCCCGTTGATATCAACGCGGACGATACTCGTGCACTCTGACGGCGCGATTCCGTCCGCTTGCCCTGCGGTCGTTATCGTGTAGAACCCCTGGTCGTATGAGACAACAGCATAGTAGTACGTCTGCCCGTTCTGAACTTCATTATCCACGTACGTGTGACGCAAACCTGTTTCATTCCCAAGGTCGAACTTCACGCCGTTGATGTCGATCGGATGGAGCCCCTTAATTCCATCCACAAGGTCATACTGTGCCAGCGGCTTGCGGAACGTACTCTTACCGTAGGCATCCGTGATAATAAGGTTCTCGAGAAAGTTCGATTCGGTGCTCCGGTAGATGCGGTATCCTTCAAAATCGAATTTCTGAAGGAACGGATCGTAGGATCGCTCGGCTTTGTCATCCCAGTAGAGAACGACTTTGTGATCGCCTGGAACGGCAACGAGAAACGGTTTGTCGGGGGGCTTGGCGAATCGATAGTTCGCGTTGTAGATTTGTTGAATCGTTTTCTTCCGACGAAAGAGGTCGTTGCGGTCGTTTCCGAATAGAAGCGCCATCGAGAATCGTTCAGTCTGTCCCTGACGAAGGGAAAAGAGATTCCCGGGGAATGTGCCCTTCGGTCGGGCCCCGGCCGAAAAGTACATCCCGAGATTCACATCGTTCAATTGCTGGAAACCGGTCGTGTCAATCAGCGTGGTCAACACCTGCCAGTTCTGTTCGTCGTCGTGCAGTTCATAAAAATGCACAGGGAAGATGCTGAATCCTGTTAATCCGATCTGGTCAGACTCATCCTTGTCGAGGATGCCGAAATTCGGCTCTAACTGCTCGGGTTTTCCGTCTCCCTGACTGCCGTCCGGATCTGGTCCAGTGTATCCGGCGTCGAATGGCCCGAGCCCGTCGCTTCCCACATCATCATTCAATGGCTCGCCGTTGTCCCAGGCCCCGTTTTTGTTCAGATCCGTGTAACCTCTCCAGTTTGCATTTTCGTCACCTGTCCAAAGGTACCCCTGCTGCATCGCTGGGATGTCGTTGGTCGACGAATAATTGTAGAAGTTCAGGAACCGGGACATGTTGTATGTGGCATTCATATAGGCGAGAATGGCCGGCTTGCCGACGATTTGCACTCCTGCATCGTTGTCGCGCCGTTCATCAGTGATTCCGTCCAGGTCATCGTCGTTGATGTTGTCTGAGATGCCGGGGCTTTCCAGGAAGGCATATCCCGCAAGCCCGACCGGAGACCAGTTTCCAGGCTGTCCAATTCCGTCGCCGTCGAAAGCCCAGGCAATATCGAGCTCCTTGTCAAATAGGCCGCGGTCATCGCTGGAGTCCTGGTTGCCGCCAATTCCCCAGTCGATATACTGGGCGAAGACGACTTTGGTGTAGTCCTGCTTCGCGACGTTCGTAATCTCGTAGAACCAGAAAATCACATCCGCCGCGAGAACCTGGGACCATTGAAATCCACGCACAGCTACCTGGAGGCCAAGCCCGCCGCGGGAGGAATCGGACGGATCCGGCCGATACGCATATTGCTTGTCGGGCGAATCATCCATCCGGAAATACGTTTCAAGATCGGCATTCTGAATGCCCTTGCCGAAGAATCCATTCCAGTAGCCGCTCCAGTCCGATGCACGATCCGGCCAGAAACTGGGCCAGGTTGCCGGGTTGTTGCTCATGGCAGGCTGATCCTGGGTCGGGTTTGCGTATCCCGGGAGTGGTTCCCAACCCCAGGGAACGGTCGATACAGGATCTTTTCTATTGAACTCGCGGTAGTTTGTTTCAAGGGGATGAATTGTTACCCCCGAGGAGTCCTTCGTTTCCGCCTGAACGATCACTGCAACACCGTCGACGTACGTGTGGCCGCTCCCTTTGGGCCACTCGCCCGAGGGCTGGTCGGGCCAATGCGCAATTTCGCCGTGATTGTAGAAGATCGTTCGCACGAAATTGCCGTCCATGATTCCCTTCTTCGTGTAAATGATATTCCCCTTGTTCGGGTCCACAATCCGCTGCCCGAACGCCGGCGCTGAAGCGAGCAGCACGAGAAGCGCAAGCAGCTTCGAGATGGATGTATGTGTGAAGACGTTCATCCGTGGTTAGAAACTGATCTCTGCGCCAACGATCATTTGCCGGGGAGCGGAATAGTAATCGGGACGCATGTAATATTCCTGGATTGTGTTTATTCCGCGAGGATTGCCGGAATAATTGGCCTCAAGACTGTAGTCTGCCCTTCCGGTGTCCGTAAACACATCGAGTTCATTTCTTGTGTCGAACACGTTGTACACTTTCACAAAGACGTTCACCACACTTCCAAAGACGTCGAGGTATTTGGTCGCGTACAGGTCGAGGTTGTAGTTCAGCGGACGGCTTTCGCTGTTGAGAAGGCCGGTCCTTTGATTCTGAAATGCCGGTGTGTACGGGAGGCCTGTTCCCAGGCGGCCGATCAACGTGACCGTATAGTCCGTCGCGTTCCCGATGGTGGCGGAAATGTTCAGCGAATGCCGGCGGTCCCAATCGAGCGGAGCGAGTTGTTTCTGACTTTCGCGCGGCGGATCCGTGACGTTGTCGAGAAAGACGGAATTTGGGTCCGAGGCATTTCCCCGGACGATCTGGAAGGTGTAGTCGATCGTCGCCGCAAAACCGTCGGACGAACGACGCTCCAGTGAAACAATAATGCCGCGCGCGTTGCCGTAGTCCTGGTTCACGTACTGGGAATACTTGTTCCCATTTCCGATGTCATAGATGCGAGTCCCGATGAGATTTCGAAAATCCTTGTAGTACGCCGTCACATCAAGACCGATGACATCCCCCAATTGTTGTTGCAGGCCAAACTCGTATGCGACCGTCCGTTCAGACTTCAGACCGGGGTTGCCAACCTGAAACGCCTCGGTCGCATTCATGTTGTAGGATGGATTAAGATAGATAAGATCAAACTGGGGAATTTGAAAGAAGTGACCATAGGAAAGATGGAGGACTCCCCGGTCAGTGATCGGAAAGGCGAGGCCAAATCTGGGGCTCAGCTGAGACTCCGACTCCGAGGGGGCAACGCTCAGGGGATTTCCGAGTTTCAGCGGGGCCGTCAGGATGTCCGCCTTCGGGTCGAAGAAATCGAATCGGACTCCCAGGTTCACAATGAAATCTTTGAACTCCATCTTATCCTGGATGTATCCGGAATACTGCGTCGGTTGGATGATGACGTCTGCGAACTCCGACCTCCCCGTCTCGATCGGTTGTGGCTTGAAATTCGTCGTTTGGTCGTTATGAATACCAAAATTATGAACCCATATCCGATGCCATTTCCCCTCTATCCCCACCTTGATCTGGTGTTCATTGTTCACCTGACTTACGAGGTCAACCTTTGAAAGCCAATAGCGCGACTCCCGGTGAAAATGCAGATCTTCAGCGCCTCCTGCAAGAAATGCGGGGCCGCTGGTTTCAAGCGCCCGGGTGTACGGTGGGAAGCGCGGATCGTACGGGTCCTCAAAAGCATAGGACTGTTCGCGATTACTGAACCACGCACCGTGGAATTCCCAAAACGTCGTCGATGCAATCACGCCGTTATAGTTGAGTCCCGCCAGATCACCACGAACAAAATTTTTGTAGGCCCCGTCGGGGTTGTATTTGTACCGATGGTCGTAGTTGCGAAAATCTCTGGCCTGGTTCAGGTAGCTCAGTCGCAGCTTGTCGGAACCAAACGATGGAATCGTCAGCTTGGTCTGGATGGTGGTGCGTTTTTCAGAATTCATCGGGACGAAGGATCCGTCTCCGGTGGAGCCAACATACCAT
>JBARRO010000193.1:0-14061 GCA_049644265.1 Bacteroidota bacterium
CGTACCGGTACTTCCCAAAATCCATAATCTTACAGACGGGAGGATCCGCGTTGGGGACTATTTCGATCAGGTCGAGCGAACGTTCGCCCGCAAGCCGCACAGCTTCTTTCGTCAGCATGATTCCCAGCTGCTCGCCGTCATCGGTGATGACGCGGACTCTGGGGGCTTTGATCTCGGAGTTGACACGCGCTCGATCTTGTTTAATGGGCTCTCTCCTCAACAGTGAGTGATTTGTTCCTGATTGCCTCAAGAACTCTGGTTTTGAACTCTTCGACCCGGGAACTTCCCTGGTCTCCTTTTTTGTGCTGACGCACCGCTACCGTTCCCGCGGAACGCTCCTTCTCTCCCACCACAAGCATGAACGGAACTTTCCTTGTTTCGCAGTCGCGGATCTTGTAGCCGATCTTCTCGTTGCGGTCGTCGAGCTCGACACGAATGCCCGAGGCCTTGAGCTGATCGCTGACCTGCTTCGCGTATTCCAGAAATGCGTCGGTAATGGGAAGAACGGCGACTTGAACCGGGGCGAGCCAGAGCGGGAATTCGCCGGCAAAATGCTCGATGAGCACTCCCATGAACCGTTCCATCGACCCAAACGGCGCCCGGTGAATCACGACCGGACGGTGCTTGAGACCATCACTGCCGACGTACTCCAGATCGAAGCGTTGAGGCATGACATAATCGACCTGCACAGTGCCAAGCTGCCATGTACGACCGAGAGCATCCCGCACCATGAAGTCGATCTTGGGGCCATAAAATGCAGCCTCTCCCATGCCAATATAATAATTTAACTTCATTATGTCAGCAGCTTCTTTGATGTCCTTTTCCGCATGGATCCAGTCGAGATCCTCTCCCGCGTATTTCTCCTTGTTTTTCGGGTCCCGGAAGGAAAGCCGAGTACGGAAATCGTGGAATCCGAGGGTGTTGAACACGAGCTGGATGAGTTCGATGACGCCGCAAAGCTCATCCTTGAGCTGGTCCTGACGGACAAACATATGCGAGTCGTCGACCGTGAACGAACGGACCCGGATCAGGCCGTTCAGCTCGCCCGACTGCTCGTACCGATAGACTGTTCCGAACTCGGCCAGCCGGATCGGGAGGTCGCGGTAACTGCGCGGCTTCGCTGCGTAGATCTGAAAATGGTGCGGGCAGTTCATCGGCTTGAGGAGGTATTCCTCATCTTCAACCTTGATGGGAGAGAACTGACTGTCCTTATAGTACGGATAGTGCCCGCTTGTTTTGTACAGGTTGATGTTCCCGATGTGCGGAGTCACCACAGCCTGGTATCCGCGATTTCGCTGCTCCTCGCGGAGGAACGACTCGAGTGTCTCACGAATGATGGTGCCTTTCGGCAACCACAGCGGCAAACCGCCGCCGACTTTTGGAGTAAGCAGGAAAAGCTCAAGCTCCTGCCCAAGCTTCCGGTGATCCCGACGTTTCGCTTCTTCGAGCCGGAACAAATAGTCGTCGAGTTCCTTCCTGGTGGGGAAGGTCACTCCGTAGACGCGCTGGAGCATTTTGTTCTTTTCGCTCCCGCGCCAGTATGCCCCGGCGATGCTCAGCAGTTTGATCGCTTTGATTCTGCCTGTTGCGGGAATGTGCGGTCCATAGCAGAGGTCCGTGAAATTTCCGGAATGGTAGAAGGTGATGACCTTACCCTTGAGATCTTCGAGCAGCTCGAGCTTGTACTGGTCTCCCTTCTTCTTGAAGTACGAAACAGCGTCTTCCCATTTCTTTTCTTCGCGAACGTACTTTGAATCCTTCTCCGCCAGCTCGTACATCTTCTGTTCGATCTTCGCAAGGTCCTCGGCTGTGAGCGTGTGCTCGCCGAGGTCCATGTCGTAGTAGTAGCCCGTTTCCACGGGAGGACCGATGCCGAACTTTGTTCCGGGATACAGCGCCTCGACCGCTTCAGCCATGAGGTGAGCAGAGCTGTGCCAGTAGGCGTACTTGCCGCCGTCATCGGCCCATTTGAGAATCTTGAGGGACGCATCCTCGTTGATTGGCCTGGCCAGATCCCACACTTCGCCGTTCACTTCGACGGCAAGAGCTTCCCTCGCGAGTCCCTTGCTGATGGTCTCGGCAATTTGGAGGCCGGTGGTTCCTGCGGAAAATTCTTTCCGACTACCGTCAGGATATGTGATTGTTATGTTTGCCATCGATGACGAAAAAAAATCGGAGAAAAGCTCCGACTAATTTGGTTGCTCCGACATGGTTCGCCCCTTCACCAGGCTCAGGACAAGCTTCGCTCACCATGATCTAAAAAATCCTCCATCCTGAGCGGAGGCGAAGGATGGATAGAGCTTATGTGATTGCTCGAACATGGTTCGCCCCTTCACCAGGCTCAGGACAAGCTTCGCTCACCATGATCTAAAAAATCCTCCATCCTGAGCGGAGGCGAAGGATGGAACCGCCAGTCACGTTGTTCGATTCCGATAATTCGTTGCGTTTCGACATTCAGCCAATTTGTGAAGCAGCTCTCGATCGCCGAGGATCAAGGCCTCCTTCTTGGCTCTGGTCCATCCTTTGATCTGGCGCTCAACGTCGAATGCTTGGTCCATATCCGGAAAATCTTCAACCCAGACCAATTTCACCGGACGGCGGCTCGCGGTGTAGCCCTCACAAATACCTTGCTGATGTTCTGCAAGTCTTCGATCGATATCCGTTGTTGAACCTGTGTAGTAAGAACCGTCTACACACTTAAGAATGTACACCCACGCTTGGTCCAATGTTCCCCCTCGATTTGCCCTGACATGGTTCGCCTGCGCTCACCATGGTCTAAGAAGGCGGGAAATGCCAGTTCTCCCCGCTTCTATGCACGCAAGCTCCTAAAGGCACAAACTCTATAATCTTCAATCTTCAATCTACAATCTGCAATCTGAAATGCTTGTGGGCACTAAACATGTAAGATTGTAGATGGAAGAATGTAGATTGGAAGAGAACCACTTTAAAAAAGGTTCTCTTCAAATCTTCAATCTACAATCTGCAATCTGAAATGCTTGTGGGCTCTATAGGACTCGAACCTATGACCTTCCCGTCCCGACGGGACGGGACGCTCTAACCAACTGGCGTTCTTGTCTTGATCAGCCCCTCAATAAATGCTGACCGGAACTCTGGCTTCTTGCGACGTAGACCCAGAACTGTTTCCCCCTCGGATCCATGTGGGCTCTATAGGACTCGAACCTATGACCTCTACCATGTCAAGGTAGCGCTCTAACCAACTGAGCTAAGAGCCCGTTAACATTGAAAATGGGAGATGGGAAATGGATAATTGGGCCAAATACGTAATTAACCAAGAACCAATTAACCAATGTCCAACGAGCTGAACTGACGCCGGATGAAAATAATACGCAAAAATTGCAGGATAAACAAGAAATTTGGGCAGAATGAGAGCGGATGCTAGTTGTAGAAGTTCCTTTCCCATTTATGCATTCGCAGTTCCGCAAGAAGATTCGGGCTCAGTTTTCTTCCGTCAGAAACTGAGCAATTGCTTTCGACATTCTTTGGTGAGCGCATTCCAGGAATGACCGTGGAAACCGCGGGATGCTGCAAACAGAATCGTAACGCGAGTTCTGGGAGTGTCCTCGCCTCCGTCCCCAGAAGCTTCTTGAGTTTTTCGACATGCTCCGCTAGTTGCTGTCTGCGTTCGCCGCGGAAGTAATCGTTTCGAAAATCGCCTGTCGGAAACTTGGTTTGCGGAGTCACACTGCCTGTCAATCCCCCCTCATCGAACGGCACGCGGACGAGGATACCAATGTTCTTCGCAGCACAGGTTGGGAAGAGCTTATCTTCCGGCGCCTGGTGGAAAATATTGTGGATGACCTGGAACGTGTCGATTTTTCCTGTCTCCGCCGCCTTGAGTGCGTTTTCCGGCTGGTAGTCATTGATGGAAATCCCCATGAACCGAATCTTCCCTTCCTCCTTCAGCTTCTCGACGGCATCGGACCATTCAACGTCGGTAGCCCAGTCGTCCAGCCAGACGTGGAACTGCTCCAGGTCGATGACATCGACGTTGAGATGCCGGAGGCTTCGTTCCGTGCATTCTCGTATGTATTTCGCGGGAAACACGTCGCGGAGCTTGCTGCCCGGCACTGCCGGCCATATTCTGTTCTTCGGCGGGATTTTGGTGGCGACATGGATCTGCTCCTTTCGCTGCTTCAGGAGCTTTCCCACCAGGCTTTCGCTGTGCCCTTCGCCGTAGGCAAGTGCGGTGTCGATAAAATTCAAGCCGAGGTCGACCGCTTTGTTCAGCGCGTTCAGGGAGACGCTGTCTTCCGCGCCTTGCCACATCTCTTTGCCGATACCCCATGCGCCGTATCCGATTTCGGAAATCTTCAGTCCGGTCCGTCCAAGAGTTCGATAGTTCATTTTTTCTGATCCGGGTTTGACGACGTGAATTTGTTCCAAAGGTCATCCAGGTCCTTCCGGGATTTCTTTGGAATGTACTTAGCGTGCAGTTCCTCCAACTTTCGCTGCGTAAGATAATCCAGATCCTCATCATCCTTGTCGCGCTTCATCATCATCTCAAACGCAAACAGCTCATCGCGCGACATTTTCCTGGCGTAGTCACGAAGGGAAAGCACCATGTTATGCTGCTCTACTCTGGTCATACAACCACGAAGGACACTAAGGGCACGAAGAAAAAATAGAAACTTAAGTGAAGATTTGGGAAAATTGGGGGAAAGTCAAGGAGGGGGGCTGGTTATTGGTGAGTGGGGGTGGCAGGTTGGCTGTGAACAGATGTCAGTTATCAGTTTCCTGCGAAAGTCGGAGGAACGGTGAGCGATGCTGAGCAGAACTATCGCTAACTCGAAACTAGGGTTAGCGGCATCGGGATATCAAAGAAAAAAATACATTGGTGAGCGAAGCTTGCCAGGTGATTCCTAACGGGATTGGCGGACAGGGGTCGAACCTTGTTCTGAGCCTCCTTATCGCCCAATGCCATTTCGATTCGCAGTCTGTTTCCATCATTCCCTTATTCCGTCATTCCATCTGTCCGTCTGTCCAACTTCATTTTTCATTCTCATTTTTGAGATTCCCGACCCCCGTCACGTTCTCTCTCGTTTGTTTGTGCTATTTTTTATCGGTACTCTTATGACATGCTTCGTACAAACTTGATCTGATTGAAAGGGGATTCCCATGAAGCTCACGATCACTCTCCTCACCGTTCTCTCTTCTCTCTTTTTTGTTTCCTGTAACAAAGCCACGGAACCAGCTGCCGACGTTACTGTAACAGAGGGCCAGGCGTACACCTCGCTGGAGAATTCTCTTTCTGCCCTCTCCGCTGCCTCGATCAACAGCTCGACGGACCTCGATCGGATCAGTTTTTCCGAATCGAACTCGCTCTTCAAGAAAGCCCTGGAAGGCAATGCGAACAGCGCCCCGGCTAATTTCGGCGCTGCGATAACGGAAGTTTTCGGCGCCTTTGCGGACCCCAACATCAACGGCGCCATCAAGAAGTGGGAAGGGAGCAGCTTCGGGAAAGTCGGAGGGCTCCAGTTTGGCATCCCAAAAGGACGAAGCGACCTCACCCTTCAAACGAATGTGCTCGCGAAGGATTTTCTCAGAACGCTTCAGATCGCAGCCACCGACCCACCGACGATTGCCCAAATGCAGCAAGTTCTCCGGGACTACCTCCTCCCCCGCCTGAACTACGCCCTTGACCGGCTTGCCGTCGTTGAGGGGAATACCAGCTTCGAGTTCAAGATCTCCGGAAAAATGCAGGGCGACTCGAGACTTTCCGACGTCTACCTGGACGGAACAGAAGTCTACATTATGGACGCGATGGTGCGGATGATGAAAGCCTGGGTTGAGCAGTTCCTGGTTTTTCGGTTCGATATGCCGGACTATCAAACAAAGTCGGTTGTCGCCGCTCTCCAACCGGACAACACGTCATTCTTTGCGCTTGCGACGGACGGAACCGCGCGTGCACAAAGCGTCAAGGCCGGGTTGCTTGCCACAATTTCGAAACTCCGCAGTGCCGTCAATTATCTGAAATCGGAGACAGACAATCAGAACGACGATATTATCAAACACGGAACCGGCGGCATAAGCGACGCGGACCTCGACTCCACCCTCTCGGGCCTGACAAAGATCGAGAACTCGTTTACCAACGGCATCTCCACGCAGGGGACGGACAGCGACGGAAACACCATCACTGTTCAAATCAACCTTTCGCAGTTCTACAACAATCCCCCGCTGAACCCAAAGTCGCAATGGTTCCCTCGGTATACCGTTGACTCCACGGCGACGGGAGACATTCAATGGCATTGGAGAGATCAGGATTATGCGTCGTTCATCTTCCCGGATCCGACGTTCAGCGGAGTGTTCCCCGGCATGACCAATGAAAAATTGAAGAGGCTGCTGTACCTCGATGAATCCTTTGCCTGGAAACTCTATGTTTACCTCAACGACGACGACGGCATGATGGACGCAGGCACGACGGCGAGCCTGGTCGTGAATAACAAGACCTACACTCCCAAACCGTCCGACAACTACTACTCTTCGAACTATAACCGTACCGTCCGGTTTTATGTGCTCGACAACCCAAATCAAACCGCACAGCTAACCGTGGTGCAGAACTCCACACCCATTTCGGTGGAGCTCAACGGAACGGCGGTCGTGACTCCGAAATCATACACCTACGCCCAAATCGACATGACCGTTGCACCGCAGAACATCACGGCGTTCGCGTATCCGGGGTATGTCTACCTTTCATTTCAGAAATACGGCAACTACAGAATTCAGCGACGAACGACCGGAAGTTTTCAATCGATCGATTCGTTGTACAGCAGTTCTTACTACGACAACGGAGTCCAGAGCGGGACAGCGTACCAGTATCGCGTTCAGCGAGCAGCGTATGCTTATGTGTTCCCCATTGGCTACAGCTTCATCTATGGCGCCCGCGCAAACAACTACTCGAACACTGTCTCCGTCACCGCTCAGTAAATGATTCCGTCGTTGTCCAAAAAGCGTGGGGGCCTCCCCGGCCACCCACGCTTTTTTCTTCTCTTCCTCCTCTCATGTTTGACCCCGGAGCTCTCAGCCCAGCCTGCAGATTCCACATTCCATCTCTTTGCCGTCGCAGGCCATGCGTATTTCGACTTGTTCCGGCAAAATTCCGAGCGACTTCACACCACGCTGTTTGCGCGATCCTCGTTCGTGCAAATCGGGGCCGCCAGCAGCAGTGATTCGCTCTTCTTCGCGCTGACTTCTGACGACACCTACGGAGTCTACGACAATTCCGTCCCGTCGTTTTCCGGATCATTCAAGAACACGACGCAGGTCATTTCGGCCGGCATGAAAAGCTCGGTTTGGTTCAATGAATGGTCCGTTTCGCTTTTCGCTCCCCTCGACAGAAATCCCGGCGGCTTGTTCTACCGGTTTTCGCTCGGGGCACAGCCGTTCGGAAATTTTCTTTCGGCCAAAGCGTCATGGGAGCGAATCCCTCTCTCCCATTCCAGCCTTTTTCGAGTCGAGGATTTTCTGGCGTCGTTTGACGAAGGCGTTGCCATGCGAAAGTTTACTGTTGAGATTGAGGCCTTTCCGTTCCCGAACGCCGGGGCTACTCTGAAACTTTTTTCGTCCGTTGATCAGTCTCCCGGCGGGCAAACCGGCTACTCTGCCATGAATACCATCAAGGGCTTCGGGACCGACGCATCGCTGTTCATTGCCGTCTCGGAGGATGCAACGGGCTGGGTGGAATACTCGACGAATGTTTTCAGGCTGGAGAACGAATTGAAATCGGAAGACCTGCTTTTCGCAGATCTCTCGCAGGGATCGCTCGACTGGTCGCACTACGCCGTGGGGTATAGAAGCGGGCAGCGGAGCTCCCCATGGAAGCTTTGGTATTCGTTCAGGAAGTACGAGGGTTCGGGAATCGGACATATGGAGTCCTGGCCGTTCACTGCGCTTGCATCCACCGTGTTTGACAACCGCTTGTATTATCGGTTCGATGGCACGGTAGAGCTGCATGCGCTGACCTTCACACCGGAGTTCCGTTCCGGGTCGGTTCAGCTGATTCCCGAAGCGGAGTACTTTTTCGTTCGCTCGGGAATAGACCTCGAGCATTGGGAGCCGGAATTCCTCGTCTTTGGAGTCAAGAATTACGCTCTCGATCCGCTCTCGATTCAGACGGCGCATCTGCTCAAACTCGGCGTGCGCGCTACGATTCCATTGCTTGGTGCGAGGGTTTCGTTTTTTGCCGAACAATTCGTCCCTCTTCGAGTGACGTATCGAACGACGTCTTCGGTCAGCCCTCCCGGCGAAATCGGAACACCCGGCACAAAGACTTCAACTGACGGGGGGAGGAGGATTGGGATGGTGGTGGAGGTTTTACAATGAGCAATGAACAATGAGCAATGAACAATGAGCAATAAGCAATGAGGAATGAGCAGTGAGTGGTGAGTAGGAAGTAGCAGGTAGGAAGTAGGAAGTAACGAGTTATGAGCGGTGGGTTGACAAAAACACTGCGACACCCACTTTCACCGCCATCGACTGAAAATCGACGGCTAAGAATTACTCATAAAGACTCCTCTCGGGGTTTTGAAAAATCTTATAGCCGTCCCTGACTGAGGTTTCGACTCCCTACGGGTCCAACGACCCGTTACGGTCGTGGACTACGGAGTCGAAGACTCGTAGAGTTTACCCGCCGTGTTTTTTCGAGGGCAGGCAGGGCTTTTCAACCGATGGCGTCTTTCCAATCGGTCAACCTATCGTTCCATCATTCGAGTATTCCACCGTTATCGTTCTTATCACCCGTCTCCCCATTCAGTGTCCTTCATGCTCAAGTTCCCTGGCCTATTTTAGGAATACCATCTTCTTCATCATCCGCCCACCCACCGACTCCAGTTGCGCAACATAGACGCCGCTCGAGAATCTCGATGCATCAAAACTTACCTGATGGATCTGGCCGGCCTTTGCCACTGCGTCAAACAGGGTTGCAACCTCCTGGCCCAGTTCATTAAACACTGTCAATCTCGCTTTTCCGTCCTCGGCAAGAGTGAACTGGAGGGTCGTGGATGAATTGAACGGGTTGGGATAGTTCGATTCAAGGTTGAATACTCTCGGTGCTGAACCGACCTCCACCTCGACGCCACCGTAGTATCGGAAATTCCCTTCATTGTCGATTTGCCTGAGCCGGTAGAAATAACGACCCACCTTGAGCCTTCCGTCCACGTACGTATAAGTCTTCGGAACAGCACTCGTCCCGGCTCCCGCAACGAATCCAACCTTGTTCCAGATATCCGAGCCCGTGCTGCGGCGTTCGACTTCGAACCCGTAGTTGTTCGTCTCTCCAACGGTCGACCATTGAACCTCTGCATCCAGACCCCGTGACGACACGCTCATGTCTCGAAACGTCACCGGTAAGGAGGTATCACTCGGATTGGTCAGTCCCGCAATATACATATGATCGCTGCCGCCGATTTGCGTAAAGTTTCCTCCCGCATACACGTGTCCGGTCGCAGGCAATAAAGCAAGTGAGTACACTATCCCGTCCGCGCCGGGATTCCACGAAGTCACGACTCCTGTCGACAAACTGACAGCCGCAAGCCGATTCCGGGATTGCCCCCCCACACTGGTGAACGAGCCTCCGGCATAGACCGTCGTGCCAGAGACGGCAAGCCCGACCACGTAATCATTCGGGTTTGGATTCCAGCTTCTCGCGGCGCCCGTTGATGTATCGAGAGCCGCCAGGTAACTTCTGACAAATCCGCCGATCACGAAGAAGTTGCCTCCGGCATAGACCGTCGAGTCCGAAATATAAAGAGCGTTGACGCTCCCGCTACCGTCCGGATTCCAACTCAAAGCATTGCCAGTCGAGATGTCGAGGGCAGCCAGGTGGTTTCTCGGTTGCCCGCCGATCGTTGTAAATGCACCTCCGGCGTAGACTCTGGAACCCCGTACAGCAATGGTTCTCACAAGGTTGTTTGCGTTCGGATTCCACGTCAGAGCACTGCCGGTCGTCACATCGAGGGCAGCAATCTGGTTTCGTGTCAGTCCACCGATCGTCGTGAATCCCCCCCCTGCATAGACAACAGACCCCGAGAACCCAAAGGCATAGACTACGCCGTTCGAACTGGGATTCCAGCTTGTGGCATTTCCTGTCAAGGTATCCAGAGCTGCGATGAGGCTTCTTGGCTGGCCTCCGACATTCGAGAAGAAGCCTCCCACGTAGACTTTCGAACCCGAGACAGCCAACCCGACGACACTGGAGTTCGCATTAGGATTCCAGCTGGTCACATTGCCCGAGGTCGCGTCAATCGCAGCGAGACAGTTCCTTGTCACTCCTGCAATAATGCCCGAGCTTCCGCCCGTATACACCGTTGTGCCGAAGGAGGCCACTGTGGAGAGGCTTACCGTTGAGCCCGGATTCCAGTCTGTTGCGATTCCTGTTTCCAGGTCGACCGCAGCAATCCGGTTTCTGTACGCTCCTCCCACGCTCGTAAACTCGCCTGCCACGAAGACCGTGGAGTTCGCGATCGAAACGGAATTGACAACGCCGTCGATATTCGGATTCCAGGTCGTGGCGTCTCCTGTGGTCGTGCTGACCGCCCCGAGGCGATTCCTTGTTTGACCCCCGATGCTCGTGAATCCCCCGCCGGCATACAGCGTCGGGCCGAAGAGGGCAAGAGAAAAGACGCTTCCGTTGGCACCCGGATTCCAGCCGGTCGCACTGCCGGATACGGCATCAAGCGCCGCAATGTAGGACCTCGATTGTCCCCCGATGCTGGTGAAGAGACCTCCCGCATAAACCGTCGAGCCGAAGGCAGCCAGGGAGTACACGATATCGTTGGCACCCGGGTTCCAGGAGGTTGCGTTCCCTGTTCTCGCATCAATGGCAGCGATGCACAGCCGCGATTGGCCGCCGACCGATGTGAACGCTCCTCCGACATACACCGCCAGACCTGAAACAGCAAGGGACATCACTGCTCCGTTCGCGTTTGGATTCCAGGGGGTTGCGTTGCCCGTGGCCGCTTCCAGCTCCGCGACGAACAACCGCGTTTGGCCTCCCACGTAGCTGAAGACTCCGCCGACGAACACGCTTGAACCGGAAACAGCGATGGCGAACACGGGCCCATCCGGTGCAGGATCCCACGACGCATCAACTGTTTTATCCGCTTTGATATGGGCGAGATAGTACCTCGTCACGCTTCCGACTTGTGTGAATGCCCCGCCGAGGTACCAGCCTCCGAGGCCATCCGGTTGAACAACATTGACCGTCCCTGAAACCCGGGGAAGGCTGGCGTCGGAGGTTCCCGTCGAGCTGTCAATTCCCATTGCGCCGGTGGGAAAACCGATAATATGAAAATCACCACCGAGGTAAATGGTATTTCCGCTTGTTGCGATCGCCCATATCATTGCATCAGTACTGACAAGGTTGTCCTGGACGGTCTGGCCGCAAAGGCCTGCCGTGCCGACAATCATGCTGAAGACCGTGGCGAACAAGGTTTTGCCCGGAGCATCTCGGTGAATCATAGTGCCTCCCTGACTTGGTGAGAAGAAAAATTCATGAACTGAATGATCATACGCGCTCAACATCCCTTCAAAAAAACAACAAAAGAGAGGTATGGTTCGATTGGCGTCGGAACTACCGCATTTAACTTACCAAATTAAACGGCAGCAAACAGGTTTCTCTTGATGATTCTCGCGGGAAGCGAGTCGTTGTTCAAGCTTGGGCGAGTTTGTGCCGGTGTCAGATGCTCACACCGGCACAAATCGGGGGACGCAAGGAACGTAAACGAGGTGAAACGTTACCTTCTTCCAGGTTTCAGCAGTGCAGAAGGTAACCTTTTGCCTGGGGTTCCGATCATCTCAAAACTCCAATCAGCGTAAATCCCTGCCTGCGGTCTACGACTCTATCGAGTCGAAGACTCATAGAGCAGGCAGGCGTCATATCAGTGAACATCCGCGTGAACAAAAATTAATCCCCCGGATCTTGATTTGCGGATTATGAATTTCTACCATGGAGGAGTCTTCTTTGTAGAATCTCCGTACTGTTCCTTACTGTTCCTTAATGTTCCTTCGATGGAGGTAACGTCGTAGATGTAACTTGGTTTTGGGTTGTTGATCGCAGATTCAACGGCATCTTGTAAGAACCCATCGCAAAGGAACATCTATGAAATCATCGAAGGGAACCCATTTCCCCGCTCTCACGCTTCTCCTGTTCGTTTCCTGTTCCATCCAACTTCAAGCCCAGCAACCGGAAATCCGCGCTGATTCAGCCTCCGTGATTGTGCCGTCAGTCGTTGACTCTCTTCCGCAACCTCCGCATCCGCACCTTCTGCCGGAGAACATGAGTATCACCGAACAGGCGCTTTGGGGAGAGTCAGGACTCATGCGCACACTCTCGATCGTCCCGCCGCTCAACGCAGAAGAGCGCAGGAACGAGCTCGCAATGCGGCGCACAATGCTTACGGCCCATCAGATCGGCGGATTCGTGACGCTTGGACTCATGGCGACGACCGCCTACTACGGCCAGCGAGTGATTGACGGGCGGTACGACCTCCGACGCACGCACTTCGGCTTCGTCGACGCAACGATCATCTCGTACTCCGCAACCGGACTTCTCGCGCTGCTCTCCCCCCCGCCGATGATCCGTCGAGATGAAATAAGCACAACGACCATCCACAAAACTCTGGCATGGATTCATGTCGCCGGGATGATTGCCACGCCAATTATCGGAAGCATGATCAGGTCCAGACAAGGATACGATTTGCAGACCGAACGGCTTCACCAGATCTCCGGCTATATCACCACCGCAACGTTTGCCGCGTCGCTCCTTGTGATCACATTCTGAGGTAAGGAACTCCATGCGAAGCATTCTTTCGATCCTTCTGTCACTCCTTTTCATCCTGGCGTTGTCCCACGCTCAGGAGAAGATTGTCTCCTCTGTTAAAGGAGAATCGTCCGCCAAATACCATATGTCTCATGCGCTTCATGAAATTGAAGCCATAAGCCACGATATCGTGTATACTGCTTCCATCGATACATCCGCCAAAACTATCAAGTCTGTGACGGCGAAGGTGGATGTGACGACGTTTGACAGCGGCAATTCCAACCGCGACTCGCACGCCATGGAAGTCATCGATGTGCTCAGTTATCCCGAAGTCACGTACGCCAGCACGGCCGTCGTTTCAAGCCACGACACATTGACCGTGGAAGGAAAACTGACGTTTCATGGCGTGACGCGGAGCATTTCCTCGCTTGCTGTTTCGCAATGGTCGGACAAGCGTCTCGTGGTGGACGCGACATTCCCGATCAGCCTTACCGATTTCAAGATTGAGCGGCCTTCCCTCCTGTTCATTCCCGTGAGCGATACGCTGCGGTTTTCGCTGGAGGCGGTGTTCCAATTCTAGGAGACTAATCGCAAAGTGCGCAAGGGACGCAGAGAAAAACGAGGGGAGAGTTTCGGGTTTGGAGTTTCAGGTTTCGAGTTTCTGGTTTCGGGTTGTGAGTTAAAGTTTCGCGTTTCGAGTTTAAGGTTCCGAGTTTGAAGTTCAAGGTTCAATTTTGAAAGAGAAGTTTCGGGTTTGGAGTTTAGAGTTTCGAGTTCAAAGTTCAAAGTTAGGTTTTTTACCAACTTCAAACTATAAACCAGAAACTCGAAACTGTTACTTTCCCTCACCCTCAGAACAAAAACGAAAACCCGACTGTCAACACATACTGCTGAACATACGTGAGGTCTTGAGTGTTGACGTTCACAAGCGAATTCACCTCGATATACCAGCGGTAATTCGGGCGGCCGCCGGATATGCCGATAAACGGCGCCGGGAAGAAATCATGGGGCGCAGATCTGGCCACGACAGAGTCATTGCGCGCGGAACGCGAAAATGTCGAGTAGAGCATCTGAGCTTTCAGACCCGCGTAGACGACCCGAGGCACGGGAGGCCAAATGCCCCCCACAAACGTCCGGAGAAATCTCGGCGGATCGGGAACGTCCTCGAAATCTCCAAATCGGTATGAATACATCACGCCCGGAGCGAGCCCCTTCGTTGCAATCTTCACTCTTTCCGCCGGAAAAAGGAGGTCCGCTGTCATGATGCTGGCATCGTACGACAATAC
>JBARRO010000194.1:0-16582 GCA_049644265.1 Bacteroidota bacterium
TATTCGTTCCTTTCCAACCGCTGAACCAGTCGGGAAGAGTGAAAGACACAAGAGCACGATCGAAATTGTTCTTAACATCAAATCTCCCATGATGGTGAATGTGAGCTACTCAAAGATGTAATACGCAACTCTGACGCCGGCAGAGATTGTTGAAGATTTGTAGTCTTCTATCGTGTCCTCGTCGACGCTTTTCGTTACACCGTATTGGAAGAATGGTTCAATCCCGATAGTAAGCGATATCGGGAAAGCGAGGCCCAGTTCGAAGGCATAATTGAGGAAGCTTTGCTTTTCAGAATCTTCCGTTCGGCCATAGGCGACTTGGGCGCCAAAAAAAGGAATCGGGTGAACCGGGATTGCGTAATAGCGCAGCGAAATTCCGGCTCCGTAGGACGTATAGTCATAGTTATTGCCAATCTCGGGAGTAAACACGTACCTATTCTTATCCTCAAACTTCGTATGCGAGTAACTTCCGTCGATACCAAACAGGAGTCCGTCGACCAAAAATGAAGCGAAACCGGGTGTTGCCGAGAATGTTGTTTGAGTATACTCACGGGACGACGTCTCTTGGGTGTTGCTGGAATACGTGACGCCGCCGGAAATCCTGTAGACCCCTTTTCTGAATTGCGGCGAGTTGTCCCGCTCGTCTTGCTGCTGACGTGCAGGGGGCAATTGATTTTGCATGATGGGGCCGGTTTGTCGGGCAGGCTGTTGGCCGGATGAAGACTCCTTGCCGAACCTGGCAATGTCAGAATACTTGATCGTGACGAGCGAGCCGCCGGGTAATTCCACCCGCACGTAGTCGTTCGGAACATTCTCGATGATTATTCCTTTCAAGATCGTGCCGTCCTTCATGTAAATCAGATCCTGTCGTTCCTGGGCGACGGATGAGGAAATGAGGAAGAGGATGAAGAGAACCAGATAGCAATGCTTTGACATGGGTGTGTTGTTGGTAGGAATCGGTTATCAGGTATCGGGTAAAAGTTTCGAGTTTCGAGTTCAAAGTTCAAAGTGGTTGCCAGTTTCCAGTTCACTGTTTACCATTATCTTCTCACTATTCACTATTTGCCATTCACTGTTCACTGGTTACTGTTCACCGGCTCATAGCTCCTCATCATTCCTCATTGCACAATTGCTCATTGCAGAATTGTCCATTGCCTCCTACGCCCAGTGAATCAACCCCGGCTTAAACGGATTGTCGAGATCGGTATGGCGCGGAAGAATGCGAATGGTGTGGCCGAGTCGTCCGCTCTTCTCAAGGGCAATAGTTCCGATGAATTCATATACGCTGCCCTTGGACCCGTCCGCAGGTTTCATGAGGATCAGCTTCGGGTTCTCAATTTCGCCGCTGGCGTTGATCGTTCCATAGTAAAGGTCGACCGAAACGTCGTCGGGTTTCAGTCTGCCAAGCTCAATGCGTGCGTGCACCGTAAGAGATCCTCCCACGTTCAGCTTCTCGTGGTTCTCGGAGTTTACGTCGACGATCCTGATGGTGTGCCAATTCTGCCGCAGACTTTCTTTCCAGACCGCCAGCGTCTTTGCGCGTTTGTTCTGGGCGGAGGTCAGGGTCGAGAATCGGTCGAGGGCCGGCAGATACATCTTCTCCGTGTACTGGAGCACCATGCGGTTCGAATTGAACTCGGGCCCGATCGCGCGCATCGCGGTTTTCATTTTTCTGATCCAGCCGCGCGGAAGGTCTTCGGCGCCGCGCGTGTAGAACAGGGGGAGGATATCCTTCTCGAGCAGATCGTACAAGTCATTTGCCTCCACTTCGTTCTGGTACTCGGGATCACCATATTCTTCGCCCCTCCCGATCGCCCATCCGGTGCTTACATCGTACGCCTCTGCCCACCAGCCGTCCAGAATACTCAGATTCATCGCGCCGTTGAGCGTGGCTTTCATGCCGCTCGTCCCGCTCGCCTCCAAAGGCCTCAGCGGAGTGTTCAGCCAGATGTCCACACCTTGCACCAGGTACCGCGCCACGACCATGTCGTAGTCCTCGATGAAAACGACGCGCCGTCGCGCTTCCGGAGTGCGTGCAAAATGGAGGATGGAACGAATCAGCTCCTTGCCCGGTGTGTCGTGCGGATGGGCTTTTCCCGCAAAAATAATCTGCACGGGTCGGTCCTTGTCGGAGAGGATTTTCATCAACCGCTCTTTGTCCCTCATCAGAAGCGTGGCCCTCTTATAGGTTGCAAAGCGTCTGGCAAATCCAATCGTGAGGGCCTCGGAATTCAGGACTTCATCTGCGATGTTGACCTCGGAGGGCGGCACGCCGCGGGATTCCAACTGTGCCCGCAGGCGAACCCGGGCGAATGCCACGAGACGCTCGCGCCTTCGCTCGTGTGTTCTCCAGAGCTCTTCGTCGGAAATATGATGGATGCGGCTCCACAGGGCGGAATCTCCCGCGTCCTCGCGCCATCGCGGGCCCAGATAGCGGTCGAACACGCCCGCCATTTCCCGGCTGATCCAGGAAGGGGCATGAACGCCGTTGGTGATCGAACTGATCGGAACGCTGTCGACCGGGACGCCAGGCCAGATATTCTTCCACATCGTGCGGGATACGTCGCCGTGCAGCTTGCTGACGCCGTTGCTGCGTCCGGACATGCGGAGGGCCAGCACCGTCATGCAGAAATCTTCCTGGTCGTTCTCCGGATTCTGGCGCCCGAGGCCCAGGAACTCCTTCCATGCAAGTCCAAAATCCTTGTAGTAGGATGAAAAATACTGCTCCATGAGAGCCGGCGTAAAGAAATCGTTCCCCGCCGGAACCGGAGTGTGGGTGGTAAACACCATGCCGGCCATTGCCGCCTCGCGTGCTTCGGCAAACGAGAGCTTGTGTTCACGCATGAGCTCGCGAATACGCTCGAGAGAAAGAAACGCGGAGTGCCCTTCATTCAGATGATAGACGGATGGCTGAAACCCGAGTGCCCGCAGAGCGCGGTGTCCGCCGATTCCCAGAAGGATCTCCTGCTTGATCCTCAGCTCGCGGTCGCCGCCATACAGCTGGTCGGTGATATCCTGGTCTTCTTTGGCGCGGTTTGCGGAAATATTGGTGTCGAGGAGATACAGCTGGATTCGTCCGACGTTGACCCGCCAGATCTGAGCAATAACGCTCCTGCCTGGCAGCTCCACGGAAATCGTGAGAGAGTTTCCTTTGTCGTCCTGCTCCGGGCGGATGGGGAGAGTGAAGAAATCGTTTTCCGGATACCGCTCCTGTTGCCAGCCATCGGCGTTCAAATACTGGCGGAAATATCCTTGCTGGTACAACAATCCGACTCCCACGAGTGGCAAACCCAGGTCGCTGGCGGATTTCAAATGATCTCCCGAGAGAATTCCGAGGCCTCCCGAATAATTCTGCAGGCATTCGGTCAATCCGAATTCCGCGGAGAAGTATGCAATCTGATGCCCTTTGATCTCGCTGTAGCTCTTGCGAAACCATGTAGAGTTGCTGTCGAGATACTCTTTGTATCGTCGATTGGCTCTTTCCACCTGAACGAGAAACGCTTCATCCCTCGAAGCGGTGTTGAGCCGCTCCTGTCTGATCGATCCAAGGAGCAGAACGGGGTTATGATTGGTCCGTTCCCACAGGTCCGGATCGAGCCGGATGAACAACTCCATCAATTCGTGGTCCCACACCCAAACGAGATTGTATGCAAGGTCGCGCAGACATTCGAGATCCTTGGGCAAGGAAGGAGCAACGGTGTACATATGAAGAGGGCGGATCATAAGTGGCCTCCCTCGGAGGGGGCAAGGTGGTTGGAAGAGTGGGGCAGGTTCAGGCGGTCAGTCAGCTGTTTCGCAGACTGCTGAACGCCGAACACTATTGATTTATCTTACTGAAGATTAGGGAAAAAAACCACACGACGGGGTCGCGAGGGTTACTAAAGATGAGAAACAGGATCGGCGGGGCGTTTTTTAATTCTGATCCGAAATGTCCTCTTGAGCAGCCTCAGACCAATCCAGAATGGCTTTCACTTCCTGATCCGTCAGTTTTGCCTCGGGGTGCATGGGAAGATAGATTGGAAGGGGCATTTCCTTGTGACTCACCTGGTCGTAGATCTCGTCGAGCACGGAAAGACGGCGGCCGGGTTTGTACGTTCCCCAGTCGGAAAAATTCACACGCTTTCTTCCCGCAGACACATCCCGGGCAAGAAGGTAATTCACGGGGGTGATGGCGCAGTACCATGGCCAGCGGGTTTCGTTGGAATGACAGTCAAAACATGAACGCTTTAGTGTCGCGAGGATGGAAGGGGGGATGGTCGTGTCGCTGAGAATGGAATTTTTCGGGTCGCTCACCGGATTCGTCTGCTCGGGCCGGAACAATTGTGCGCCCAGGAACAGAACGGCGAGAGAAAAAACGGTCCATTTCAGAATCTTTTTTGTCATACGAGTTTGAAGGAATAATCATAAGTATGAGGAATAAAACTTTCTTTTGCAACCCCGCAAGGTCATTTCTTTTCCATCCGAATGTCCTTTGTGCACCGCCATACCCCCCCCTTGTCCTTTGTAAGAACCTGAATAGATCCGAATCGTCCGCGGCTCCGGGATTCTGAAATCTCTTTGTCGGTCAGGTACTGATCGCCCTCAAATTCCAGTGCGTCGTGAAATTCCTGATATCCGCCGCCCGAGACATTATAGTGAACGTGCGCAGCGACTCCGCCTCCGGGGTAGGGAGCCGGTCGTATCGTGCTGTATTCGTACCATCCCTCATCGTTGGTGACCATGGTACCCTTGAGCCGCGGGACTCGAGTGCCCGAGTTCCTCTCGTTATAGAGTCCCCGTGCGTCAGTATGATACACATAGACACGCATCCCTGAAAGTGGAGTTATGCCGTCGGGTGCGAACACCTGACCGGTAACGACCATCGGCTCACCCGGTTCATCCTTGGACGTGATAGCAATCTTCCAGGGTGACCAGGATGTTGACATGATCGCCATCCCGAGAAGTGCAAGTGTGAGAGTTTTCATGATGTTCCTTTCAAGTTATTGTGGGAGTTCCACCACCAAGAGTAAGATTCCGGAGAATCGTAATTAGTTTGAAAGGGGGGAAAGAAAACTTATGCCTGAAGGACGCGGAAATGGTTTTGGGTGCATTACTTCCGTGTGATCCGCGTGTTCCGTGGGAAATTGAAGTGCCCGCGGAACACACAGAACGACGCGGAATGGGTTTAGTGAACTGTTTCTGTGTATTCCGCGTGTTCCGTGGTTTCTTTCCTTCGCACCGTGGGACTATTTAGCGGAAACAAAGTGGCGGTAGGAATACAGCTGAGAAGTAAATTCATCCAGCCATTGCTCGAGCATGGACTTGTCGAGTCTGAGTACTCCCTCTTTGGTGACTCCCTCGGGTGGCTTGATAAATTCCGCAAGCCGGTCGTACACACGCCCTCTCGATTGTTCATCAACTCTGAAAATAAGGTGCCAGAGTGAAATAGCGTCAGTTCCGGCCGCAAGATTCAGCACGTTATCGAGCGCGTCGGGGTTGCTCCCAAAATCGAATTGCTGCAATGCCCGACGAAACTCATCCGATGCGATGTTGGCGTAGGGAGTGCCTGGAACCAGACCCGGCCGCGTTTCACAACGGGCACCGGCGGGAACGTACGACTCGCGCCCCAGGGATTCAAGAGAGACTTCGCCCGTCAGCACGATGAGCGTGCTCGCACCGGTCGGATCGACGAGCAGATCGTAGGCGCAACCGAGGTCGATCGCAGTTGCCGAAGGTGTCTCGACGACGAAAATGCGCGGTGGGGACCAGACTTGTGCATGAAGCTGGCCTCGGGCGAGCTCAAGACGGTGCTCGGTTGTCTGTGTGTTGAGCAGCCGGAGACGTGAGTTTGGGCCGAGCTCGACGTGGCCAATATTTGCGACCGTCACTTTCGCCCGGGAATCAGCGTCCGTTTCAAGCCATTCGCCCGGCTCGAGCTGTCCTTTTGCTCCCATTTGTTCAGAGCCGAGAAGCGGTTTGCCCTGGAGTCTCGCAACCTCCCAGGATTTTCCCGGAGACCGGAGCGTCAAGAGAAAACTCCCGATAGCGATGACGACTGCGGCGGCTATTCTGAGTGTGGCCTTCACAAATCGGACGGCACCACGCTGCCTGGTCGAAGAAGACACCGCTTCGCGATCGTCGTTGTCCAACGATGGAATGCCGTGGGGATGAAGCGGGATGATATTGGAGTGGGGAAGAGAGATTCTGTCGGAGATCCCGCTCCAGAGATCCCGCGGAGGAACAATGACCCTCGGCAGCGTCGATGCAGTTGCCAGGAGTGATCGGAGCTGGGCGATTTCCTCGCTGCACTCGGAACAGGATTGAAGGTGCAGACGGACTTCCTGCATGTCGTCCGCAGAAAGAATGCCGTCGACGTAGTCGTCAAGAAGAGTTCGGATCGATTCGTGATTCATGATGTCAGTGCCTTCCGCAGAAGCATTCGGGCTCGCTGCAACTGGGCTTTCGAGGTCCCCGTTGCAAGGCCGAGTTGTTCCGCGATTTCTTCGTGCTGATATCCTTCGATATCATGCAGGACAAAAATTGTTCGTGCCTTGGGTGGGAGCGAGGCAATGGCTTTTTCGAGGTCGACCGAGGATCCGTGAGCAGGAACAGCATGGTTCGGTTCGAACGCACTCAGGTCCTCGACCGTGGCGATACGGGCCGTGCGACGTTTTGTCGTTCGCATGTCCACAAGCACGACGTTTACGGCAAGTCGATGGAGCCATGAAGAGAACGCCGCCTCTCCGCGATACGACGGGAGCATTTCCCACGCCCGCACAAAGGCGTCCTGCGTCAGTTCTTCGGCCATTCCCACATTTGCCACGATGCGAAGGCAGACAGCGTACACTCGGCCTACATTCTCCCTGTACAGTTGCTCAAACGCCTGCCGGTCGCCCTTCTGTGCCCGTCGGACCGTTTCGGTCAGCATGCCTTCGGGTTGGGATTCCAGTTGCGGGTTACTCACATTGAAGCCTTTTTTCAGGCGTTGTGGAAGCATGCGTCGGATCCCATGTGTAAAATAGGATTCCGACCGAGGCATGCGGGTTTAAACCGGAAGATCGACGATGGTTGTTTCTTGACGGGCGAGATTCGCCGCGGTATGCGGGGTTGGCGGTTCCGCGGTGCGGATTCTCCATGCCAGCACAATACAAAGAAGTGTGGAAATAGATGCAAGAATCCCCACGATGCCATAGCCGGTCAGCGTGCCCGTCGACGACTTGCCGATGATCAGGCCGGCGCCATACGAGGCGACCCCGGCGGAAAGCTGCTGGATGGACGAATTGATACTCATGAAACTTCCCCGTCGCTGGGGCTCGACGCTGCCGGTGATCAGCGCCATCGAAGGGACCATTCTGCCGGACGTGAACACCGTGTAGATGGTTGTGACGATGATGATCGATGTCAGCGATAAAGGGGGGAGGTTCGTCAGCACGAGGATCGGGACTATTGAAAGAAGAGCCACGATTGTGAATACTTTTGCCTTGCCGAACCGGTCGGAAAGGCCCCCGACGATGCGCGCAGTAAAGATCGTAAACGCGCCGCCGAAAAAGTACACAAGAGGAAGGTCCGCCTCGGGGAGGCCTGCGTTCGAAACAAGATACGGGCTGATGTAGGGAATAACGGAAAACCCGGCGATCATCATCGCCATCATAAAGAGAAATGCCCGAAGATGGTTACGATGAGTGAGCATATACTTCATGGCCACCATCGGATGTTCGTAGACCTTGTTGACGAGATGGATCCGCATCGGGGGAAGCGCCTTGAAGCCGACAACAAGCACGACGAGGCTCATGCCGCCGAGAAAAAAGAACGGCATGTGCCAATCGTAATGGTTGGCAAGGAACAGTCCGAACGGCACTCCCGCAACGGAAGCGACAGAGAACGACGACATGATGATTCCCATGGCTGCTCCCCTCCGTGCGTCGGGAATGGCATCTCCGACGGCAGCGAAGACGATTGCGCCCATGGTTCCCGCGAACGCGCCCGCAACCGTGCGTGCGATGACGAGGAATTCATAACTGGGAGCGACAGCGCACAAAAGCGTGCCAATCGTGAATCCTCCGTACATCGTCAGCAGCGCGAACTTCCGGTCGAAGCGGTCGATAAAGAAGGCCCCGCCGAATCCCACGATCCCTGCGCTGATGGTGTAAGCAGAAACCACGAGGCCGAACTGCTGGGGGGAGATCGTGAACGTCCGCATCAAATGCGGTCCCAGCGGCATCATGATGACAAAGTCGAGGATACTGGTGAATTGAATCGACGAGAGCACCAGCAGAAGAAGCGTCTCGCTCCTTGATGGTCGATGGATAGGATTTGATGAAGAAGTACTCAGAAATTTCCTTTCTCAGGCATTGATGTGACCTCCTGCTAACACTGAGTGGCTTGCAAGAGTTTCACATCGGAAGATCGTTAAATCGTCGCAACTCCGTCAGGAGTTGGATGTTTGTCACCAGTCCGCCAGAGAGAAACCGAACTCCGTAGGAGTTCAACTCTTCATCTCGAGCTCGTCTACGGTTTTCGGCCAGTCGTCCTTGAGCAGGCGGGACAATGACCGGTCGGCGAGGAGCCTTCCCTCGGTTTGACACCTGGGGCAGTAATTGGATTCGTTTTCCGCGTAGACGATCCTCTGAACTTTCGACCCGCAGACAGGGCAGGGCTTTCCAAATTTCCCATGGACTGCCATCTCGTTGTGGAATGCCGTGACTTTTTCCGGAAATGATGTGCCTGTTTGCTGCCTCAGCAACTGAATCCAGTGCAGCAGCGTCTCTTTGGTTGCCTGAAAAAGCTGTCCGATCTCGTCATCCCTGAGTTTTTGAGTCAGTGTGAGGGGAGAAAGTCGTGCACGGTGCAAGATTTCGTCGGAGTACGCATTTCCGATGGCGCTGAAAAGCCGTGGATCCGTCAGCGTTCGTTTGAGGGTGTGGTTTTCTTTTTGCAGGGCGCTGCGGAAGTCGTCGAGCGAGGCGTCGAGTACTTCAAGTCCGGCCCGGTCGAATTCCTTCAATGCCTGCTCGCCTTGAACAACGTGGAGCGACGCGCGTTTCTTGGTGCTGGCTTCGGTCAGGACGAGCGTGCCATGAAGGAAGTCAAACGCCGCGAGCCCGACTTTCCCCTGGATCTTTGCGCCCGCTTGCTTCCAATGGAACCTTCCCGCAATCATCAGGTGGATGACGAGAAAGAGGTCGCCCTCCAACTCAAAGACGATACGCTTGCCAATCCTGCGGAGTCCCGTGATTTTTTTCCCCTGGGCACTTGCGATCGGCGGGTCGACGCTGCGGAGTACAAACGGACTGACGAGCCGGATCTTCTCCAGGCGCTGGCCGATAATCCGGGCCTGGAGCGCTTCAAGATAGATGGTGACGTCGGGAAGCTCAGGCATTGCTATTGCGCACGCTGAATGTACGATCCCAACAGCTTCTCAGATTCCGTCAATGCCCCGCATTTTCTGTCGAGTTCTTCGTATTCGTTTTTTCGGGCGGCTTGGAAACTATCATATGCTTCTTTTGAAGTCCACGTATCCACGGTCAGATAAGAGCCGGATTCTTCAGTGTCGCGGTACAACATGGTTCCAAGATAACCTTCCCCAGAGCGGAAGAATTTCACCCAATCTCCCTCAGCGCCGTATACCCGCTCAAATTCCTGCTCGGAACCTTTTTGGACACGGAACTGCCACATGATAATATAGGATGTGGTTGATTGCATGATTTGTTTTTCGAAGAGTTGACTCATCCCCCTGTTAAGATCTCCCCCACAGGGTTCGTCATTCCCGCATGCTTTAAGCGGGAATCTGATTTACGGCGGAGTCACCAGTCTCAGCTTCCATGGTAAATCAGATCCCCACTTAGTGCATGTGGGCCCGCCTGCCATCAAGGTCTGAATTGGGCGGGCAGGGATGACAATTTCTTGTTCTTGTAGGCAGCTCCGGCAAGGTTGATGACTTCAGTGGCTATCTTTTCACTTTCTTCGTGTCCTTCGTGCCCTTTGTGGTGGCTACTCTACCCTGATCTGCTGTTGTTTCCCCTCCCGCAGCTTCGCATTCAACCCCTTCAATTCCTTTCCCGTCAAATCCCCCCATTGCTTCGATGCTTTGGAGAATTTCTTGGCGACGATTTCTGCTCCTGCAACGGCTTGCGTGGTTGGCGCGGCATCGACATCCTGAAGAATGTCATACAACGAGCGGAACTCACCACCTACTCTCCGGAGAGACAGTTCTGCACTCGCTCCCCGCCGCGTTGTGCCAGTTCCTTCGAGTTCCGACAGTTTTTTGTCGAATGCTGCAAGGGCATCTCCCATCGGACCTTTTCCTGCGCGAACTTGCGCTTCCTGAACACGCTTCCTTAACATCGTCAATTGCTCTGTCATCTCATTGACTTTTCTCATCCCCTCATAACACTGCATCGACAGCGAAAACTGCTGCGTCAGGACTTTCGCAGAAAGCTTCACCCGTGGATCCATTTTTACGGCCAGAAGCCGCGAGTATGTTTTTCCGTTTACCGTCAGTTTCACCGTGTAGGTTCCGGGCATCACCCAGGGACCAAGCGGATTCCGCGGCGTGTCTTTGTAGATCGCGGAAATTGGATACGATAGTCTCTGACCCTGTGGCGGCGGATAGTGCAGATCCCAGACAAATCTCTGCATTCCCCCGGATGCCGAGAGGGTCTGCTCCGGCCGGACCCAATACATCGGGATGTTGAAGTCGTTGGGGTTCACCGGCTCCGGTTTATCCGTGCTGGAGAATCGTCTGACGAGTCTCTTTGATGAGTCGAATATTTCAAATACGACGGCATTCGCAGATGGGGTCTTGAGATAGTAATTCAGGATTGCGCCATCGGGCGGGTTCTTACCGGCCGGTTCTTCCGGAGGAAGTGGCGTGTCCGTATTCATATTCCACCGGACCCTATAGGTTGTCTGGGGCTTGAACAGGAATGCCTCTGAAGCCGCAACTCCTTCGGTGATCTGTCGCAGAGGCGTGATGTCGTCGAGGATCCAGAAACTCCTGCCGTGTGTCCCGACGACGATGTCGTCCTGGTGAATCACCAGATCGCGGATCGATGTTGCGGGCATGTTGAGACGAAGCGGCTGCCATGCATCCCCGTCATTGAACGACACAAAGACCGAATGCTCCGTACCACAAAAGAGCAGGCCCTTGCGCTCGGGGTCCTCGCGGACAGCGTTCACGGGAGCGTCGTTGGGCAACCCGCTCACGATTTCTTTCCATGTTTTGCCGCCATCGCGTGTCCGGTAAATGTGCGGGCTCAAGTCGTCGAGGCGGAACCGGTTGACCCCGGCGTATGCGGTCTTGCTGTCGGTATGCGATGCATCGATCAGAGAAACCTTGCTCCAGGAGGTCAACTGCGGTGGTGTCACGTTTTTCCATGTCTTCCCGCCGTCCTGCGTCCGATGAATGAGACCGTCATCGGTTCCTGCCCAAAGAACGTTCGCATCGTTCGGGGACGGAGCCACCGTGTAGATGACTCCGCGCCTGGGCTGGTTCGCGAGATCAGGAGTCGTGAACACTCCGACGCTTGCGGGCACTTCGGGTTTTTCCCGGGAAAGGTCGGGACTTATCACATCCCAGCGATTACCCGCTGTTGTTGTCTTGAACAAAACATTGCCGGCGAAGTACAGGATTCTCGGATTCACAGGCGAGAAAATAACCGGCGCAGTACGGAGAAAGCGATATTTGCCGCTCCGGACAGCCTCGGGTGAAATATCCTGCACTTGTCCGGTCAGTTTGTCGTAACGGGAGATTTTGCCGCCGTAAATAATATTCGGATTCAGCGGGTCCGGGGCGATGTAGCCGTACTCCTCTGCACCAACCGGATGCCATTCGCGAAACGTAATCTGGCCGTCGTTGCCCCGGCTTGCGATGCCCACGGAGCCGCTCTCCTGCTGGCCACCGTAGACCCAGTAAGGAAACTGGTTGTCCGTGATGACGTGGTAAAACTGTGCGGTCGGCTGATTGTACCACGAGCTCCACGTCTGTCCGCCATTGACCGTGAGAGTCGCTCCCTGGTCGACCGCGAGCAAAATGATTTGAGGGTTCTCAGGATTGATCCAGATCCCATGGTAGTCGTCGCCGCCCGGGGCGCCTTTAAACCCGGCGAATGTCTCACCGGCATCGGTCGATTTCCAGCAAACGATATTCGCGTCGTAGAGTTCGTCGGGATTCTTTGGATGGACTTTGATCTCCGCGAAGTCGCTCCCGCGGCCCCACAGCCTTCCGTCGCCGTTGATCTTCCGCCACGATTCCCCCGCATCATCTGAGCGGTAGAGCCCTGCAAATTCCTGGGATGCGTCAACGAGGGCATACATCCGGTTCGGGTTGCTCGGGGCGATGGCGAACCCGATGCGTCCCAATCGTTGCTCAAACGTCGGAAGCCCCTTGGTCAGTTGTCGCCAGGTTGTTCCGCCGTCGGTCGACTTGTACAAACCGCTGCCCGGACCTTCCCATGCTCCGTTTTCCCATGGTCCCTGGCGCGCAGACCAGAGGTCCGCATAAATCGTTTGTGCATTGGACGGGTCGAACGACAGTGCAATTGCCCCGGTGTTTTCATCTTTATAGAGCACCTTTTGCCACGTCTGGCCTCCGTCGAGCGAGCGGAAGACTCCACGCTCTTCATTCGGTCCGTAAGGATGACCGAGGGCTGCGACAAAAAGCCGGTTCGCGTCTCGTGGGTCGACAATAATGGCTCCGATCTGCTGTGCGTCGGATAATCCAAGGTGGCGCCAGGTTTTTCCTGCGTCCGTGGACTTGTAGATTCCGTCTCCGGTCGAGAGGTCTGGTCGCTGCAATCCCTCGCCGCTGCCGACGTAAAGGATATTCGGGTCGGACGGAGCGACTGTGACCGTTCCGATGGACCCGGTTGGCTGGTCGTCGAAAATCGGAACCCATGTGTGCCCGTAGTCGCTGGATCTCCAGACACCTCCGTTGTTGACGCCGATATAGAAAACATTCGGCTGGGCGGGCACTCCGGCGGCGCCGACCGTTCTTCCGCCGCGGTGCGGACCGATCATCCGCCAACGCAGGCTTTGATAGAGGTTGGGGTTGATTTGTTGAGCGGCTGATTCGCAAAGAAATCCTGCGAGCCCGAGAACAACGAACACGGTCAAGCGGCATGGCTTCACGGTAATCTCCTCAGAAAATCAAGAAATGATGGGAAGGAATGTAAAACACGAATCACACGAATGCAAGGAAACACGAATAAACACGAATGAACACGAATTACACGAATAAAAGCGTGGTTTGTGGAAAACGTGTGTGTGCTCTGCTTTAAGATCGATTACAGCCCGATGTCCTGGAGGGGCGCGGCGATGGCGGAAGATATGTCCTGTTCGCTTTCACCTACCTTGATTCCGCGAAAGAGGTACCAATCCTCCTCGTGCGTAACAGATTCACCTCGTGCAAGGGATTTTAGGGCACCCAGGCTCTCCACTTCGAGCATTCGGGGGTTGGTGAAAACTTCAGCGTTGCAGCCGAAGTCGGGGTAGGTGGCAACGGGATCAAACGCGAATTTCTTTATGTAAAGCCGGTCGCCGTTCACGTAGGCCGCCCATCCGGCAGTCACGCGCGCTCCGATTTTCTGCGGCGTTGTTGCGTTTGGATCCTGTCGAACACGAACAAACTGATTTCCCCAGGTCCACCGGGGGTCGGCCATCTGAGTGTACCCCCATAGCACGAACGGCCGGACGGGAAGAACACGCTCGGCATGCGGCTGAAACGGTTCTTGAGGAAGGATCGCGCATCCACCGGGAGCCATGACGGAAATGGCCCAGGGAGCGAGCGTTTGGGGTAATGAATGATGATTGGTGATTTGATGAGTGATATGGACATGGTTACGGTCAGGATCGAGACGAATACGCATTTCTTTTTGGAGATGCGTCCCCGGTTCGACGGGAGGTTTAAGGATAAGTGTACTTCCGTCCTGCTTCCATTCGACAGGATTGTTATCGGGATGATTAGTCCATCCCTGAGTCTCGGGCGCGACCCAAAGCCGGTGCCCACCGTAACTACGGTACGTCGTTGAACCCGTCACTCCCTGCTGTTCCGGATATTCGATAAATTCATTCTGCCCGCCGATGAATCCGAACCGGATAATACGGGGACCGACATCGGTGGTTGCGATGAGGTCGATTTCGTTGTTGAATAGACGGAGGCAATTGGGCCAGGAGGAGTAGGGGAGGAGTTGGGGGGAAGGGGTCATGGGAATGACGAATGAAGATTGAATGAATGACGAATGGGACTGAATGAATGACGAATGAAGATTGAGTGAATGACGAATGAAGATTGAGTGAATGACGAATGAAAGATGAGGCTATCTGTTGTTCTTTGCGGTTTTTTGCGAGGCCGCGAAGATTTGAAGGAGTTCGTTGGCTTCCTTCAGAAGATCAGCGACGGTTTCTTTCCTCATCAATTCCGTTTCGACAAGTAAATCCAACCAAAAGACTGTCTCGTCAGCTTCCTCAACCACTATTCCAAGCTTTGATATAAATTCAGCCTTCGACCGGGCCCGACAAACAGCTCTGTAATTTGTTGCAACTGATGTTCCGGATCGCAAGAGTTGTTTACCGATAATCCTGGCTTCCTCAGGTTGTGAAAGCGTCTTGAAAAGTCCGACTATTTGGACAGCAAACCTCTTTGTTCGGTGCTGCAATTCCATCCATTGATATGCCATGGTTCCCCCTCTTGAATAATTTCATGAGCAATCGCCCTTCAATGAACGAAATATATACTCATTCATCAATAAATCAATCTTCATTCAATCAATCCTCAATCAATCAATTGCCCTAAAACTTTACCACCCCAAACACCCAATTCGCAAACACCACCATAATCCCCACCGTCATCAGCCAACCGACGATTTCCAGTACGATTCCGGATCTCACCATATCCCTGACCTTCACATAGCCGGTACCAAAGACGAGCGCGTTCGGAGGAGTCGCAACGGGCAGCATGAAGGCCATCGAGGCCGCAACAGCGGCGGCAACGGCGAGGGCGACCGGATTGTCACCGGTTTTTATGGCTATGGAAATGACGACCGGAACCATCATGGCCGTCACCGCGGTATTGGAAGTGACTTCGGTGAGCAGACCCATGAACAGGACAACGGCAAACATCATGACCAGCGTTGACGGTGTGCCCAGAACGCCGACAAACGAGGTGGCAATCCAGGACGCGAGCCCTGTCTTGAACATCGCATCGGAGAGCGCAATGCCTCCGCCGAATAAGATCAGCGTGCCCCAGTCGACAAACTTCGTATCCTTCCAGTCGAGAACAAAATTCCAGCTCCTTAGATTGACCGGAATTACAAAGAGAATGAGACCGATAGCCAATCCTATAACATACTCATCAATCCACGAGAGCCGGGATGCGAAAGAAGCGGTAAGGAGAGAATCCCAAAAAGGATTCGAGACCCAAAGCACCACCGCGAGCAAAAAAACCAGAATGGTCCGTTTCTCTCCCGGCGAAAGCGGGCCCAGCGATTCCCGTTCTTCCGCGAACCGGGCTTTCGCATCGATTACGCCTGTGACTTCGGGTGGATTGGTCCACAGGAGGATGGTCCATGCGACCGGAACGAAGAGAAGAACATAGGGAACCCCAAATGACATCCAATCCAAAAATGTTATTCGCTGGAAGGTGGGATCGCCTGCAAATGTCGAGTTCAGAATTCCCAGTGCAATGCCGTTCGGCGGTGTTCCAATAATCGTCCCTACGCCTCCGATGGACGCCGCCCATGCGATGCCGAGCATCAACGAAGTCCCGTAGCGGGAGTCGCCCGGTTTCAGCCCCATGAAGCTCAGAATCCCGAGCCCCAGGGGCAACATCATCGCTGTCGTTGCGGTGTTCGAGATCCACATCGAAAGGAATGCGGTCACGGACATCATCCCGAGCAGGATGGACTGGGGACTCCGTGCAAGGTTGCCCCGAGTAAGAAGCCAGAGTGTCACCCGCCGGTCGAGGCGCCATTTTTGCATGGCGGCCGCAAGGAGGAATCCACCAAGGAACAGATAGATGACTGGATTTGCGTAGTGGACAAGCGTGTTTCTTGACGTGAACTCGTGAAGTTCTTTTCCCTGAATACCGACGACATGAAACAGGGGGAGGAGTACAGCAGGAAGCAGAGCGGTTGCAGGGAGCGGAATCGCTTCCGTGACCCACCAAAGAACCATTAGCAAAAGCAGGGCAAGGACAACCTGCATCGAATGCGCGAGTTCCTGCGGGTCGATCGCTGCGTGGGATTGCTCAACGACCTGCCAGGCTGTCAAGCGAAACACTCCAAACGTTGGCAGCAGGAAGAGCAAAAGAAAACATGCAAGTCCCAGAAAGAATCCGATTGCCTTGGCCGTAGGAAAGGGGGTCATCGAGAGGAGTAATGGGATTTGTTTTTGGGTGCTTGCTCTTAGTCGTTCACGAATTACTTTTCTACCACCTACTTCCTACTTCCTATCACCTACCACCTACAACCTACATCCTACCCGTTATGTGCCTAATGAAAGTAGACTAGTTTAGCTTTGACCGCTGGATTGAGCTTAAAGATAATAGATTTGAGTTGTTTAGGTTGTTGGTTGCGTTCGAACAAAATGTTCAGTCGTTCCAGTTTCA
>JBARRO010000195.1:0-6284 GCA_049644265.1 Bacteroidota bacterium
ATAGCTTCAGTTATGCGGCCGCACTCTCGATGGTCATTTTTGCCATCCTGCTGTCATTCAGCCTGCTATTCATGAAAACGTCAAAGGCAACAGAGCCGTCGTATTGAAGGAGAAGGAAGTCTGAGAAAGTGAAAAGTGAAAGGTGAGAAGTGAAAAGTGAATGGTAGATAGTAGCCAGTAAACAGTAGCCAGTAGAAACAACCAGAGTTTGAACCTTGAACTTTGAACCTTGAACTGACTCAGTCCTGGAATCCTAAACCTCAAACTCATAACTCATAACTCTAAACTCGAAACTCCAAACTTCCATTTTTTCCCTATGTCCGTCCAACAAAAAAGATCTACTGTCCTTCAAAACGCCCTGAGCTATCTTGTTCTCATTGCGTTCTGCGTGATCGCTCTCTTTCCTGTCTGGCAGGTGCTCAACATCTCTCTCCGTCCCGGCAATCAGCTGCTGTCGACCGAGCTTGAGCTGATTCCTAAGAATGCCTCGTTTGACAACTACGTTGCGTTGTTTACGGGCAGGGATTTTCTGATCTGGATGGGGAACAGCGCTCTCATTTCACTTGCCGTCACGATTACCGGGGTTCTCCTCGCTTCCACCGCGGGGTACGGGTTTTCGAGGTTTCAATTTGCAGGAAGGAAGATTGGCATGTTGTCGCTCCTTACCACGCAAATGTTTCCGGCGACGATGCTCCTGCTTCCGATGTACATCATGCTGATCAAACTGGGTCTTATCAACACGTATCTCGGAGTCATCATTGTCTATTCTGCGACGGCTCTCCCATTCTGCATCTGGACGATGAAAGGATACTACGACACAATCCCCACAAGCCTCGAGGAGGCGGCCCGGATTGACGGCTGTTCGCATTTTAGCGCCTTCTACAAGATTATTCTGCCTTTGGCTGCGCCGGCTCTTGTGATTACAGCCTTATTCTCATTCATGACTGCATGGTCGGAGTATCTCGTCGCCGCCCAGATCCTTCAAGACTCAGCCCTTTGGACGCTTCCGTTGGGTTTAAAATCATTTGAAGCGAGCATGAGCGTCCAATGGGGCATGTACGGAGCTGCATCGCTGATTGTCATGATTCCGGTGGTCGTCCTGTTCCTCGCTCTGAGCCGGTGGCTCGTCTCCGGCCTTACCCTAGGAAGTGTCAAGGGATAAGAAATGACCGTGAGCTTCACTCTTCCCATACTACAATTACTTTTTGCTCTTATGAATCCCCATTCTGTGACAAGAAATGATTCCGCCGTGGAGCTCAGCGGAACATGGCAGTTCAAGGTTGATTCTCTTGACGAAGGAATCAAGGAATCCTGGTTTACCGAGGGGTTCAATCGTTCCGATTGGAGTAGGGTTCATGTGCCGGACTTCTGGGATCGCTACAACCTTGCCTCGTACGACGGCGTTGGATGGTTCGCGAAGTCGTTTGAGGCAACGAAGTCTGGCAAACCTCTTACGCTTTACTTCGGCGGAGTGGACGATGATGCAGACATATGGCTCAACGGTACCAAGGTCGGCTCGCACGTTGGCTATAGCGATGCATTCTTTTTTGATGTTACCTCCGCTGTCCGACCCGGACACAATGAGCTGGTTGTTCGGGTGTTCGACAAAGGCGGACCCGGCGGAATTTACAGACCAATCACCCTTCTTCCGACAGCCGAAGTTGACAAACTCCTTCATGGAAAATACTCAGCCTTTGAAGCTCGGCGGAGCGAAGACTGGATTCGCGATGCCGTTATCTATGAGGTCTATGTGCGATCGTTCTCGAAGGAAGGAACCTTTCGTGGACTCGAAGGCAAACTCGGCGAATTGAAGGAACTTGGTGTCACCGTGCTCTGGCTGATGCCGATTCATCCCGTCGGGGAGCTCAAAAGAAAAGGAACGCTGGGAAGTCCCTATTCAATACAGGACTATTACGGGATAAATCCCGAGTTCGGAACACTTGATGACTTTCGCTCCCTCGTCAAAGCGGTGCATGCGAATGGCATGAAGATCATCATCGACCTTGTGGCGAACCACACTTCATGGGACAGCAAGCTCATCCTTGAACATCCCGAATGGTTCACGAAGAACAGTCATGGAGCAATCGTTTCCCCGAACGCGGACTGGACCGACGTGGCCGACCTCGACTTCAGCAAGCCGGGGCTCAGGAAATACATGACAGAAATGATGAAGTACTGGGTGCGCGAAATCGGCATCGACGGCTACCGCTGTGATGTTGCCGAGATGGTTCCGACGGATTTTTGGGATGCAGCCCGCGCGGAGCTCGAGGCCATCAAGCCGGTGATCATGATTTCGGAAGGAACCATTCCCGAGCATCACGTTCGGGCCTTCGACCTGACCTACTCCTGGAACCTCTACGATATGATGGTCAAGGTGGTCGGCGGAAACACGCCGGTGAAGGTTTTTGACGAGCTCATCAGGTTTGAGTCGCTCCAATTCCCCCGCGGATCCCTGCGGATGCGGTTCAACACGAACCATGACAAGAATGCCTGGGATGCGCCTGCAGTGGAAAAATACACGCGCGAGGGAGCAAAGGCCAGCGCGGTCATGGCGTTCACGTTTCCGGGCGTGCCGATGATCTACAACGGGGAGGAAGTGGGAAACACGAAGCGCCTGGCCCTTTTTGAAAAGGTGGCGATTGACTGGAAGCGAGGCTCGGAGTTTCGTGACCTGTACACCAGACTCATACAGCTCCGTCGGGCTCATCCTTCCGTCCAACGCGGCGTATTCGTCCATGTCGAGAACACCGGCGGAGAGAAGATCTATTCCTTTGCGCGCGTGCTTGGAAAGGACACGGTGTATGTTCTGGTCAATTTCTCCGGTCGGGAAAAAGACGTTCGAATGTCCGTGATCGGGCCTGCCAGCGGGATGTTCAAGGATTATTTCAGTTCAGAAACCAACAACGCCGTCAACGGTACCATTCCGGTTCATCTTTCACCGTACGGTTTTCAGGTATTCCTGCCCCTGCAGTAAGGAACATGAAACGCATCAATCTCATCATTGGGATTCACAACCACCAACCCATCGGAAACTTTGACTCCGTTTTCAAAGAGGCGTTTGACCGTGGGTACCAGCCGTTCATCAGTCTTCTTGAAAAGCATCCCTCGATCAAAGTTGCCCTCCATTATTCCGGAATTCTCCTTGATTGGCTGGAACAAGAGCGGCCGAAGTTTCTTCAGCAGGTTGCCCGACTCGTCAAGCGGCAACAGGTTGAAATCATGGGCGGCGCATACTATGAAGCGATCCTTTCGATTATTCCGGACCGCGACAAGCTTGGCCAACTTCAGATGCTCTCAGCCAGGCTCAAGAAAACATTCGGGACCGCGCCCGTGGGAATGTGGCTTGCGGAGCGGGTATGGGAGCAGCATCTTGCCAGTTTCGTCGCGCAGGCAAATCTCAAGTATACCGTCGTCGACGATACGCATTTCATCCATGCCGGTTTCTCCGAAGAAGAACTTCTCGGCTATTACACAACTGAAGAGCAAGGCGCCACAATTGCGGTGTTTCCCATCAGCAAGCAGCTTCGGTATGCCATTCCGTTTCGCCCCGTGCGGGAGACGATCGATTACCTTCGCTCGATTGCTACTGAAGGGGGAGACCGCATTGCGGTCTTCGCGGACGACGGTGAGAAGTTTGGTGTATGGCCGAAAACCTTCGAGCAGGTCTACGGGCAGAAATGGCTGGAGGAGTTCTTCGGGTCCATAGAGGAAAACGGGGATTGGATCAACCTCATTCAATTCCGTCACGCCCTGAAGACAATTCCTCCCATCGGAAGAACATATCTCCCGAACGCGTCCTACGCCGAAATGCTCCAGTGGGCATTGCCGTCCCATCATTACCCGTTGTACAAAGAGTTCGACGAGATGTTAAAAAACGGCGGGATCAAAGAGAAGTACGAGCCATTTTTCAAGGGTGGATTCTGGCGCAACTTTCTTGTGAAGTATCCCGAATCGAATTCCATGCACAAGAAGGCCCTTCGGGTCTCAGCCAGGCTGAATGCTCTCGAACAGAGGAAACCTCGGACGGCCAACGCCCGTTCGCTGAACGCGATACGCGCAAACGTGTACGCCGCGGAATGTAATGACGCGTACTGGCACGGTGTCTTTGGCGGGCTCTATCTCCCGGTGCTTCGCGAACCGATCTACAAGAACCTTATCCAGGCGGAGCGCCTGCTTGACAAGCTCGAAAAGCGTACAAGCATTGTGGTGGAAACCACCGACTTCAACTGTGACGGCCGGTGCGAAGTGATCGTCGAGTCCCCGAACCTGAACTGTTACTTCAAGCCCCACGTGGGAGGGTCGATCTTTGAGCTGGATTTCAAACCCCTCAACGTCAACGTCGTTGATGTCGTAAGCCGTCATGAAGAGGGATACCATGCAGGCCTCGGGCAGGGCGGATCGATACCGTCCGTGCGCCGCGAGGCGCCGGATGGAGATTCCGCGCCGGCCAACAAGCTCGCGTACGACAAATACAGGCACGGGACACTCATTGACCATTTTTTTGGACCCTCGACGCGGCTGGAAGATGTCGCACGATGCAACTATCCCGAGGCTGGCGATTTTGTCCTCCAACCCTATGAGTTCCGCGTCCAGCGGAGGGGACGAAAAGTGATGGTGATGCTGGAACGAAACGGCTCGGTGATCGGTGAACGGGGAAGACATCCGGTGTCCGTTCGCAAGACAGTCACGATTGACGCGGATGCATCGCATCTGACCATTGACTATCTTGTGAGAAATGGCGCTCAAGCCCGCTTGAAAGCGTGGTTCGGCGTGGAGTTCGCGGTCGGTCTCCATGCCGGAGAGGCAGCGGACCGGTATTACTACCGCGATGATGGGACAATCGAAAACCGAAAGCTCCGGAGCTGCGGCGAAATCACTTCGATTCAAGCGCTTGGACTGAAAGACGAGTGGATGGGAATTGACATCAGAATTGAAGCGAACCAGCCAGCTTCGTTCTGGAGGTTTCCGATCGAAGTTCTGTCGTTGTCGGAGTCAGGCATGGAAAAGATTTTCCAGGGAGCCGTGGTCATTCCGCACTGGCGCCTCGATATTGAAAAGGAATGGTCTGTTCAACTGGTGCATAGGTTCAAGAAACTCACTGGATAGGCACAAAGGAAATCTTGTATGGCAAGCGTCCGACTCGAAGATGTCCGTAAGATTTACGAAGGTGGCCAGGTTGCGGTCCATGGGATTAACGTTGAGGTCAAGGACAAGGAATTCATGGTCCTCGTTGGCCCTTCAGGATGTGGCAAGTCCACCACGCTGAGGATGATTGCAGGGCTCGAAGAGGTTTCGGGAGGGAAGATTTTCATCGACGGAAAGCTGGTGAACGACGTGCCGCCGAAGGACCGGGATATCGCGATGGTGTTCCAGAATTACGCGCTCTACCCGCACATGTCGGTGTACGAAAATATGGCCTTCGGATTGAAGCTCAGAAGTTTTCCGAAGCAGGAGATCGACCAGCGGGTCCGGGAAGCGGCGGGGATACTGGAGTTGGAAGGATATTTGGACAGGAAGCCGAAGGCGCTTTCGGGCGGACAGCGCCAACGTGTGGCGGTCGGCCGGGCAATCGTTCGAAAACCCAAAGTCTTTCTGTTTGATGAGCCTCTGAGCAATCTGGACGCGAAGCTGCGCGTGCAAATGCGGACGGAAATCTCGAAGCTCCATCAGCGACTCGGCGCGACGATGATTTACGTGACACACGACCAGACGGAAGCCATGACGATGGGGACCAAGATCGTCGTGATGAAGGATGGGTATGTGCAACAAATCGACAAACCCCTGGAGTTGTATCATCATCCGCGGAATAAGTTCGTGGCGGGATTTATCGGGAGTCCTGCCATGAATTTCTTCAACGGCACGGTGGAGCGTTCCAAAATCACATTGAAAGAAGGGAAGGGGCTCACGCTTTCGATTCCAAAGAATCTACAGAAGAAACTCTCGCGGTTTGTGGGGAAGAACATCGTTGTTGGTCTCAGACCGGAACACATCCGCGTCCGTGATTCACGGGGCCAAAAAGGAGACCGCGTGAAGGTGCAGGTCAATGTTGTAGAGCCGATGGGGAATGAATTGTTTGTGTATTTCTCGCTGATCAACGAAACCAATCAGTACGTAGCCCGTTTTGATGCGACGGCAACACCTGCTGCGGGCAAGCCGCTCGATTTGATGTTCGATATGGGAGAAGCGCACTACTTCAACGCCGAGACCGAAGAAGTCGTCTAGCAGCTTGACGTATCACCCCGTTATTGTCTGCCCACGGAACATACGGAAAGACACGGAAGTGA
>JBARRO010000196.1:0-4942 GCA_049644265.1 Bacteroidota bacterium
GCTCATCGCAGTTGTGAACATGCTGGAAGAATTTTATCATTAAGACTACTGCTGTGGTCCAGACCGCAAAAGTGACGAGGATTGACATGTGTTCTCCCATCGTTATGGGTTAGTACAACTCCCATGACTTTCAATGCCCCCCGTGTTCATTCCCTTCTCTCTCGCATTCATAACTTGACAGAACATTGTTGTGCATTTTTCTCGTATGCATGCAGAATCTCCCTCCCAATTCTTTCTCGAGAGAGATACTGCAGATTCAGCTCTTAGTCCCGAGTGCACTTCGTCCACGGATGACTCTCAGCAAGACCGCAACAATGGCAATCGCGAGAAGAATGTGAATCAAATTCCCGAAGGTAGAGGTGAGAAGTCCCAGGACCCATAAGATGACCAGGACAACGGCAATGACATAAAGGATGTTCATGGTGTGCGCCTCTTAGGTTGGTGAATGTTCCAGTGCAATCAAGCCCGGTTTACGCCGTTGTTTCGGCTCCTTCAGTCTGATTGGTCAGGTAGTTCTCGATGCCCATCTGCTCGATTTGCGCGCGCTGCATTTCAGCCCAATCGACGTGACCTTCTTCCATCTTGAGTATCCTGGAAAGCAGGTCAACGGAGCCTTGATCGTCAACTGAACGAGCAAGGTTGACCGCTTCATTGTAGGAGCGCACAGCGTTGACTTCATCGCTATTGTCGTTGTTGATCATTTCTGACACCGTTGTGCCGATCCTTATCGGGTTGAGTTTGGAAACCGTTGGCGTTCCTTCGAGGAATATGATCCGTTCGATAAGCCACTCGGCATGATGCATTTCATCCATTGCCTGTTTTCTGATGCTGACATGAAGCTTGTCATACCCCCAGTTCTCGCACATTTCAGAATGCACCATATACTGGTTGATTGCAGTCAGTTCGTCCGCCAGGAGTTGATTCACCACGGTGAGCAATTTCTTATTCCCTTTCATGGTATTTCCTTTCTCTGTATGAGTTCACATCATCAAAAGAAATATCGAGCCCCTATGCCGGCGTCGATACCGAAGCCTGTCGAGGAGGTAAGCTGAAGCGAGGGAGCCATTTCAATAAACACATCGATCGGTGTATCCCGAGGCAGCCAAAGGACGCCGATAACGCCGCGAACTGCCATTGAGCTATTGTAACCGGCCCCGTTATTGAGATGGCCCCCGAAGCCGTAGTAGACTGGGAATCGTTCCGACGAGTGGATGGCATCAAACGAATGCCACACGTAGTCCAAATGAAAATGAACGCGGCTCCCTCCGTTGTAATTTCCATCGTATCTCACGATCCGATCTCCGCCCACCGACCAGCCGAGACCGAAATCGAACGCATTCTCAGACGATGTCCATAACTTCGCGCTGATACCAGTAGGCTCACCGATGATTACACCGAGTCCAAAACCTTCTTGAGCGATGAGCCCCTGGACACCGAAGAACAAACAACAAGCGATCAGTGCATGACGATACTGTTTCATCTATCCACCCGCCTTTCCGAAGTTGTATGAGCATTTGTGATTTTTGGTCGTGAGCTATTTCCGCATTGCTGCCAGTTTTCCGAACAAGCCTGTTTCCGCTTCGCTGAGATTCTCCGGAAGCGCTATGTCAACCTTTACCAGCAGGTTCCCAAATTCATTCTTCTTTGCGTAGACAGGCATTCCAAGTCCGCGAAGCCTGAGCTCTTTTCCGTTGGGCGTTCCCTTCGGAATGTTGACTGCGACCTTTCCGATCAGGGTCTTGATCTGCGTCTTTCCGCCGAGGAGAGCAGTGTAAAGGTCCACGGGGAGGTCTTGCGCAAGATCGTTTCCCTTCCGGTGAATTCCTTGATGGGGCGCAACCTTGATGGTCAGATAGAGGTCGCCGTTTGGACCGCCGCTTAACCCGCTTCCCCCTTTTCCTGCAATTCTCAGAAGTTGGCGGTCTGCGACACCCGGTCTGATCGTTACTTTAATGGTCTGGCCGTTCACTTTGATGAGTCTCGTGGTGCCATGATACGCGTCTTCCAGCGAGATAACAGTCTCCGTTTCAAGATCTTCGCCTTTGATGACAACACTCCGTCGTGTCCGGGACTGACCGCTGTGTTGACCAAACAGCATCTCAAAGAGATCCCCCATGTCATCGTCGGCGATCGCTGCATCCGATTCATTCCCCCCGGCCTGACGGGTTCGTCCTCCACGACCACCGGCGTACTTCGACCAATCGAATCCTCCCGGCTGCGCTCCCGCCTCCTCGTAATGTTTCCAATCCGCACCGAACCTGTCGTATTTTTTTCTCTTCACCGGATCGCTGAGGACTTCGTTCGCCTCGCTGATCACCTTGAACTGTTCCTCGGCGGATCTATCCCCGTTCGTCTTATCGGGATGATACTTGTTGGCGAGCGACCGGTACGCCTTCTTGATTTCCCTCGGCGTAGCAGTTTTTCCAACTCCCAAATCCTTATAGTAATCTTTGTATGTCATCCTTTTTGTCTTGGATTCATTTCATGACTCCCGCACACAAGCTGTCTACCATCCTGCAACCCGGACTTGCGCCGGGCGCAAGAGCTCGTCGTTCCAGAGATAGCCACGCCGCAGTTCATCGACCACGGTTCCCGATTCGCTCCCGTTTTGTTTCGCCATCGCCACAGCCTCGTGCATATTGTGGTTGAAGGGCGTCCCGACGCTTACGAAGGGACGAACTCCGTGCGATTCCAGCAATGCAAGAAACTTCTGGTGGATGACCTGCACCCCTTTCACAGAAGGTTGCTCCCCGTCGGTTGCACTCCGGACCGCTCTCTCCATGTCGTCGACAATATCCAGGAGGGCAAGCATGACTTCGCGTTTGCCGGCCTCGGCGAGCTTGTTCCCGTCGCGTTCAATGCGGCGACGGTAGTTCTTGAAGTCCGCCAATGCACGGAGAGTTCGGTCACGCTCAGCGCGCAGGTCTTCATGCAATCGTTCGATTTCTCCAGCCCAATCGGCCGGCGGAAGAAGATTTGTGTCGTGCTCCGTCGCAGGCACGTGTGTGCCATTGTTACTCATTTCCGACCTCCGATCGCATGTTGGTGAGTATCACCGTGAGGACCTTTCCATGTACCCCAGTTCTTCGGTCCATGGCACGCTAAGGGACCAAACTGAGCGGCCAAGGAAATGGAATGGCGAGAAGCATGAGCACAGCCCCAAGCAACGCCATGTTCTTCAGGAAGTTGACCTTGTCAGCCATTCTCAACTGGGGGTCTTGGAGCTTCCAGAAATCATGCATCATCAGAGACACTGGAACAAGGAAAGCAACCAGCAATGCAACGCCGACAAGGGGATAGATGCCAAATACAATACTGAGTCCGCCAAGCGAGAGCATGAGGCCTGTTATTCCCTGTGCAACTGCCGGAAACGGCACACCTTTCATTTTGGCGTATTGGGTCATCATCGCAAATCCGATGAAATGGTTAATACCGCTGTAAAGGAAATACCCTCCGAAGATGATTCTGCCGATTATTCCTACTGTTTCCATATGATCGAATCCTTTATCGTGAAAGATGGGTTTGCCGTAACTGAATCCCCCAGATGATCAATAATTCCTCAATAGTCTTGAGGATGGGCAGCTCGGGGAGAGCCTGGAGATTCAGCGTTCTGAAAATCATGGTTCAGCAACTGGAGGCATCGGGTATTCCGCTTTACCGGAATACCCGATTTCTCTTCACCATTTATTGCTGAACATAGAATTCAATGCGTCGATTCTCTGCCCGGCCTGCATCCGTTGCGTTCGTCGCTACGGGTTCGTTTTGACCTTTCCCGACAGCCTTTATCCGGGTCGAGGCGATGCCTTTTTGGACGAGCCAATTCCGCACTGCCTGCGCCCGTTCCAATGAGAGGATCTGATTCGACTGCTGGCTCCCTACATCGTCTGTATGCCCGCTGATTTCCACCTGCACATCCGGATTCGCGACGAGTGAATTGTAGACTGTGGTAAGGATCGTTTCGGAGTCCTTCCTCAGTGTTGCCTTGTTGAACTCAAAATTCACACCTTTGAGAACTATGGTCTTGCCTTTTTCGAGAATCAGGATGGTATTGTTCAGCCGACGCGCTTCCTCATCGGACAATCCCTTCACTCGCTTTGCTTCTGCGTCGGACAATCCCTTTACCCGCATTGCTTCCGCATCGGTCGATTCCTTCACACGCGTCGCCTCTGTTGATGCATCGGACGCTCTCGTCTCAGCGTCGAGACGTGCTTTTTGTTCTCCGGCAAGCTTCTCCTTTTGCAACGCAGTGCTTCGCTCCGACGCGGCAAGATCCTCTTTCGTGTTCTTCACGATCTCGGCCTGGGTTGACTGGTAATCCTTGTTCGCCTTGGCGGCGTTTGCATTTTCAGCAGCGGTGGTCGCAAGCGCTTCGGCCATTTTCGCCTTGCGATCCGCGACATAGGCGAGATCTCGCGTTTGGAATGAGCTCGGATCGTCCTTGAACGACTTCTCTGCAGTGGCAAGTGCTACTTCCGCTTTGTGGAGTTCGGCAGGAACCAATTGTGCCGCCTGCCCCTCGCTCGCTTGCTTGTACGCCTGACGTGCCTTGAGGAGTTCTGCAGGGGGGGCGCTTGCACAGCCGACGAGCAGCGCGCCACACACGACGATGATGAGATATCTCATGAGTTTCATGGCTTACTTCCTTTCCTGAGGTAATTGGTTGTCTTGCCGGAGCTGCCGGACCCGTTCGATCGCCTGGTTTGCCGCAGTCTTGTCGGCATCTCCACGAGAGAGCGCTACCGCCAGTTCGGCGTCGGCCTGGGCACGCAACAGCATCGACTCAGCTTCTTCCTTCTCGCCCTTGGCTGCAAGACCCTTGGCATTCTCCAATTCCTCTTTCGCCAACTGCAAATACAGGGATGCGCTTGGAACGTTCGATGCACCCGCCTCCTCAGCGGCACGGATCGCCGATGTGGATGCTTCCTTATTCACAACCGGGCTG
>JBARRO010000197.1:0-11246 GCA_049644265.1 Bacteroidota bacterium
GACTGAAATTACGATGATGCAAGATAGAAAAGCGCGAGCGTGGGAACGCTTCGCGCTTTCGCGAGAAGAAAAAACACAAAAAGCGAGAAAAAATATAACCCAATGTGCCAACAAAGTCAACAAAAAACTCGTTGCATTTCAGGCGATTCGCGGCTATATTAACAAACGTTTTCTTTGATTCATGCGCAGTATTTCTTTTGACGAAGGAGTTGTTTGAGCTATGCCGTTGATGACGCAAATACGAAACAACCTGGCGACGCTTTTTGCCGTGCTCGCCGTTTTTTTCATTCTAACAATCATCTTTGACTGGGGACTGGATCTTGGGGGACGCCGCGGTCGGGGAAATGGCACCGGCGAGGTGCTGGGAAAAGTCAACGGAAAGGAAATCAGTTACCGGGAGTTCTCAGAACTGATTCGCCGGGCTTCCGAAAATCAGAAACGACAGAGCGGCGGGGAGATTGATGACGAGACTGAGCGACAGCTGCGGTCGCAGGTCTGGAATCAGATTGTCGAGGAACTGCTCGTCGACCAGGAAATCGACCGGTTGGGAATCAAGGTGACGGACCAGGAGATCATCGATATCGTTCAGGGTCCGAACCCGCCGGAGTTCCTTGTGGCGCAATTCCGGGACTCCACTGGAACATTCCGCCGCGAGGCATATAATCGCGCGATGATGGACCCCCAAAACAAGCAGGCGTGGGTTCAGGTGGAAGATGCCCTGCGGCAGGATCAGAAAAGAAAGAAACTGCAAAGCCTGTTAACAGCGTCCGTTCGCGTCAGCGAAGGTGAAATCCTCCAGCGATTCATCGACCGCAACGTCACCATGGATGCAGAGTTCGCCCTGTTTGACGTCAATCGGATGATCCCTGATTCAACCGTCACCCCGACGGATGAGGAGGTCCGAAGATACTACGACAGCCATCCCGAAGAGTACAAGGTCAAAGCAGCGAGAAAAGTCAAGTTCGTTCTGTTCAGCCAGATCGCGAATGCGGAGGATTCCGTTGCAGTTGAAAACGAGATAAGCCGGTTCCAGGACCAGGTCAAATCGGGATTGGACTTTGTTGAGCTCGCAAAAACGTATTCGGAAATACCGGCGCAGGAGGCGTTTTTCAAGCATGGTGAGCTTGGAAAAACGAAAGAAAATGCCGTTTTCTCGGCAAAAAAAGGGAGCATTGTTGGCCCGATCAAAGATTTCGACGGTTACCACCTCATCAAGATCTTGGATGAGCGTCAGGGAAAGGATGAGTTCGTCAAGGCGAGCCACATTCTTCTGAACGTTGTTTCCGGCCCGGAGAGCGTGAAAGTCATTCAGAAGGCAAGAGACCTTGCACGACGAGCCCGGAGCGGCGAGGACTTTGCAAAACTTGCCCGCGAAAACAGTCAGGATTTTGGCTCTGGGTCTCAGGGCGGCGAGCTTGGCTGGAACGGGAAGGGCGGCTGGGTCAAACCATTTGAAGACGCAGCATTTAAGGCAAGAGTTGGAGAAATCGTTGGCCCGATTCGCTCGCAGTTCGGCTGGCACATCATTAAAGTCACAGGGAGGGACCGGCGCGAAGTGAAGATAGCCGACCTCGCAATGAAGGTCAAAGCAAGTCCTCAGACCATCGACGCCGCATATCAGCGCGCTCAGGATTTTGCGTTTTTGGCGAAGGACGAAGGATTTGAAAAATCCGCAGGGTTGAGCAGCTACAGCGTTCGTGAGACTCCGGAATTTACCAAAGGCGGGGTCATCCCGGGTATCGGCATGAACGACGCAATTTCGAACTTTGCTTTCGACCGCAAGGTCGGATCCATCAGCGAACCGATTGCCGCTACGGGCGGTTCTGTGGTGGTCATGGTTTCGGGCGCCCATGAAGATGGAGTGCGGAACTTTGACGAAGTAAAAGTCCTTTCACGGATGGGAGCCTTGAAGGAAAAGAAACTCCGGGCAATTCGTCCGCAAGTAGACGAGTTCTACAAAAAACTTACTCCCGCGAGCGATCTTTTGGCCGCCGCGCAAGCCGTGCCGAACGTCGCCGCGCAGAAGACGGGACCCTTCAAGCCGGTCGATTTCCCCCAGGGAGTGGGCCGCGATCCCAAGTTCATCGGCGTTGCGCTTTCCTTGAAGCCCGGCGAGCTCTCAAAACCATTCGAGGGAAGTCGCGGTTATTATGTCATGAAGCTCCTGTCGAGATCCAGTCTCGACAGTGCAAGCCTTGCTTCCCAACGGCAATCCATCAAGGATCAGATTCTGCAGGAGAAACGGACGCGCGTCATTGCAGACTGGCGCACGGAAATTCGGGACAAGGCCGAGATCGAGGATCATCGGGACAAATTCTTCGTTCGTTAGAGGAGAGGGAATATGAGGCGCGCAGGCCCCATCGCCCGTCAGTCTAAGATTGACCGCCACCTATGGTGCGTTGCAGCGTGTGCATTAGCGTTGGCTGCCAATGTGCAGCAGGTGGTTGCCCGGCAGATGGAGTGGAAAGCAGCCGTCCTCATTCGCGGGAACTACATCACTTCGTCAAAGCTCTTCAACAACCCTGACGCACCAACAACCGACCTTCGAAACGATTACACTCCGATAGACGGGATGACGGGGGGAGGAATTGAAGTGCGCTATCCTCTTGAAGATGTCAACCTGTATCTCGCTCTCTCAGTCGACCTGAACTCGAAGCAGAGCCAGGAAAACCTTCGAACGTCGTTCGGCGGAACAGTCAGGCGGCTTCCGGTGACCGAGGGGCTCCGGTTCATTCCGGTCGAGCTGAGCGCGAATACGTTCATCCCGCTGGGGTCGGAGTCGATGATGCTGTCGATGGGAGGGGGAATCGGAATGTACTACGCCGCCAGGACTCTGACAGTGGCCGGAGTTGCCACGAACGTGTCGAACAATCCCTACAGCGTCGGAATTCACGTCGGACTGGGATTCGAATACAAAATCTTCACCGACATCTTTGCTGCGTTCGGGATGAAGTTCCGGGATCCCGAAATCATCAGTGAAAGCCGCTTCACACAGGATTATGTGGACTATGAAGGTTCACGCGTAACCTTCCCTCAGGATCCCATGAAGACCAAGATCAATATTGACGGCATGAGCCTTTCGCTGGGCTTCGTATTCCGGTTGGAGTAGCACAAAGGTAAAACTCTGCGTTGGCTCAAACGCAGAGAACGCAAAGATCGCAGAGATAAACAAAGGCGTGTAGTAACTCTCGTATCTTGTCTCCGCGTTTGCTGCGATCTCTGCGTTTGTTCTTTATATTCCGGGAACCTCACACGTTGAATCCCTACGATCAAAAACAGAAAAAATCCCTCATCTTTCTCACCGGGTTCATGGGGAGCGGGAAGAGCACGATCGGACCCATCCTTGCAAATACGCTCGGGTTCGAGTTTGTCGATGTCGACAAACTGATAGAACAACGGGCAGAGCAACGAATCGTGGATATCTTCGAAACGAAGGGGGAGGAGGCGTTCCGCGTTCTGGAGCGTCGCGCGCTGCAGGAATTGTCATCGCGGAATGATTGCGTTGTTTCCCTTGGTGGCGGCACCATTGCCAATGAGGAAAACTTTCAGCTCATGCACCGTAACGGGGTCATTGTGTACTTGCAACTGTCGCCCGAAGAAATCCTCCAGCGGGTACAGCACCGCCCGGACCGTCCGCTCCTGCGCGACGGAGCCGGAAAGCCGCTCGCACGCGAAATGATGGAACAGCGGATTGTCGAGTTGCTCCAGAGACGTGAACCATTCTATGCGCGCGCGGATATCATTGTCCCCTCGGACAAGATGCGCGTGGGGTTTATGGTCGATGAGATCGTCAAGAAACTTCGCCGCTATGTCTGACGGAGCCTCCATGATTCATGAAACCATCCAGGTATCGCTGGGCGATCGCACCTATCCGATTTATGTCGGGACGGATCTCAACTCCCTCTTTGCTTCCACCTGCGAATCGCATCGCATTCCGAAGAAGGTCGTCGTCATCACCGACACGACGGTCGCCGCACAGTATCTCAAGCCGTTGCTTGCAAACCTCGTCCATTTCAAATTTGAGCCGGCGTCGATCGTCCTTCCGACAGGGGAGAGACAAAAAAGTTTGCGACAAGCAAATTTCGCATTTACGGAAATGCTGAAACGCGGAGTCGGGAGAACATCCGCTGTCGTTGCACTGGGAGGAGGCGTCATTGGCGATCTTGCGGGATTTGTGGCAGCGACGTACCATCGTGGCGTTCCGCTGGTGCAAGTACCGACGACGCTGTTGGCGCAGGTGGATAGTTCTGTGGGTGGAAAAGTGGCAGTAAACCATGCGCTTGGCAAGAATATGATAGGTGCTTTCTACCAGCCAAAATTTGTCTGGATTGATGCGTCTCATTTGAAGACACTTCCCCTCCGGGAGGTGGTCTGCGGCCTGGGAGAGATAATTAAGTACGGAATTGTTTGGGATTTGGACTTTTTTTCTTATCTTGAAGTGCGCCTCGACGACCTTCTTCGGCTTGATTCACAAGCCGTGATGCATGTGCAATCCCGCTGTTGCTCCATCAAGGCGGAAATTGTGTCGAAGGATGAAACGGAATCGGGGTTGCGCACCATCCTGAATTTTGGTCACACGGTCGGCCACGCATTGGAAGCCGCCGGTGAATACAGACTGTTGAAGCACGGTGAAGCGGTGTTGTTGGGGATGGTTGCGGAGAGCTTCATCGCACGTGAGATGGGGATGGTTCCCGGGAAAGTTCATCAACGAATCGTGGATCTGGTTCGCCGGGTACCGCTGAAAACCAGGATGACGAATTTGAGAGCGCCCGTCATTCTCAGGGCGATGGGTCGCGACAAGAAATCAGTGGAAGGCATCAACCGGTTCGTCCTTCCAACCCGAATTGGTGAAGTAAGAATCGTAGAACGCGTTACACCGCAGCATATTCGTGCTTCTCTGGCGTACCTGAAGAAGGTCATGAACTAACAGCCACGAGAAGACGAACCCCGGGGGAAAGTTTTTCATTCGTCGGGAGGGAGCTTGCTCCTTCTCGACATCCGGCCGGGAGTTGGAGCCCCCTCCCAGCTCCTGGCTTTTTTATTTCCTCTCTGCCCGCCTCATTCGCTTCCTCCGCTGACAAAGATATAACCCATGGACACGCGAAACACGCGAAACACGCGGAAAATTCATTTTGACGTCATATTCGGGAACGTGATCTTTGTCATTCATCATGGTGCAGAGAGCGGAACGATCGGACATATTCCTTGGAAATAAGTGTCCGCGGTCGTATTTTTATGAAGGATGTCTCGATTGACAGACTTGAGAACAAACAGAAACTCATTCTTACGCTCATGAATCGTTGGTTCACGGTATTCTTCACACTTTCAATTCTCCTGAGCTGCTCGCTTGCTCAGGTTCCCCCGAAGCGGGAGTTCCGCGGAGCGTGGGTTGCGACCGTGCAAAATATTGACTGGCCGGTCACGACGGGAACAAATGTCCGGAGCACACAGGTTTCGGAGCTAAGCACTCTTCTCGATTCGCTCCAGAAGGTCGGAGTGAATGCAATGGTGTTCCAAATCCGGCCGTCATGCGATGCCTACTATAAGTCAGCCATCGAACCGTGGTCGCAATGGCTGACCGGCACACAAGGAGTTCCTCCGACGGACGCGAGCTACGATCCGCTGCAGGAAGCGATCAAAGCCGCGCACGATCGTGGTATGGAACTCCACGCCTGGTTCAATCCCTACCGCGCGGTGATCAACACTTCGAGCAGCAGCGTTGCAAGCAGCCACATCTCGGTTACACGCCCGGATCTTGTGAAATCGTATGCGATTTTTGCCGATTCTTCGGGAAAGAGAGTTCTAAGAGGTTTCTTGAAGATGCTTGACCCGGGCCTTCCGGAGGTTCGTGCGTACGTTACCGGGGTCATCATGGATGTGACACGGAGGTACGACATCGATGGTGTGCATTTCGACGATTACTTCTATCCCTACCCAACAACGGACTCACTGAACCAGGTGGTTCCGTTTCCTGATTCAGATACGTACGCTGCCAACAATCCCGGCGGCTTGCCCCTTTCCGACTGGCGTCGTGGAAATGTGAATGCACTCATCCACATGATCAGCGACAGTCTTAAAGTGGTAAAGCCGAAAGTTAAGTTCGGTATCAGTCCCTTCGGGATTTGGAAGAGCGGTGTTCCTCCAGGAATCTCCGGTCTTTCGGCATACAGCGAAATATACTGTGACGCCATCACTTGGCTTCAAGAGGGATGGATTGACTATCTTACACCCCAGTTGTACTGGGTGATTGGGGGAGCTCAGGATTACTCGAAGCTCATGCCCTGGTGGGGGACGAACAGCTATGCGAGGCACATCTATCCTGGCCAGGCAACGTATCACATTCAGGACGTCAAGAACTGGCCAATCGCGGAAATCGCAAATCAGATTAGCTTGAACAGAGTCAACGCCTCCCAGGGCGGCACTGTACTCGGAAGCGTGCATTTCAGCGCGAAATATTTCCGCACAAATACAAAGAGCTTGAACGACTCCCTCCGCAAGACGGTTTACTCGAACTACACAAAGGATCCGATTCCGCGCACATTTGCGCTGCTTCCTACCATGGCTTGGAAAGATTCTGTACCTCCCAATCGACCAGAAAGCCTGGAGGTGAGGTATTTCTCCTTCGGAACTGCTCGTCTCCGGTGGCATACTCCATCACCGTCCAACGATGGCGAGCCGGTTTCGCGATACGTTGTTTACAGGTCATTCAACTCCCCCATCGACATGAACAATGTCGCCGGGATTTTCACGGTCATCAAGGATACGGTCTGCCTTGTCGAGCAGCCGACCATCGGAGGCCAGGTCTACAACTATGCGATCTCAGCGATTGACCGCCAGAACAACGAGAGTCCGATGAGCAACGTCATGGCAATCACATCGACAGGCGTTGAAGACTTGAAGGTGCAACCTGAGGCGTTTGCGTTATATCAAAACTTCCCGAATCCTTTCAATCCGGCAACAGCGATCAGCTATCAGCTGTCAACGGTCAGCAATGTGACGCTGAAAGTCTACGACGTCCTGGGAAGGGAAGTTCGCGTGCTGGTCGACGGAATCGACGGACCGGGGTATCACCGGGTGCAGTTTGACGGATCAGGGTTGTCGAGCGGTGTGTACTTCTATCGGCTGATTGCAGGGGGGAGAGTTGAGACGAAGAAGATGCAGTTAATAAGATAGTTTAAGGTTTCGAGTTTCGGGTTTCGAGTTTAAGGTTTCGAGTTCAAGGTTCGAAGTTCAAGGTTCGAAGTTCAAGGTTCGAAGTTCAAGGTTCAAAGTTCAAAGGCCTCAGCCATTCACAACTTTCAACTTTGAACTCTAGCAGGATGCTGAAAAAGAGAAAAATGATCCACGAAGGACACGAAGGAACACGAAGATCTATTCATTTTGAGTGAAAATACGCACTTGGCTTTTCTTCGTGACCTTCGTTGACAATATCAAAATTCGTTTTTCAGCATCCTGCTAGACTTAAAATCTCCACAACTTTAAACTTTGAACTTTAAACTCTTGTTTTTCCTACCAGGTTATTTTACTCTTCGCTTTCTTCCTCTCTTCTTCCTGTTGATTCCAACTTGCGCTCGTGTGCTTGTCGCAGAGTGCGAGCGGGTACTTTACGTTGAAAATCTCCGTGGTCTTGTTCGGACACCATTCGCGTGCCTTCTTCTTCGTATCCACACAAATCGTATCGGTCACGATTCCGTCCGGCTGATTGAAGAATTCCGGAGGTAGCCCGATGGAAGGATCCTCGTACACGTATTGCCAGAAGCGTCCGATGATCGGAGCTGCAGCGCGGCCTCCCTGCCCTTCGGAGCTCCCGAATTTGATACGATTGTCGTCAAAGCCCACCCACACGCCCGCGGAGACCTGCGGCGTGAATCCGACAAACCAGGCGTCGCCGTAATCATTCGTCGTCCCGGTTTTGCCCGCGGCAGGACCGGTGTAGTACGACCGGATTGCCCGCGTTGCCGTTCCGCCGTTCACCACGCCCTGCATCAGGTTTGTCATGAGGTAAGCCGTTTCTTTGCCGAGCACTTCCTTCTTTTCCGGAGAATTCTGTTCAATGACATTTCCATCCTTGTCCTCGATACGCAGGATCGAAATCGGGGACACCAGTACGCCTTCATTCGGGAACACGCCGTAGGCCGAAGTCAGCTCGAGCGGCGAGACCTCCACCGTACCGAGTGCGATGGATTCGTAGGGCGGGATCCTTGACGTGATTCCCATGCGCCGGGCGTACTCTGAAACCTGCTTCGCGGGAGCGATCTCGAGAATCGCCCGCACCGTCACGAGGTTGATGGATTCCTTCAGACCTTCGCGGAGTGTGTATTTTCCTCCGATGGATTTGTCGTAGTTCTCCGGAGTCCATCGTGTCCCGTCCGGCATCGGGATGGTCACCGGCTGATTGAGCAACTCATAGCAGACTGGGTATCCGTTGTCGAGGGCGACCGTATAGACGAAGGGCTTGAAGGCCGACCCTGGCTGCCGTCGGATCTGCGTGACATGGTTCAAGCCGTATTTGAATGTTCGGAAATTTCTTCCCCCGACCATGGCAAGGACATGTCCGTTGTGCGGATCAAGGGCAATGAACCCGACTTCGATGGTGGAAGCGACCTTTTTCACGGAATCAATGAACGCCGGATTGGTCCGCAGTGCCTGGCCAATGCTGTCGCGTGTGCCCGCGTCCCGCGCCTTGCGATAGGCTTCCGTGTCATGAATCATCTTCTCGACGTTTTCCTTGACGATATCGGGATATCGATTCCAGTCCCAAAGAGAATCGAACGCCACCTGGAAATTCTTGAGATGCTCTTCAATGGCGCGAATGGCGTGACGTTGCATTCGACTGTCGAGCGTGGTGTATACCTGCAGTCCGTCCCGGTAGACGTCAAACCCATACTTTTCCGCCTTCTTCAGCAGTTGCTGACGGATGGATTCGACAAAGTGGGGTGCGATTCCCGAGCGGAATTCTCCTTCCATGGACTTGATACTCAGCGAGTCCGAACGCACAATTTCGGCAGAATCGGTCGAGAGGATGCCGTCCTTGACCATTTGTCCGATCACGACATCGCGTCGCTGGAGTGCCCGCTCGGGATGGTTGATCGGATCGTAAAACACAGGTCCTTTCAGCATTCCGATGAGCAGGGTGTATTCTCCCGGAAGGAGCTCTGAGGCCGGCTTGCCAAAATAGGTCTGGGCGGCCGCCTCAATTCCATAGGCTTGTCTGCCGAAAAATGCCACATTCAGGTAGAGCTCGAGAATCTCCTTTTTGGTGAAGTTCCGCTCGATCTGAATCGACGTAAGGAGCTCCCGGAATTTCCTGGTGATTTTGTCGAACACATTCCGGTCCGGCTTGAGGTACAGGTTGCGCGAAAGCTGTTGCGTGATGGTGCTGGCGCCTTCGCGGATGCGGAACGCGATGACATTCTTCACGAATGCCTTCAGAACGCGCGTCATGTGGATTCCCCAATGGCTGTAGAACTCCTTGTCTTCCGTGGCGACGAGCCCTTCCACGAGTCCTTTCGGGAGCTTCTCCAGCGACACGCGTGTGCGGTTCTTGTAGAAGAGCTGATCCAGCACGTCTCCGTCGCTGGAGTAGATCTTTGTTGCGAGCTCGGGCCTCGGGTTTTCCAGTTTTTCCAGGGGGGGAAGGCCGGAAACGATATAGAATCCGTACCACACGAAGAGGGCAAGAATGAGCAGCGCGCTGCCGAGGATTGTCAGCTGTTGCTTCCGGGAAAGTCCGCCCATGCTGCGCGCCAGTTTGCGACGGTACTCGGGGTCGTTAAAGTACCGGTCCATTTCTTCTGAGCTGTAGTTCTGCTTCGCCATGCCCGCTCGTCAGTGCTCCGTCCACTTCTTCAGTTTCACGTTGTTCCCGTCAAATACCGCGTACGTATTTTCTTCAATCCAATCGCCGAGGTTGATGTAGACACCGCGTCCGAATTTCTGAACGTGGGATACGTGGTTGTGGCCCATGATCACAAAATCATATCCCCCCAAAATCTTTGCATGGGCGAAGTCCACCATGTCGGAACCCTCGTACTGACGGTTGCTCGTATGTTTCCTGCTTGTCCTGGAGGACCACCGTGCAAGTGCGGCCGTCAGGTCCGGATGCAGGAGAGAAAAAAGGAAGATGTTGGTCTTGTTCCTCAGGACTCTCTTCAGGAGTCGATAGCCGGTATCCTTTCGCAGGAGTCCATCTCCGTGATGGAGATAAAACCGTTTTCCGGCAATCGTTCGTTCGATCGGATCCGGGAACACTTCGATGCCAAGCTCTTCGGCAAAATAGGACTTCATCCAGAAATCGTGGTTGCCGGCAAGGTAGGAGATTTTGATGCCGCGGTCGTTCAGCTCGGCAAGTTTCGCAAACAGCCTGAAATATCCTTTGGGAACCACCGTCTTGTACTCGAACCAATAGTCGAACAGATCGCCCAGGATGAACAGTTGTTCACCGTCCTTCTTGATGCTGTCAAGGAACTCCAGGAGCCGCTGTTCCTTCCGGCGGTCGTCTTCTTTTGAGTCTAACCCAAGATGGACATCGGAAAAGAAATATGTCTTCCGCGGGGGTCGTCGTGCGATGGATGCCATTCGCGAAACCGTTGTTGCGGTGTTCGAATTCTCGGAATTCTGGATTGAGTTGAAACAATTAAATAGCGAAAAAATGAGGCAAAATCAAGAACGGGAGGAGGGAGGCATATCCCGGTTGGAGGATTCAATAACGCAGAGACCTGCCCGACGTTTTAAAATCTTGTGGGCAGGCGGACGCAGAGGACGCCGAGAATCGCAGAGGAGTGAGATGGTGACGGAGCTCTAGGGGGCCCCCGAATTCAGCAGCGGGAGTTCCTGCAGCGGCAGCGAGACGACGAACGTGCTTCCGCGATGCTCTCGGCTTTTCACATCGATTGATCCTTGATGAGCTTCGGCAATCCACTTTGCGATGGAAAGCCCGAGGCCGCTCCCCGGGATATTCCCGTTGGAGGATTGCTCGACGCGATAAAAACGCTCGAAGATCCGGCCGACATCTTTGCGGGGAATGCCGATGCCCGTGTCTTTGATGGTGAAGAGCGCGTTTCCGTTCTGCCGGATGAGCGAAATGGTGATCGACCCGCGGTCGGGTGTGTACTTGACGGCATTGTCGACCAGATTCAGGAACAGCTGACGCAGACGAAGTGCATCTCCTTTGATGGTGACGGGGTCTGCATGCTGGAGCCGTACCTTGATTTTTTTCGGCTCTGCCAGCACTTCTGCGTCGACTT
>JBARRO010000198.1:0-2919 GCA_049644265.1 Bacteroidota bacterium
ATGCATCAATCCGGACGCCCATAATGTGGATGGTTTGAAGGATGTTCAGTATGGAGTGGGGATTGCGCGGAAGGGTTGGCTGGAAAAGCAAGACGTCGTGAACACCTGGGACATTGAGAAGGTAGAAGAATTTTTTGCCAGTGTGCGCTCATGAGGTGCCTGTGAGTATTTACTCTGCATTGAACACGGAAAATCCTGTCATCTGCTACTCCATCCTGCACCAGGTCCGCCCAGAGGTGTCGCTGAAGGACTATACCAAAACGATGGAGGATTTGCATCGGCTCATTTTGGAGGAATCGGAAAAAGTCGATTCAACGTGGAGAGAATACGTAGCGGATATCAGAGCAAAGGCTGTCCAGGCGTCTCGCGGCAACCTCTCCCAGTTTCTGACGACCCCGCTGCAATCGGATGTCAATGAAATCCAGAGAATTCTCTCGGAACAGACGTTGCGGATCATTGACCAGGTTTCATCGAACACCAGACACGGGGTGATTGCGACATCCGAGGGGAGGGTGGCCTGGATTGCACCGGGATCCCCGGCCGAAAAGAAGCTCACGGCGTCAGGCAGGAAATACCTGCAAGAGCTTGCATTCGCTTTGGGCAAGGGAAAGCCGGAAGTCTTCGAGTCCAATTTCTTCGTCGAAGGCGGGTTGAACCTCGACATCATAGAGCATATCGTCCGGGACAGAGTCGGAATCTACACACCTGTCCACGGCAAGCACATCAAGGAATTCGACGCGTACGCGTATGCCGTTCACAACCTTGTGATTCAAAAGGGGGATCTTGGTCCAACGAGTGGCCAGTTCGAGGCAGCGTTCTTCTTCTCGAAGGGCGAGCCAAAGTACGCCCCGTTCCGCAACGGCCTCGTGGAGCTCGTTGAACACTTTACTGCGGCGCTCGCCATCGAACACTGTTCGGTCTGGCAGAGGAAGCTGGGACTCGGGCCAGGTCGCGAATTTGTCCTGCGAACGCGGTACAGGAACCCTGACGTGCTAGGACAATTCATCAAATCTGTCCATGAATTCAAGACGAAAGACTTCGTCCCGAAGGCTTTGCTTAACGGCCACCTCGTTGTGAAAGAACTCATTCCATTATCAAACCCTTCTATTCCCGCCTGAGCATGCCGAGGGAATCATTTCCGTTGAAGAAAGCCCGCACCCGGAAAATCATAGTGCACCTGCGAAAAAAGTATCCTCTTCCGAAAACTGCTCTGCGTTTTTCCAATCCTCTTCAACTCCTGATTTCTACGATTCTGTCCGCACAATGCACAGACGTTCGGGTCAACATGGTTACGCCCGGCTTGTTCAAGCGCTACAGAAATGTTTCAGATTTTGCGAGGGCGGATCGCGCGGAACTCGAGGAGCAAATACGGTCCACCGGCTTTTATCGGAACAAGGCAAAGAATATTATCGCATGTTGCGCTCAACTCACCGAACGATACGGCGGCGCGGTTCCCTCAACCATGGGCGAACTCACTCAGCTGGCCGGAGTGGGCAGGAAGACCGCAAATTGCGTGCTCGGCGCAGCTTATGGGATAAACGCCGGAGTTGTTGTGGACACTCACGTTGAACGCCTTTCGGGACGACTGGGTCTGTCAACGGAGAAAACGCCGGAGAAGATCGAGTTGGACCTCATGGAACTCGTTCCGCAGAAGGATTGGTACGACTTCAGTAATCTGTTGATCCTACACGGAAGACAGGTGTGCAACGCGCGGAAGCCCAATTGTCCCGTCTGTACTCTTCGGACAATTTGCCCTTCGGCGAAGGAGTTTATGGTGCGATTCAGGAGTTAAGAGGAGACTTGGATCTTTCTGAGAAATCCGCCTGAAGTTTGCGGATGCAGGATCCACAGAAGAAGAGGAGCTTTGAGTCACCGACGGCACGTTCAACCAACTCGGAGCGCTTGAAGCGATTGCGGCAAAGAGAGCAGGTTTCGTTCTCAAGCTCTTCGGATGTTGGCGGCCGGCGCATGACGATGCTGAAGCCGTAGAAAATCGTTGCGATGAGAAACAGGACAAAGCCTATTGCCAGGTACGAAATCATCGGCAGCAAGGTAGAGATTCTTTGAAACGAATTCCACATGGAACACGAGGCTTTTCTTTGACCAGGAGGATTGCATGGGATACGATGATGCTCTCAAGCTAATGCAGGAAAACACGAAGAGTGATGCGCTAAGAAAGCATATGTACGCCGTTGAGGCGGCGATGCGCGCTTATGCGAAGAAACTCGGAGAGGATGAGGAGAAGTGGGCGACGATTGCGGTCCTGCATGATTTTGATTATGAGATGTATCCCAACCCGCCGGATCATCCGACCAAAGGATCCGAGATCCTGAAAGAAAAGGGCTATTCGGAGGAAATCCGAAGGACAATCTTGAGCCATGCAGATTACATGAACGTTCCACGCGACACTCCGGCTGCAAAGACACTCTATGCGTGCGACGAGCTCTGTGGGTTTATCACAGCGGTTGCTGTCATTCGTCCCAACAAGATCTCAGACCTCGAAGTGTCCTCCGTCAAGAAAAAGCTCAAGGACAAAGGATTTGCACGGAACGTCAGCAGGGAAGACATCCAGAAGGGAGCACAAGACCTCGGTGTGCCACTTGAGGAGCACATTCAGTTTGTGATCAATGCCATGAAGCAGGATGCCGGCCGCCTCGGCTTGTGAGATTGGATGCTCGTTGTTGAGGCCGCTGGAAAGTTAGAGAGGCGGTATTGAAAACGATCCGGATCCGATTACAAGACCTGATCCGCGATGCATAGAACCAACATTGATGTACCTAGTACAGTCGCTTGACTTGCTTTGGATTAACGCCGCCCACTGCACCTTTTCCTTTTTGCCATCCTCTGTAACATTCTCCGCAAACTGGATCCTTCTTTTTCAGCGCAACCTCACAAAAACACTCTCCCATGTCGTACAAG
>JBARRO010000199.1:0-10136 GCA_049644265.1 Bacteroidota bacterium
ATCCGTAATCGCCTTTGCGTGGCCTTCGAGGATCTGGCCTTTCTCGAGCTTCTCCAGAATGGCTTTCCGCTGACTCGACAGTTCCTCTTCGACGAGGATCTTGTGACTGACGACCACGTTCTCCGAGGGATGATTGACCTTCACGACTCTAAAATCCATTTCTCTTCCGATAAACGCGTCGAAATCCCTGACCGGTCTCACGTCGATCTGCGATCCGGGAAGAAACGCATCGAGGCCCAAGAGGTCCACGACGATGCCGCCCTTTGTCCTGCGGACGCATCGGCCACGCAGCACTTCGCCCTTTTCGAACGAGCGGACGACACGTTCCCAGATGCGCATGAAATCCGCGCGTTTGCGGGAGAGAACCAGCTGGCCATCTTTGTCTTCAACGGTTTCAAGAAAGACCTCGATCTCATCGCCCACTTTCAGGTCTTTGATATTGGAGAATTCCGTGACCGAGATCGAACCCTCGGATTTGAATCCGATGTCGACCGCTACTTTCGAGTCACCGATGTGGACAACTCTGCCCTTGACGATCTCTCCGGCATTGAGCGATCCGAGAGTGCTCTCGTAGAGTTTCTCCAGCTCCTTGTATTCCGATTCAGAATACTCGCGTTCGTCGAGATCCTGCGTTCCATTCTTTGCTGCAAACATTCAACCTCCAAAAATACCGCTTCTCCTGTTGGGAGACTTCACCGCCTGCCGATCCGTCAATGCCCAGTCATCAAAGCATTCCGGGGCGACAGAGCCGGTGAAAAATTCGATGATCGATTTATGAGTTAGGGATGACTGTAGACATTCTCCGTGGAAATTGGCTGACCGGCAAATTGTTCCTCGACAGCCTTTTTAACATTTTCCATCAGCCATTGGGGCGTGGACGTTGCCCCGGTAACCCCTACGGTCTCTGCGCCTTCGAACCAGGATGCTTGAAGTTCCTGGATGGTCTCGAGAAAATAGGTACGGGGGTTTTCTGATTTTACAATTTCATAGAGGACTTTGCCGTTCGAGCTGTGACGACCGGCGACGAAGAGGATCACGTCGTTCGCTCTGCCAAACTCGCGAATCTTCTTGTCGCGGCCGGACACCTGCCCGCAGATCGTATCCTTTGCGTGGAAGTCGATAGCCTCATCCTCGATCGAGCCCACAACCAAATCCGCAATCCGCTTCTGAAGCTCTTCTTTCAGAGCGTGGAAAGTCGGTTTGTCCATGGTCGTTTGCGAGAAGAGGACCGTCTTATGGTCAAGTTTCACTGTGTTGATCTCTTCCAGCGACTTGATCACGATCGCCTCGCCATTGGTTTGACCGACAAGACCGATGACCTCAGCGTGATCCTTCTTGCCAAAAATAACAATCTGATATCCGTCGAGATAGAACCGTCGGATGCGTTCCTGCACTTTCGTTACCACGGGACAGGTCGCATCAATAATCGTGATCCCGAGTTCTTCTGCCATCTTGTAGGTCGACGGCGGTTCACCGTGCGCGCGGATCAGAAGACGGGCACCTCTGAGTTTTTCAAGATCCTGATGGGAAACAGTCGTAAGTCCCTTTTTTGCCAGACGCTCAATTTCCATGGGGTTATGAATGATTTCCCCCAACGAATACAATTTTTCACCTGCCGAAAGTTCCTGTTCGGCAATGTCGACTGTTCGAACAACTCCCCAACAGAATCCCGAGAATTTGTCGACGCTGACTTTCATGAATTCCTGTTTAAAATATCCTTCGCGCGTTTCACAATGAACTCGACCTGCTGTTCCACCGTCATATTCGACGTATCGAGCTCCACGGCATCCCCTGCTTTCTTGAGCGGACTTGCCGCCCGCGTGGAATCTTTTTTATCCCGCTCGATGATGTCCTTGACGAGTTCCGACTCATCCATGTCGATCCCGGCGAGGGTCAGATCTTTTTTCCGTCGCCGTGCCCTCTCTGCGACATTCGCCACCATGAAAATCTTCAGCTCAGCATCGGGCAAGACGACTGATCCAATGTCCCTGCCTTCCAGGACAACTCCTCCGTCCGCCGCAATCCTTCGTTGTTCCCTCACCAGCACATCGCGGACCGCCTGATAGCTGCTGACCGTACTCACGGTCCTGGTGACGTTCGTCGTGCGAATCTTCTGCGTGACGTCGCGGCCATTCAGGTAGACACGCTGCGTTCCGCTGCCACCCTCAAAACGGATGTTGCTTTGCTCGGCAATTTCCTGAATTCGCTGCTCGGCTTCAAGCGGGACCTTCTCTTCCAGAACGCGAAGCGTGATAGCCCGATACATTGCCCCTGTATCGATATGCAGGTAGCCAAGATTCTGAGCGACGAGCTTCGCCGTGGTGCTTTTCCCCGAGGCGGCTGGCCCGTCGATAGCGACGACTATCTTCTTCCTATTCTTCAATCGATTCGGGCATAAAATATAACGATTTTCTGTCTGGAGAGCAACTTGCTCAAATCCAGCCTGTTCGTCGATCCTCTTAATTGAACCGCTTCATTTTCCCTTGAAAATAGCTATCTTGGCCTCATGAAGAAGCTCACGCATCCAGAAATCAAGTCCAAACGAGCAAAACCTGACGAAATTCATCAACTGGATCGCATTCCGCTTGTTGTTGTCGTCGATAATGTCCGGAGTCTCTATAACGTCGGATCCATTTTCCGTACGTCGGACGGAGCGATGATTCAGAAACTTGTTCTTACGGGGTATACTCCATTCCCGCCACGAAATGAAATCGAAAAGACTGCCCTGGGATCGACCAAAAGCGTTCCGTGGGAACACGTCAAAAGCCCGTTGGAAGCTGTTCGCTTACTCAAGGGCCAGGGCTACACGCCTGCGTGCCTTGAACTCACAGACAAGAGTGTTCCGTACACCCACGTGACTCCGGCAGAATTCCCGCTCTGTTTGGTGATCGGGAACGAAATAACCGGCGTGGAAAAAGAAGTCATCGCCGAATGCGAGCTCGGGCTTGAAATACCGATGTTCGGCATCAAGCAGTCTCTGAACGTGGCGGTCGCGTACGGCATTGCAGTGTTTGAGCTTGGCCGAATCTGGAGGTCAGCGAATCACCCGGCAAAGGAAAAGGACATTCGCTAGTCGAATGCCCGGGTGAAATAATCTTCCTTTTCCTGTGTGTGAATGCGCAAAACACCGGCCCGCACCAGTTGAATCAAGGTACGGGAGGCCCGTCGATTCGAGATGTTGACAAGTTTTGCGAACTCTTTCACCGTGATCCGTTCGTTTGCGTCGAGATGATCGAACAACCGTCGCTCTTCCTCGCCGATCGCGATGCGTAGTGGCGGCGCATCAGGACTCTCCGACCGAAGGATTCTGATGACTTCCTTGCTCGCCACAACTGTCTTGTCGTTCACACGAATAAACACTTTGGAATCTTTCTCCTCGCCATTTCCTTCGCCCAACAGGAAGTGTGGCTTTTCTTCGCTCTCATCCACCGTCACAACAATGACGTCCTTCCCCTTGTAGGGCACGATTTCTATATCCGGCTCAATGGGCGGGTCACAAAAAATCGTCCCTGCCGTTTGAATCATCTCGATCTCCTCTTTTTCACTTCCCACGCCGACGATGGATCGGTCGTCGTCGACTCCGAAAAGGATCGTGCCGCCCCGCGTGTTGGCAAACCCGATCAGCGTGCGCGCGATTTTCTCGGGCGTTGTCACCTTCCGTTTGAACTCCAGCTCGAAGCCCTCTCCTTCTTCGAGCATCATGTCAACATCACGATAGTTCATGGAGCGTATCAGAAATTGTTGTATCCGGTGAAGGGATCTTGGGAATTTGAAGATACGGAGAAATCGGGCTGCCCGTATCTGCATCTTCCACCGGAAACTCGAGAGATTCCGGAAGAGAACCCGATTTCAGTGTATCAGACGGCAGCGACACCATTCCCCGCGCTTCCATCCTGGCAAGGATGATTGCGGCGCGGCGCAGGACATAACTTGAATTTTCATCCGCCCGGTGCCGACGCGGACTTGGGATAATCGCCGCAAGCCGCGTGCACTCGCCCCTGTTCAGCTCCGAAGCAGATTTGCCAAAATAATACCGGGACGCCGCGTCTACACCGTAGATGCCATCTCCCCATTCAATGAGATTCAGATACAGCTCGAGGATTCTGGACTTGCTGAGGGTACGCTCCATATACCAGGTGAGGATCCATTCCTTGAGCTTACGAAGAGGGTTCTTCGACGCCGAGAGATAAAGATTTTTTGCCAGCTGCTGTGTAATGGTACTGGCTCCCCTCGCGGCTCTTCTTTGCGAGACATTCTTTTCGAGCGATTCTCTGAACTCATACCAGTCAAAACCGCCGTGCGACCAGAATGTTCCGTCTTCCGCCACGATGACGGCGTCCACCAGAGAATTCGGCAGCGCCTTCAGCGAAATCCATCGTTGCCGTTTTCTAAAGATCGTCCCGCGACTCTTTGCTTCGTCGGCTTGCGCCTGCATGAACGCAGTCTCATTCGGATTCTTCGTTCGCAATTCTGCAACATCGGCAAACGGAAGCACCGCTATCTGCAGGACAACGAGGAGGGCAATGAAAAGAAAGAAGGAAAGGGTTTTGTGGTTTCGGATGAATACAAGTGCCTTTTTCACAACGCCTCCAACGACATTGCGGCGTTGTGACTGAGCTTCATTTGAATCTGTGTCCATATTCAACAAGAACGGGATTGCTTAGTGCTGTCGAGGAAACTCTGGAGAATAATCGCCGCCGCCATTGAATCAACGCGGCCTTTGTCCTGTTGCCGCTCTTTTTTCCGTGTTCCCATTGCGCGAAGAGTCTGCTGGGCAATTGTCGTGGTAAATCGTTCATCCCACACCAACACCTCCAGGCCGGTTTCACGTTTCAGCGTTTCCATGAACTCCTCCACTTCCAGGGCCTTCCGGGCTTTCTGGCCTTTCAGGTTCAACGGCATCCCGACAACGACCAGCGCCACGTTTTGATTCCTCACGAATTCCCGCAGGTGATCCCATTTGAGCCGATCGTTCCTGATGCTGCCTGCGGGGGAGGCAATAATTCCCAGGGGGTCACTGAGCGACAGTCCGATGCGCTCTGAGCCGAAATCGACGCCGAGAACACGGGTCGCCCCGGCTGCGGACGCGGGGGGAGTGTCAGCCAAGGAATCTCTCCACGTCGATGATGCCGGGGACTTTCTTGATTTTTTCGATGAGGCGGGTGAGATGCTCGGTGTTCTTCACGTACAAAATGATCTGACCGTCAAACACAGGCCCTTTCGAGTCCATGTTCACGCTCCGGATGTTCGTGTTCTGGAACGTTGAAATCGCGTGTGTGACGTCGCTGAGGAGCCCGGGCCGATCCTGCCCCGAGATGTGGACCGCCACGATGAAGTCTGCCCCGTTCGCGGGCGGCCATCCGACTTCGACAATCCGCTGGCTTTCGGCGAGCCGCAGGGTGATGATATTCTTGCAGTCGCGGCGGTGAATCTTTATGCCCTCCCCTGTCGTCACAAATCCCACAATATCATCTCCGGGGATTGGATTGCAGCATTTGGCGTACTGATGCATGAAGTTCTCGTTCGTCGCGCCGAGGACGGAGATGCCGCTCGTGAAATCGCGGGCCGTATTGATAAACTTGGTGAAGAGCGATCGAGATTCCTCAATTTCTTTGGCACCTGTTTCAGATGTCGGATGTTTCGAACGAAGTATGAGCTGCTCAATCACTGCATCAGCATCCATCGTTTCCTCTTCAATCCCCGCATAGAAATCCTGTAAATTCTCAAATTTCAACAAGTAAACGAACTTCGTGAGATCGTCCTCGCTAATGTGGAATTTATGCCGCTTGAGCTTCTTTTCCCACACTTCCTTTCCATCGTCGGCTTTCCGCCTGCCCTCTTCGCGAATCCATTTCCGGATGGACGATTTGGCTTTATGCGTGACGACGAACTGCTCCCAATCCGGGTTGGGGGTTTGATTCTTCGACGTGATGATCTCAACCTGGTCACCGCTCCTCAGAAGAGTGTTCAACGGCACGATGCGCCCGTTGACCTTTGCGCCGATGCAATGAGAGCCGACGTTTGAATGGATTTCGTACGCAAAATCGATGGGAGTTGAGTGACGCGGGAGGATTTTGAGGTCCCCTTTCGGAGTGAACAAATAGATTTCGTCCTGATACAAATTCAGCTTGAAGCTCTCCATGAGCTCTTTGGGCGTCTCGTCGTTCTTCTGTTCAAATATTTCCCGCACCCAATTGACCCAGCTTTCCAGTTCCTTATCGAGTGATGACTTGTTCTCTTTGTAAATCCAGTGTGCCGCAACTCCCTTTTCTGCAATCTCGTGCATTGCTCTGGTCCGGATCTGTACCTCCACCATTTTTCCGTCCGGACCGACAACGGTGGTGTGGATCGACTGATACCCGTTCTTCTTCGGCACCGAGATGTAGTCTTTGAACCGCTCCGGGATTGGTTTGTAAAGCTCCGAGACTACGCCGTAGGCGATAAAACAGTCGTTGTTTTCCTCTGCGTTCAGGATCAGGCGCACGGCGAACAGGTCGTAAATCTCGTCGATGGGTTTCCCCCGTTTCACCATCTTGTTGTAAATACTGTAGATATGCTTCGGTCGGCCTTCAAGCTCAAACTCAATGTTCTCTTCCTGAAGCCTCTTCTTGATCGGCTGGACAAACTTGTTGATGTAATGCTCTCGCTCTTTCTTCTTGGACTTCAACTGTCGTGCAATTTGATCATACTCTCCTCGGTGCAGATGCTTGAACGACAGGTCCTCAAGTTCCATTTTGATGTTGGCAAGTCCGAAACGGTGTGCAAACGGGGCGTAGATATCGAGGGTTTCCCGGGCAAGACGTTGCTGCTTTTCGATGGGGAGATATTCAAGTGTTCGCATGTTGTGGAGGCGGTCGGCGAATTTCAGGAGCATGACGCGGATGTCGCCCACCATCGACAACAGGAGCTTGCGGTAGCTTTCGGCCTGGGTAACCTCGTGGCTTTCGAAGATGTCCGTGATTTTCGTTGCACCGTCGACAATATCTGCAACCGCGTCGCCGAATTCCGCCCGAATGTCCTTGAGCTCAAACTTCGTGTCTTCGACAACGTCGTGAAGGAGCGCACTCGCAACGGAAATATCGTCGAGGGGGATTTCCTTGGCCACCACCATCGCTACTTCATAAGGGTGGAGGAAATATGGCTCGCCGGAAGCGCGAAGGTCGTGTTTGTGCGCCTCGAGGCTCATGTTAAACGCCCGGGTGATGAGGTTCTCATCGACCGTACGGAGGTTCCTTCTGCAAACAACGAGGAGGTCCTCAAGCCGTTTGGTGTATTGCCCGTTGATCGCCATGGGAGTCATCCATCCTTACAACAACGGATGCGGTGTCAATCCTTCAAGAGAACCGTACTTCTGACAATAAAATATAGGGGTTGAGTTGTCAATGTCAAGACACTCAGCGGTTGGCCGGACCGGTTATTCCGTATGTCATGCCGATCCTGCGCGCGATCGAGAATTTTTCTTTCGCACGGCTCTTGAACTTTTCCGGAAACCGGGAATGTTCAAACGAAAGGATTGTGAGAATTTCGTCGCGGACTCCGGTGGGGTCATTGACAGAGAGTCTGCACCCCACCAGGTTCAACCGGCAGACAATTTCGTTGTACGGATTGTCCGGTCTTTCGGCGACGATCTGTGCCAGGAGCGTTTCGTACACAGAAGCGGCTTCGCGGAACCGCTGCATTTTGTGCAGAGCCGTTGAGAGACCCCACAGGAATATCCTGTTGGAGGAGTATTGTTCCAGAGCCAGACGCGACCATTCTTCTGCATTCTTGTAGTCTGCCATGTCCAGAAAGATGGAAACGAGTGCGCTCATCGCGGCAAACCTGTTGTACTCTCCCCCTCGTGCACACTGTTCCAGCATTCGTACTCCGAGCGGCCGACTGTCTACTACGAACGGAAGCCAATGGAGGAACTCGGTCTTTCTGCTTTTCCAGTAATAGTATGTTCCCGCGCCGACATAGGCGTCATAGAACGTAGAATCCTGCTCGATCACGTTTTCGAACTCCGTCGCGGCGGAGAGTCCCTTTCTGACTCCGCCGAACCAATCGCCGCGCTCCGCTCTCGCATAGGCGTCGTACCCATAGGCTGTTCCAAGAAAATAGGATCCCCATTGATGATTGCCTTGTTCAATCATTTTCTTGGATGCCTCAATGCCGAGTTCGAGGAGGGAATCAAACGGCGCCTGGTCAATCGGGGTCTCGAAGTCGATTGACTGGGCCTGAATGACTGCAGCCTGGTAGAGATAGCCCGCCGGATTATCCGGATATTTTTCTGCCAGGAGTCTGAAGATGGAGTCGGCCTGGGAATACTGCTGGCGGAGAGTGAGGTCAATCCCCTGGGAAACGAGTGCATGAATCGGAGTTTCCAGCTTCGGTTGGCCGTGAAGAGCCTCGACCCCAATGCTGCACACAAAAAGGAACCAAAGAATCCCCCGCCTTTGAATCGTTGAGCCGTTATTCTGTGCCAAAGATTCTGTCTCCTGCATCTCCCAGTCCCGGCAGAATGTATCCGCGGTTATTCAACCCGCGGTCGAGGGCACATGTGTAGATTCTGACATCCGGGTGCGCTTTGACGACCGTCCGGACTCCTTCGGGGGCAGCGACCAGGCTCACAAAGCGAATTTTTCGTGCGCCCTTCCCCTTGAGAAACGTCACGGCTGCAGCCGCACTTCCGCCAGTAGCCAGCATCGGATCCAGGAGAAACACAATTGCCTCCCGAAGGTTCTTCGGCACCTTGAAGTAATAATCAACGGGTTTCAGCGTGGCTTCATCCCTGTAGAGTCCGATATGCCCCACTCGCGCATCCGGAAGGGCTTCGACGAATCCGCCGACGAGCCCGAGACCGGCACGGAGGATTGGCACCAGCACGATGGGCTGGTCGACACGTTTTCCCGACGTTTTTTCCAGGGGCGTATCGACGCTGCACCGTTTCAACGGCAGTTCGCGGGTCACTTCGTACGCCATGAGCGTTGCAGAGCGTCGAAGGATAGCCCTGAATTGGTTGCTCGGGGTTTTTCGGTCCCTCAACAGGGTTAAATCCCGTTGCACGAGAGGATGGTCAATGATGATGAGGTTTTTCATGGGGGAGGGAATGTTGATGGCCTCAGGTCTTTCGTTTGGAGTTTAGTTTCTTTTGCGTCTGTTGGGCGGCAATCAAGATCGGATCCCAGAGAGGAGAAAATGGCGGAGCATAAATGAGGTCCAGTCGTGTCACCTCATCGACGGTCATTTTCTGCTGAATCGCTACCGCAAGAACGTCGGCGCGAAGAACGCTGCCAGGACCTCCGTACACGTTTGCACCAAGCAGTATGCCGGATTTCTTGTCCGCAATCAGGATGACATGAACCGCTGAATTTCCAGGATAGAATCGGACGCGGGAATCTCCGTCGATCTTTTCCACTACAGGCTGAAATCCTGACTCATCCGCCTCGGCAGAGCTAATGCCGACCTGGGCAACTTCCAGGTCAAACACTTTCACGGCGATTGCGCGAATTGCTCCTTTGAAGGACGCATTTCCCCCCGCGGCATTCTCGCCCGCAACCCATCCTTGCTTGCTCGCATTCGTTGCAAGCGGAACATACATCCACTTGTTGTTGACGATGTTCTTGACTTCGCAACAGTCCCCTGCAGCAAAAATCGTATCGATGCTCGTTGTCTGCCTCTGGTCAGTCAGAATTCCACCGTTGGGACCCAGACGAAGTCTCGCTGTCGTCGCGAGCTCGGCGTTAGGAACGACCCCCAGGCAAAGGATCACCAGATCGGCAGGAATGGTTCCCGATGACGCGCGGACCTCCGTGACCTTCCCCGATTGATCGACATTGAATTCCGTAATCTGCTGGGAGGGTCGAAAATCGACTCCCCCTTTTTTCAACGCTGACAACACCTCGGCACGGGTTTCACGTTCCAGGCCCGACATGGGCAAATCGGATCGATGAAGCATGGTGGTCTCCATGCCATTCATTCTCAGGGCCTCGCACATTTCCATTCCGATATACCCTCCCCCGATCACAACCGCGCGCTTCGGTTTTTCTTCTTCAATGAATCTCTTGATCCCGTACCCGTCATCCAGTGTCTTGACGTGAAAAACGTTCCGTGCGTTTTCACCCTGGACCCCCAACGAACGCGTCCTGGATCCCGTT
>JBARRO010000200.1:0-9389 GCA_049644265.1 Bacteroidota bacterium
GGGTACAACCCTTTCATCTACGAATCCTCGCAAAGGATTCTCTCGGGGAAAGTGAAGAACATCTATGTGCTTCAGGCAGCAATGAACAATGACACTCGCATCCTCTCCCTCACTGTCGTTGACGAGCCGATTCCCGGCAAACCAGCATTCTTGTCCGCATCACCTTCCTCAAGATCTGTCACTCTAAGGTGGAGAAAGAACGCAGAGCTGGACGTCATGCGTTACCGGGTTTACCAGGGTCTTGCCGCAGACGCTCTCTCATTGCGGGATTCAAGTCTTTCCCGGATTGATACATCGATCGTGGTCAGGAATCTCGACAATGCTCGAACGTATTTCTTCGCGGTTTCGGCGGTCGATTCTGAATTGAATGAGAGCGAATTCTCGAACGTCCTATTTGCGAGACCGGAAGGAAATCCCCTTGTTGCACTTTCAGCAAATGGGCTTTCATTTGGAAATGTCTCGATCGGAACCGCGAAGGACCTGAGCTTTACCGTTCAGAACTCTGGCAATGACACGCTGCAAGTACTTTCGATGGAGACGCTGAACCCGGCATTCACCCTGTCATCCGCGTCCTTCAATCTAGGCCCTGGAAAAAGCATTGTTCAGTCTGCCCGCTTTCAACCCTCGGCAGTAGGAACAGTGATTTCGAAGATCCTCTTGGCCTCGAATTCACAACGCCGCTACGATACTCTCACAGTGTCGGGAGCCGGAGTCAACACACTCCCATCGTCCCAAATACTCTCGATCATGGATGTTCCAGACGACAATGGGAAACAAGTGTTCGTTCGATGGAAGACCAGCGCGCGGGCAACAACCAACGGTGTCCGGAGTTTCGGCGTGTGGCGTCTGGACACAATATGGACATTTTTGTCTGAGGCGCTGGCGACGAGCGATTCTGTCTTTCAAACGGTTGCTTCAACTGTTCAGGATTCGACGAAATCCAAAGGGATGAAGAGGACTGTCTTCAGAATCACGGCGCATTCGGGTTTGGCCGATTTCTACACCACCTCGGCGAGAGATAGCGGATACTCACTCGACAATATTCCACCAAGCCAACCTATCAATCTTCAGTTGGAGGCTCCCAATAAGAACGAGGTGATCGTACACTGGAGCAAACCTGACGACGCAGACCTCTCCGGCTTCGTTGTTGAACGAAGCACTACGGTGGATTTTACTGTTGGTGGAACTGTCCGCACTTCGGTGATCGACACAGTGTTTATTGAACGAAACTTGGTGGGTGGCACGAGATTCTATTATCGAATCATTGCAATTGACTCTTCAGGAAATGAAAGCTCGCCATCAGCGGCGAGGTCTGTCATTGTAACAGGAGTGGCGGGTGAACTCGGATTACCGACCGAATATTCGTTGTCCGACAACTATCCCAACCCGTTCAACCCCTCTACGACGATACGATTCGGACTGCCTGTGCGGAGCCACGTGACCTTGGATATCTACAACATCCTCGGGCAACGAGTAGCTGTGTTGGCGGATGAGCAACTCGAGGCCGGGGTTGTCGAGAAGACATGGAGTACAACGGTGTCTTCAGGGCTCTACTTCTATAGGCTGGAAGCTGTGGCTGTGGAAGACAACTCGAGGCATTTCATCGGGATAAGAAAGATGTTCCTTGTGAAATAGGGAGGAGTCAACTGCCATGCTTCGGAAATTGCAGTTGAACCAAATGGCGCTCTCAGGGGGGATGAGCGCCGTTGTTTTTTGATCTGGCGACTGAACCGAGTTAACGGAAATTACCGGGATACCCACTTACTCCCCTTCACAAAAAGCCTCCACCTTTTCTCTATAGCAACATTAATTCCGATGCGGACTGACCGACCGATCAGCTTCGACGGGGTTTCTTCCCCGCGCGAAATGAAAATCTCCGCGCCGGTCAGGTCACTGCCGTTCTCTTCTCTTCCAAGCCCAAAGGCCTGAGCGAACTTTGCAGGACCGTTCGTGAGCAGGCCTAGGGCCCCGTAGGGGGGAGAAAGCGTACCGGGCTGCCGGGGTGAGCGAGTTTTCGTCCCCCGCTCCCTTGCTCCTCTGCCCCCCCGCATCCTGTTTCTTCTCATCACCTCAACTCCCTCCACCGGCTCAACGCCTCGAATCAACACTGCCTCTGCAGTTCCCTTTCGCCTCGTCACGACATTTGCACAGAAGTGCATCCCGTACGTAAAGTACACGTAGAGATGTCCTCCTTCCCAAAACATCACCTCATTGCGCTTCGTGCGACCGCGATACGCATGGCTCGCCGGATCTTTTGAACCCAGATAGGCTTCGACCTCCACAATTTTGCCGACAAGGATCTTTCGTCCAAGCCTTCGCACAAACAGCTTGCCCAACAGATCTCGTGCGACTTGATGGGTTGGACGGAGGTAGAATGATTTGGAAAGAGCTCGATTTCTCAGATTACGAAGATTTGGCGCAGATTGCAGATTACGCAGATTGGGTTCGCAGGTTAAGGGGGAATCTCAAATCTCAAAGTTCCAATATTAATGTCAAGCCGATATCGCAAGTCGGAAATCCCACATCGCACATCGCAAATCCCACATCGCACATCGCAAATCCCACATCCCACATCGCACATCGCAAATCCCACATCTCACATCGCAAATCCCACATCCCACATCTTATTTCCCCTTCCTTCCCCTATCTCTTCCCAAACTCCTTCATGATCTGATCTACCTGGTCTTCCGTTATGCCGGTTCCGAGTTTGGATCCTGAGTCCTGGGGTTTTTCTGTGACAGGCTCAGCCTTCTTCTCGACGACTTGAATCTGGGATCTGCCGTCTGCTGGCTGCACACTGCCTTCTGCCCTCTGAACCAGCACATTTCCCGCCTTCAGTCGTATCCGCTCGTCGATTTCCTCAAGCCAGGATTTTCCGGTGGGAGCCTTTGCGGAAAGTGTCGTGCGTGGAGTTATAGCCCGGGGAACAACGTGCGTCTTTTCAACGAATTGCTCAGGAGGGTTGATGGGCCTCGTTTCAAACGCAAGTCGTTTGATGTTGATCAGATGTTTCGCCGAGAGATTCTCCGAAATGATCGACCCGCCAAATGTTCCCGGGCCGAGCGTCATGGATGGAAGCAACTCATTGGTGTATCCCACAGCACCGAGCGCCGCTTGGGTATTGACCAGCACGCGGAATGCCGGCTTTTCAAGTCCGAATTTCAGAATGACGTCGGAATCGGTGGAGTGAATCACCATCGTGTGTCCGATTCCGCCAAACTCGAGCATTTCAATGCTTCGCTCGCAGCCTTCACGATAGCCATTGACCGTGAACATCGAAAGGACCGGTGAAAGCTTCTCGCGGGAAAGCGGATACTCCTTGCCCACGGCCGGCAATTCGGCGATGAGACAGCTCGTATCGTGGGGGACATCAAAACCGGCCTTTTGAGCGATGAACACCGGAGGCTTTCCGACGATGTCCGGATTGATTGCTCCCCGCTCGTTGAACATCGTCCGGCTTAGCCGCTCCTTTTCTTCGGGAGAAACAAAATACGCGTCGCGCTTCTTGAATTCCTCAATTGCCAGCCGCTTTATGGGCTCGTCCACAATAACTCCCGACTCTGTCGAGCAAAGCACCCCCCAGTCAAACATCTTGCCCGACACAATATCCGCAACGGCTTTCTTGACGTTTGCAGTCCGCTCGATAAACGAAGGAACATTGCCCGATCCAACCCCGTACGCCGGCTTTCCCGAGCTGTACGCCGCCCTCACCATCGGGTTGGAACCCGTTGCGAGGATCACCGCGGTTTTCTTGTGTTTCATCAACTCGTTCGTTCCCTCGATGGTAGGAACGGACATACAGGCAATCAGCCCTGCAGGTGCACCGGCGGCTTCTGCTGCCTGGCCGATGATGCGGGTTGCTTCGAGGGTGGAGTTCACCGCACGGGGGTGAGGACTTGCCACAAATCCATTCCGCCCCTTAACAGAAATAATCGCCTTGAACATCACTGTCGATGTGGGGTTGGTTGATGGGATCAATGCGGCAACTACGCCCATCGGTTCGGCAATCTCGATAATGCGTTTCTCCTTGTCCTCATGGATCACGCCTACGGTTTTGAGATCCTTGATGGATTCCCACACACGTTTTGTGGCGAATTCGTTTTTCTTCTTCTTGTCCGCAGGTTTGCCAAATCCGGACTCTTCATGCGCCATTTTTCCAAGCTTTTCGGCTGCCGCGTACCCCGCATCAACCATCGCTTTGACGATGGCATCAACTTGTTCCTGCGTGAATTTTCGGAAGGCCAGCTGGGCGTCTTTGGCTTTGGAGACCAGGTCGCGAGCTTCCTGGATGGATTGGAGGTCTTTATCGTGCGGCATCGTCATCCTTGGATGTAAAAAACATTTCACAGAGGACACAGAGAGGAGCGAAGCACACAGAGGAGAGAGAGGTGTAAGAGATTCTCTGAAAATCTGTGTGTTTCGTGGCTGAATCCTCCGCTGAAGGTAAATCAATTTTCAGAGAGTGTCAATTTGATGTTTCCTGCACGAAAATTTCAGTACTATTTCTACGAACGCCATGAAACGAAAGCTCGATTTCCTTTTGCGGACACAGAATGTGGACGCCGTGTTCGAGGACGATACACTCATCGTCCTGTGCAAACCGGCTCACCTGCTCGTACTTCCCGATCGATATGACCAAACGCTCCCCAACCTTCAGACTCTTCTCCGTGGTGAACTCGGGACCATCTTCACGGTTCATCGCATCGACAAAGAAACGAGCGGGCTGGTTCTGTTCGCGAAAACTGTTGAGGCACACGCCTCCCTGAATCAGCAATTCGAAAATAGGTCAGTCTCCAAGTTGTACAAGGCAATTGTGCAAGGAGAGCCATCGGAAGAACACGGTGAAATCGATTTGCCGCTTTCAGAACGGAACCACCGCATGCGCGTGGACGAGAAGAACGGGAAGGAGTCCTTGACAGAATTCAGCGTTCTTGAACGATTTCACGGGTATGCACTCATCGAAGCCAGACCACGTACGGGTCGAATGCACCAAATCAGAGTGCATTTGAAGGAAATCGGACTGCCCATTCTCGCCGATCCCTTGTATGGTGACGGAGAACCGTTTTTTCTCTCTGCAGTAAAGCCAAACTACAAGGTTGAGGAAGAGGAGAGGCCGCTCCTCTCGAGAACGGCCCTCCATGCCTCAAGTCTGCGCATTCTTCATCCGATCAGCGGACAAAAGATGAGTTTTGAAGCCGAAATACCCAAGGATATGAGAACTGTTTTGAAGTACCTGAGGAAATTTAGAAGCGAGGATTCGGGAAGTCAGATGAGGGAAGGTCGGAAGTGATGCGAGTTTCAGTCGAACCGGATTTCCTCCTGACCCGGACGCTTTGGTCTTGGCCGGATACCAAAATGTCTGTACGCCAGCTCGGTCGCTTCCCTCCCCCGCGGTGTGCGCTTCATGAATCCTTCCTGAATCAGGTAGGGTTCGTACACTTCCTCAAGTGTTCCTGCTTCTTCTCCCACCGCGACGGCAATCGTGCTCAAGCCAACGGGTCCGCCCTGATATTTTTCAATCAGTGCGCGCAGGATTCGCTTGTCCATTTCGTCGAGTCCGTGGTCGTCAACCTCCAATGCCTTCAGGGCATACTCGGCAACCTCTTTGGTGATTTTCCCCTTGTGCATTTTCATCCTGTCGTCCGCTTCGGCGAAATCACGACAACGGCGCAGAAGGCGATTGGCGATACGAGGAGTTCCGCGAGACCTCCGTGCAATCTCGGCAACCGCGTCGGTGTCAACCGTGATCCCGAGGATCCCGCCTGATCGAACGATAATCCTCTCCAGTTCCCCGCTCCGGTAGAAATCGAGTCGGTTGGAAATACCGAATCGGGATCGAAGCGGTGCACTCAACAGTCCTGCCCGGGTCGTTGCACCAATCAGTGTGAACGGCTTCAAGCCTATCTGTATCGTTTTTGCTCCCGGACCGCTGTCGATAACGATATCGACACGGAAATCCTCCATGGCGGAATACAGATACTCCTCGATTTTCGCAGGCACCCGGTGAATTTCGTCGATGAACAGGACTTCGGAATCCTCGAGCGATGTCAGGATGCCGGCAAGGTCTCCGGGTTTTTCGAGTGCAGGGCCAGAGGTTGCTTTGATATGTGTCCCCATCTCGCCGGCTATGATATGAGACAGAGTTGTTTTTCCGAGTCCGGGCGGGCCGGTGAGCAGCACATGGTCGAGCGGTTCTCCCCGTTGACGTGCAGCGGTGACGAACACCCGAAGGTTCTCGACAATGTTTTCCTGGCCGACAAATTCCTGAAAGGAGGCGGGGCGGAGCGTCTGATCGAGCTCGTATTCCTGTTCGGTCCGTTCGGGTTGCGTAAGGTCAGATTTTCTCATCGGTTCTCGTTGTAGGGCGCAGAAAAAATAGGTAGAAGGGGAGAGAATAGCAAACTGCCCGGAGGAAGGCTTGAGCAGCGGGTAGGACTCATTTACGGCTCGTGTGGCGGAGCGCTCGTTTGATAAGCTCTTCGACGCTGAGCTCCGACCCCGGAGTTTCGGACAATGCCATTTGAATCGCCTTTTCTGCGGACGATCGCTGATAGCCGAGGGAAGTGAGAGCAAGAAGCGCTTCGCCCCGTACCGCATCTGACCGACTTTCCGGAGCCGTGTTGGTCCCGAGTGTGATCTTGCCGACCTTGTCGCGAAGTTCTACGATGAGACGCTCTGCGGTTTTCTTTCCGACGTTGGGAATTGATGTGAGTGCAGAAACGTTTCCCGATGAAATATGTTCGTTCAACTGACTTGCAGAAATGCCGGACAGAATGCCCTGGGCGATCTTCGGGCCGATTCCTGAAACGGAGATCAGCAATTTGAATAAACTCCGCTCCTGCTCGGTGGCAAACCCGAAGAGCTGCATAGTATCTTCGCGAACATGAAGATAGGTGTAGATGAAGGTTGGCGTGTTGACGTTGCCGAGCTTCTCAAATGTTGACAGGGGAATGCTCAACGCGTATCCGACCCCGTTGACGTCAAGAAGGATCTCGGTGGGGTTCTTGGCTTTCAGTAGTCCAGTGAGTGAGGCTATCATTTTGTTCGGATGATTCGTTCAGGATGAGCCTGCACAAACTTTCGCCAGTCTTTGTCCGCGCCTCCGCGAACGCTGCCGTTTATCCTGCGCTTTACCGTACTTTTGCCTCTTCGGTGATAATGACAGATGGCGACCGCAAGAGCGTCGGTAGCGTCGTAGAATTTTGGGACTACGTCAAGGTCGAGAAGGCTCTTCACCATGTACTGAACCTGATTCTTCGTTGCCGACCCATTTCCCACAACAGCTTTTTTGACCTCGCGAGGGGAGTATTCGGTGGTCGGGATTTCCCGGTTGACCGCCGCGAGGATAGAAACTCCGCGGGCATGTCCGATTTTCAACGCAGATTGTGCGTTCTTTCCGTAAAAAGCCGTTTCGATCGCAAACTCATCCGGCTGAAAGCGGTCAATCACAGCTAAGAGGGTCTCATAGATCTGCTTGAGCCTGATCGGCATTGAGCGGGTCGATCGATTCTTGACCACATCGCACTCAAGCATCGAAAGCTTACCGTTCCGCACCTCAATGATGCCGTAACCTGTAATCAATGTGCCAGGATCAACACCGAGGATGATCAAGGGAGTAGTTGAGTAGTGGAGTGGTAGAGTCTATGAGTCTATGAGTCTTTGAGTAGGTGAGTCTATGAGGAGTTGAGTAGTGGAGTCTATGAGTCTGTAAGTAGAAGCGGTCTTCGATTTTTTAGCTCATAGACTCACAGACTCATCGACTCATCGACCGCTCCTCCCTATCCCCCCATCAAGCTTGCCATCACTTTATCGTCAATCTCGAAGTTTGCAAACACGTGCTGAACGTCGTCGTGTTCCTCGACCGCTTCCATGAGTTTCAGCACGAGCTCAGCATCCTTCCCCTCAACCTTTACTGCGTTATCGGCCACAAGCTGAATCTCTGCCAGATCAGTTTTGATTTTCTTTGATTCGAGACTCTTCTTGACAGCCTCAAACGACTCGGGAGGACAGACGATGGCATAGTGATCCTCTTCAGTCCTCATATCGTCTGCGCCAGCGTCGAGAATAACGCCAAGGAGATCATCTTCGGAGAAAGAACCTTTAGGAACCGTGATAATTCCCTTCTTATGAAATTGAAACGCCACCGATCCTGCCGTGGCGAGTTTCCCGTGATTCCGGTCCAGGATATGACGGATTTCCGAGACCGTGCGAGTTTTGTTATCCGTCACTGCTTCAATGATAAGTGCAACGCCGCCGGGCCCGTAAACCTCGTACGTAATATCTTCGTAGTTGACCCCCGGGAGCTCTCCCGTTCCCTTCATAATCGCCCGCTTGATGTTGTCGGCGGGCATGTTGTTGTCTTTGGCCTTCTCAATCGCCAGTCGGAGCCTGGGATTACCGTCCGGACTTCCTCCACCGATCTTTGCAGCGATCGTGATTTCCTTGATGATTTGAGTGAAGACTTTGCCGCGCCGGGTGTCGGTAACGGCCTTCTTTCTCTTGATTGTTGCCCATTTGCTATGGCCGGACATGAGATGCTCCTGGTGTCATTGAGTCGATGGCAATCCGTTTCTACTTTATGTCCCTGATTTTTAGCTGTGGTACAGTTTCTCCTCCGTAGTCACCCTCGTCGAGCGAAAAGGCAAGGCTCAGGTCCTTTCTGCCGGGCTGAACGCGGTCGATGAGGTTCCCGAGATTGAATCCGATCGCGTCGACAACGTGGCTGTTGTTCCGGACTTTGAACTTCAGATGGTTCTTGCCAACAATGCGCGGAGAGCCCACGACCTCTATATCCCTGGTCGTAAAGACCGGACGCATGTTGTCGGGGCCAAAGGGGGCAAACTGACTGAGTATTCGGACAAATTTCGGATTCAGGTCGCTCACCCGGACCTCGGCATCAATCTTGATTTCGGGAGTCAATAGCTCGTCGGTGAGCAATTCCCCCGCAACAGATTTGAACGCTTCCTTGAATTCTTCAAGCCGGTTGATTTCAACCGTTAAGCCCGCAGCGTATTTATGGCCTCCAAACTGGATGAGTTTGTTCTCGCATCGCTTCAATGCTTCGTAGATGTTGAATCCCGAGACGCTTCGTGCGGAGCCTTTGGCAACGCCATCGACCGTCGTCATCATAATCGTGGGGCGGTAGTACCGTTCGACAAGACGGGAAGCGACGATTCCGATAACGCCGGGGTGCCATGATTCCTGGTGCAAAATGATTGCATAACGGTCGTCGGTGTTGAGAGCCTGCTCGACGATCGACTGTGCCTGGAGAAAAGTTTCCTCGTCTATTCGCCGGCGCTGGATGTTTTCCTGTTCCAGGACGGTCGCGAGTTGAAGCGCCCGCTCGTATGAATCGCAGGTAAGCATCTCCACCGCGCGCGTTGCATCTC
>JBARRO010000201.1:0-51005 GCA_049644265.1 Bacteroidota bacterium
GACCTCGGCCTCGTTGGCTCTCGGCCGTCGTTTGTCGATCAGAATCAGATCCGCCTCGAGTCGTTTTGCATACGAACGGGCCATTTTGATTCCTCCGACATCAGGCGAGGCGACTGCAAGGTTCGGGATCTTCTTTTTCCGAAAGTAATCGATGAAAACAGCTGACGAATACAAATGGTCGAGTGGAATATCAAAGAATCCCTGGATTTGCGGCGCGTGCAAATCCATTGTAATCACACGATCAGCGCCGGCTTTGGTGATCAGGTTTGCAATCAGCTTCGCCGTGATCGATACGCGGGGCTGATCCTTACGGTCCTGCCGCGCGTAGCCGAAATAAGGAATCACCGCCGTCACCCTCGATGCAGAAGCGCGCTTGGCCGCGTCGATCATGATGAGCAACTCCATCAGATTATCGGCGGGCGGCTGGGTCGACTGGATGATGAAAACGTCGTCGCCTCTCACGTTTTCGCTAAACTTCGACCAGATCTCCCCATCGCTGAAATTCTGAATTTCCGCTTTTCCCAGTGGAATGTCTGCCTCGCTGCAAATCTGCTCCGCGAGGGTGCGGTTTGACCGACCCGAGAAGATTTTCAATTCGCTCATCAAAATCCTTGATGCAGATAGCAAAGCGGTGTATGCTCCTCCGAATTGTTATTGCTGGGTGCCAGGATTCTCCGCTGAAGCGGATGAGCTTTAGCTCAGAACCTGGGAATGACGGCTCCAAAGGCCGTTGTCCCGCTCTTTGGATTCCGTTCCCACACTTCGCTGGGGTGCCAGGATTCGAACCTGGGAATGACGGCTCCAAAGGCCGTTGCCTTACCACTTGGCTACACCCCAAGCACGGAATTCAGAGCGGGATTCAGAGAACGGAACCTTATCCCGACATTGTCGGGACTACACCCCAAGTTTGCCCGGAGCGGGAATCACTGCCCAAAAAACAAACCCAACTTGTACAAAAGTTGGGCTTAAAATATAGCCAAAATTGGCAACGAAGTCAATCGAATCATTTATTGATTTTTGCGAAGCGGTTCGCTATGTTTGAGCGAACAAAACTGGAGCGTTTTTCCCATGAACTTCATGCAATCACATTCGTTGAGTCTCACAAACGATCGCGCAACTGCACAGACATTCTGGATTCTCACGTTCGCAATCCTGACAACGATCGGTGCGCAAGTTGAAATTCCCCATAATCCGGTTCCGTTCACACTCCAAACGTTCTTCGTATTACTTGCAGGAGCGGTGCTTGGGAGGCGGAACGGATTTCTCAGCATGGTTTCCTACCTTGCCCTTGGAGCGCTTGGCATGCCGGTCTTTTCTGGTGCGGGATTCGGAATGGCGAAACTGCTGGGGCCCACAGGGGGCTATCTTCTTGCTTTCCCGATCTGTGCCTTTGTCGTCGGCGCTCTGACGTCCTTCCGCTCCAATTTTTCGTGGATTCTGTTTTCGATGGTCGTCGGCCTGCTTGTAGTGTTTCTGTTTGGAACTCTGCAGCTCAATGCTGTTTACTTTCACGACTGGAAATCGTCGTTCAGCGCCGGGTTTCTTATTTTTTCCTGGTGGGATGTGCTGAAGCTGGTTGCTGCCGCCTCCATAGCCCATCAGTTCAGGAAGGGAGCCGCCGCCTAGAAATCGATTCTTCCCCATATGAAAAGCCATCCACCAGGATGGCTTTTTCATTCAGGGGAAAGCCGGTTGCGAGTGTTGACTCTTGCAACCGATCTCGTTACCATGCTTTGTCCATGTTCCGGGGCGCCCTCCATCCGAGCTGAAATCCATGAAGCAACTCAGCACCCGCACGCTTCTCGTCGTTACCATTGACGTTGCTCTCCTTCTTCTCTGCCTGACAAACATCCCTGCACTGGTTCAGCGGGCAACGGCTCCGTTCGAAGTTGAACCGCAGACCAACCGCACAGTCGTTTCGAAAATAACGCACCCACACGAGGGCGGGGGTGTTGCCCAAGGCGATGAGCTTCTGACGTGGGGAACACAGGCTATTTCCGGTCCCCGGCTTCTGGAGTATTTATCGGACCGTGCTTCCATCGGCGACTCGGTCCGTGTGAACTTCAAGCGCGGCGATCTGGTTGCGGCCACCATCGTCACCCTTGTGCCGTACTATGGATCCCTGCGATTTGCCGTCATCACGGGATTCGTCGGTATTATGATATGGTGCGTGGGGCTCTTTATCCTCCTCGTTCGCCCGCGAGACTTCACCGCCGCTGCATTGCACTGGGCGTTGATCTCTCTCGCTGCGCTTGTCATGCTGACCCAGGGCCAGATTGATCCTCTTTCTCCCATTTCGTACTTAAGGCGGGCCGGGCTCCTCTTGGCCTACGCCATGACCCCGGGAACATTTCTCTACTTTATGACTCTGTTCCCAAGGCCAGTGAAGCGACGTGTCCTCAATGGCTTCCTGATCCTGACTCCGCCGGTCCTTTTTGCACTTGTGCTTGTCGTACTTTTTCTGCGTGCAACGGTAACCGGCCGAACGGCGGATTTTGTGGGATTTGACAGCGTCTACGACGTCTTCCGCATCATGGTATTCGTCTACGGTGCCGCAACGATTCTCACGTTCGTCCGTTCGTACGCGGTCTCGGGAACATCGGAAGAGAGGAAGAAGCTCCAATGGGTCCTTTGGGGGTTTGTTATTGGGCCGACACCGTTTCTTCTGCTGATCATTGTTCCCCAGCTGCTCATGGAACGTGACTGGATCCCCGAGGAGTACGCGTTCTTCTTTGTTCTTGCTGTCCCGCTTTCCATGGCCGTTTCATTCCTCAAATATAAGCTCCTCGATATCGAGGTGCTGATCAACAGGAGTATCGTCTACACCACTCTTTCCATCCTGATTGGTGCGCTCTATCTGTTGACAGTCCTCATGATCTCCTCGATCGTCGCCGGGGGAATGGTGTTTGAAGAATACTTCTTTGTCATTGTGGTGTCCCTGGCAATCTCGCTCCTCGTGAATCCGATTCGACTCCGGCTGCAGCGTTTCGTCGATGAGATTCTGTTTCCGGTACGCGTGCACTACCACAGGACGATCCAGGAACTCGGCAGCAACCTTCATGCGGCTTTGACAAGCCGTGAGCTCTTTATGCGGTTGCTGGAAGGATGTGTCCATGCTATTCCGTCCAGCGCCATGGGTGTCTATACGATTCGGGGTGACGACCTCGTGCTTCAGCATTCGATCGGGAATCGGCTCCCGTCGCGTGTGGACTTTCCGGTTCTGGCAGCCGAAGCCCTGAAGAAGAACAGAATTCTCGCTCTGAAAGAGCCCGGGGGATCCGACGGACAAGAAATTGATGGCTCACAAAAAGAGTGGCTGGAGAGATCGGGATTCACGCTGGCGATTCCCGTGCTGGGTGAAACCCGGGATCTTCTCGCGGTAGTGGCGGTCAATCCTCGTGTGGAAGGAGAGTCGGTCAGCGAAGAGGAAATTGATTTTCTCGCGACTTCATGCAACCAGGCAGCCGAGATTCTTGACCGCCTCCGTCTTCAGGAGCAAGTCATCCTGGAGCAGGAGGAACGGAAGAAGACCGAAGAACTCAACAAGCTCAAGTCTTACTTCGTCTCCAGCGTCTCCCACGAGCTGCGCATGCCGCTGACCTCCATCCGGATGTTTGCTGAAACGCTTGCCCAGCGGGGCTCAAAGAGCAGGAAGGAGAATCGCGAATATCTTGAAATCATCCAGGGAGAAAGCGAACGGTTGTCGCGATTGATAGATAACGTTCTTGATTTTTCAAAGATTGAGCGTGGCAGGAAGGAATATCGATTTGCTCCAACGGAAGTGGCGCTTGTCATTCGTAACTCCGTCAATGCCATGCGGTACCAGTTTGACAAGAATGAAGTGAAACCGACGGTGAAAGTCGCAAGTCGGCTTCCACGGATCAACGCTGATGCAGATGCATTGGAGGAAGTGATCATGAACCTGTTGTCCAATGCGCTTAAGTATTCGGGGGAGAAGAAGATCATTCGTTTGAATGCGACGCGGTCGCGGGAGAGCATTGTCATCGAGGTGTCCGACAAGGGTGTTGGGATTGCGGCTTCGGAGATCCCAAATCTCTTTGAAAAATTCTATCGGGTGGAAAATGCGCACTCGAAACAGGTGGGCGGCACCGGACTCGGACTCTCTCTTGTAAAACACATGGCGGACGCCCACGGCGGGACAATCTCCGTGAAAAGTGCCGTCGGGAAAGGAAGCACGTTCACGCTCCGTCTGCCGATTGCTCACTGAATGAAGAATATTCTCATTGTTGAAGACGACAAAGCCATCCTGCGCGGGCTGAGGGAGAACTTCAGACGTGAGGGATACCGGGTGCTGGTCGAGTCCGATGGCTCCCGGGGTTATGCCACCGCGAGGTCAGAGCAACCGAATCTTGTGATTCTTGATGTGATGCTCCCTTCGATGACGGGGTTCGAAATATGTTCGAAACTCAAGGGGGAAGGGTTCGGATCCCCCATTTTCCTGCTCACCGGCCTGTCGCAGGAACAATCGAAGCTCGAGGGGTTGAGCTACGGCGCCGACGATTACATCTCGAAGCCCTTCAGCATTCGGGAACTGACGCTCAGAGTCCGGAACGCGTTGAAGCAGCACGAGCAGGTGCAAGCACGGTCGAAGACTCTGGAGGAGGAGTTTCAAAAAGCCCGCAAGATTCAGCTGTCTTCTCTCCCTAAGGGCTCGTTGAAGGTTCGCGGCCTGAACCTGTTCGGCAGAACACTTCCGGCAACACAGGTGGGAGGTGACTACTTCGATTACTTCCGGATTGGGAAAGGAAAAATTGGAGTCGTGGTTGCCGATGTCAGCGGTAAAGGAATGCCGGCGGCGCTCTACGTGCAGAAGATGCAGGGAATCGTCCAATCGTCGAAAAAATCCGTCAGGTCAGCAGCTGAAATCCTGATTACGCTGCAGGAACACCTGCACTCCACCATGGAAGCTGGATCATTTGTCACGGCTGTCGCGGCTGTGTTCGATATTGAGCACTGGACTGCGGAGATTGCGCAGGCAGGGCATCTGCCGGTCCTTCTCAAACGGAAGAAGAAAATCCGAATGGTCAAGCCGCCCGGAGTTTGGATTGGAAAGTCTTCGCAGGAGCTGTTCATAAAGGGACTTCAGTTGGAAACCGTGAAGCTGGAGCGTGGAGACACGTTCCTCTTTTATACGGACGGAGTCCTGGAAGCAAGAGGCAAGAAAGGAAGAGAATACGGCCTTTCCCGATTGATGAAGGTTCTTCGGCAGGGAAAGGGTACAGCAAAAGAAATCACGAACCGGTGCTTCGAAGAGGTGGGAGACTTCTCCGGGGACTGTGTCCAGGCGGACGACATCACAGTCCTCAGTGTGGTGGTAAGTGCGTGAAGAGTTACCGCGAAGGGCACGGCTGCCTGCCCGCCTCAGAGAGTTCGAAGTGGCAGGCGTGCCGGAACGAGTCCATAATATCTCTACGACATGTACTCATTTTGGCGCGCAGGCACGAAGGAAAACAAGAAAGACTCCCGGAATCTCGATGAGCTGAACAGTGCAAGATTCCGGGAGTCTCGCACCAGGAACCACGGTGCCACAAACTGATCGGGGGGAGCAAAACTCATGAAAAAAATCCTCATCATCGAAGACGATAAAGCAATCGTTCGGGGGTTGACGGACAACTTGAAGAAGGAAAATTTTGACGTTGAGTCGTGCTCGGACGGCGAACGTGCGTACTCGATGGCAAAGGCGGGTTCCCACGATTTGATCATTCTGGACCTCACGCTGCCGAAAATGAACGGGTTGGACATCTGTAAGCAGCTGCGGAAGGACGGCGTACAAATCCCCATTGTGATGCTCACGGGTAAAGGGGAAGAGATGGACAAGGTGCTCGGCCTCGAGCTCGGTGCGGATGATTACGTCACAAAGCCATTCAGTATCAGGGAACTCGTGGCAAGTATCAAAGCTCTGTTGCGGCGCCAGTCGGACCTTCCAAAGGGAATCGACGAAACATCGTTTGAAGATGTGTATGTGGATTTCAAAAAACAGGAAGCCCGAAAGGGATCCGCGACCCTGGATATGAGTGCAAAAGAATTTGAGCTTTTGAAATATTTTGTTGAGAGAGAGGGGGAAGTCGTGAAACGCTCGCAGCTTCTCGACGATGTGTGGGGATACGAAACCCAGCCGACCACCCGAACGGTGGATAACTACATTCTCTCCCTCCGTAAAAAAATAGAAACAAATCCCTCCAAACCAAAACACCTGGTGACTGTGCATACGGCGGGGTATAAGTTCCTCCGGTAACGCGAATTCTCGCGGATGCTCAAGGATACGAGTCCCCGAATGATGTGGAAGGTGATGAAGTGGAAATGAATGAAGTATTGAATTGAATGAATTGGAAGTGATCCCACGTTTCTCGCGGATGCGAATCTCGAAATGATGAGGAGACGATTCGGAAAGGCGTAGATACTGGTAGGAAGTTGGATATTGAATGTTGGACATTCGAAATTGGACGTTGAATCTCTTTTTTCCCTCTGGATTCTTCCTCCGTAGCATAGTACATTCTTGTTGAACGTTCTCGCCTTCTCGCACTGAGGGGGATGTGGTTTCCGGACTCTTCGTATGGAAAGACGGATGCCGCATCGTGATTCACTTTTCCCCCTGAATTTGTTCCGCCATAGTTTGCTCCTCACCAAACGGACCACGCTTAACAACGATGGGACGCAAAATATCTACAAAACCCTTGGCACGATCCTTGGACAAAACCGACCTTGCGGGGCAGGTTCGCCGAATCGGCAAATTGATTAAGAAACGGAAATTCAAGAAAGCGCTTCCTCTTGTCGATTCGCTCATGGCCCGATTTCCCGATGAGCTGGAGTTGTGGACCGCCCAAGCCATTTGCTATTCCGAAACCGGACGAACCGGGCGGGCGCTAACCATCCTTCGGAAGGCGAGAACCCGGTTTCCGCGGGATCATTTTGTTCTTTACGCTCTGGCCGAAACGCTTGTTAAAACAGAGGAATTCGAGGAAGCAGAACGGGCATACCATGTTGCATTGGAAGAGACGCCTCCCGGGCTCAAACAGGAGCGGTCCGAATGTTATAACGGACTCGGAGTTGCGTTGTGGGCTCAACATAAGCGAGACGACGCGCTCGACATGTGGAAGCGGGCGGTTGAAGAGGATCCCGGCAACAAGATTGCACAGAGGAACCTCGAGCAGTTCACGAATGAATACAACGAGCCGACTCCGCCCTCGCCTGTGTTCGACGACCCCTACCACTTTCAGCGGATTCAGACAGAGAGGTATCTCAAACAAGTTGGGAGAGAAATATTTCAAAACGACAAAGAGGCGGAGCGCGTCATCGGAGCGATCTTTCAGGCCTGGAACGACCATGTTGCCCCGCGCTCGAAGGAACTGGATACCATGACTCCCGCGGAAAAGACGGAGCTGTTCGGGTCGATCACCGTTGACTTCACATCGACGTTTGCATCTCCCCTCGGAAAGTCAATAAGATCGGGTAGGAGGGAACATGGTGAACGTCATCGTTCATCGACTCCGGAAGCGGAAGAGGAGCGGGAGCTCGAAGCATTGTGGAAGCGATTCGGTTTCCTGCCATCGGGGAAGGCCGCCATGCTTCTTCTTACGTTGGGAATGCCGGCACTTATGGCCGTCGGTGTGACAGAATCCCGTGTGAAAGAACTTGTGGAGCGATCGAAAATCTCCGATGAAGAGGAGGAGTTGTTCCTGTGGGCCTGGGATTTGCTTGAAGCAGTGATGGCCGCAAACGCGGAAAAAGGAAGCAACGCCGAGATCGAGAGTATGCGGGATGCAATCCGCATCGCGGGAGAGGAGCTTAATGAGGAGGGCGCTGCGTTGGTGGTTCAAGCGATGCGACGGCTCATAGAGGAGTTGGAGAAGGAGGCACGGCAGGAAACGAATCGCGGAGGGAAGAAGAAACGATAACACGTTTCAAGAGTTGTGCAGAATTTGTGGGGACTGCTTTTGTTGAACTGACAAACGCCTGGTGTCGCTCCCAAGAAGTGAGTTTATATTCGGGCACAACGAGAAATGCAGAATGGCGCGGCTCTACTCCTTTTTTGTGAAGGCCTGAGTATGAACCGCAAGACTGCTTGTTAGAAGTGGCGCTAGAAAAACACCCTCATCCACAACTCAACTTTTTCTCGCACCTGCCGGGAACCGAATTCCGTTGCCTCTCCTCCCACCAGGATCGACGGCCAGAATATCAACTCCAGGTTGGTCGCCGGTCTGTAATTCAGCGAAGCCGAGATCAAAAAGCTTTCATCATTCAGGTTGTAAATCGTAAAAAGCGACGGAGTAAAATACAGCCACTCGAACGGCTCTGGCTGGGAGATCTTCAGATACAAGTAATCCCGCATCAACGCGCTGCTTTTGAAATACGTCTGACCTGTGGACAACGTTTGCTGAATCGCGCCGGGCGTTCCGTTTGAAAGGCCACTGAGAAGAAAATTGCGGTATGCATGAAATTCCTCTCTTGACAACCCAAATCCGTTGTGGTAGTATTCCGCAGTGAGTGTAGTGTTCCATTCATTCAAGTAGCGAATCCCGAAGAGATAACTCATGATATCTTCTTGAGCGGATTGGAGGAGTCCGTTTGAGATCACATAACGCAACCCATTGCGCGACGCACCAAGTTCGGCATGGACTTCTATGTTTTCCTGAAGGTTTGTCGAAAGGTCCAGCCCGTACTGTTTTTGTGCCAGCGAGCTCTGGTAGGTCATCAGGTCAATGTCGGTATCCCAGAGAAGGAAGGAAAGTTTAAGGGCAACATCAGTGTGTTTCGTTTCACTAAACCTGTTGTTGACTGAGGGGCTTTGTGGGATAACCACAAACAGGGCAGAAAACGACTGCAGATCGTCGGAGGAAAAACTCTTGATGTACTCCGCAGTTGCTGAGAGGAGGCCGGCCTGAGCAAGCTCCGGATTCTCAGGATCTTTTACAGGATTCACAAAGCCGACCGGGTTGAATGCATAACCTTTCCCCCAGTTGTAAACCCGCTTTCCGGCTTGCGTCGCGATGTTTATCGAAGGACTGTAACTTCCGTATGCCTCAAAGATGTCAAAGTTCGATTCCTTGTCACTGTAGTATGTTGCATGCATTCGTAACTGAAAACCCAGGTCTTGATTTCTATATTCAGCATTGAGATAAGGTTCAAGCCGGTACTGTGATAAATACGGAGAGACATCCTTATTAAAGAATTGAAGCCCGTAACTCGGCGATGACTGAGACATGTGAAAGAATGAATACTTGGCGTCAAGATTACCGCTCCATTCGAGTCTTCTCGGAGCGTCGATGTCGGTGGAGGCTTCTTGTGAAATCGCCAGGGCGGGCAGAAGAGCGACCCATCCAAACCTGAGGCTCATTGAAGCTCTCCCAAACGGCCAACGTAATTCAGAGTAAAAACCTCGTCAGGAAAATTACGAGATTTGATTTTCTCGTAGATGAGATATGAGCGATAACCCTTGTACAACGGGCTATACGTTTCCACCTTGGATGGCCTCACCATACTGTTGCCAAAATCTTTGTCTTCCTTGAATTCGAGCGTCTTGATCAATAAACCGCTCGCGGAGTAGGCTTCGACTTTGCGAAGGTTCTTCCTGCCTTTTGTAATCCACATCTTCAGCTTGTCATAGGCGACGGTTCTGTTCTTCGCTTTCAAGTCGAGGATATTCTCCGTTTCTGTTTCTCCGGCAAACGTTGCATCGTATTCAACGGAATACTCCAGTTGCATGATGTCGGCATTGCTGAAGACGCCGCCGGTGATGGACTGTAAACTCGTAATACGGACCGGCCTGTTTACATTCGGAATGTACAGCCACATGTTCTCGCCCAGACGAAGAGTTGCCCTTCCTTTTTCGCTGGCCGGAGCGAGATACAGCAGAGCAATCTTGTCTTTCCCCTTCTTGATCGTATAGAAGCTGAACTCCTTCCTCGCTCCGTTCGGCTCTTCATTGATAATCTTGCGGTATGCCTCGTACGATTCCGGCATGAGATGATCGTCGACTGTTTTCAAGAGTGCGTTTGCGTCTTGAGCATGGAGAGCGAGGCTGGGGATGAGAATGAGGACAAGAAACAGGACTGTTTTCATGATGTGTTCCTTCTAGACATGCCCGAGTGCGTCAACGGGTTCCATTCTTGCCGCTTTGTTTGCCGGCTGAAGACTTGCAAACAGTGAAACGACCATGACAATACCCACGGTGAGAATAACTTCACTCACTGGTATACTGGGAGCGAGCGAGACATTCATCTGTCCAAACGTGAAGTCGATTCGGATGAGATTCATAAGCCAGATCATACCCAGTCCGACGATCACGCCTACGGCGGTGCTTAACAGGCCCATGGAAAAGCCTTCAATCAGGAACATGGCGAGAATCCGGCTGGGGGGCGTTCCAATGGCGGCAATCGTTCCTATCTCGCTGACCCTCTCAAAGACGGACATGGTCATGATGTTCAGGATACTGACCAACACGATGGAGATGAGAATGAACTTCACAACAATAATCAAAAGGTCGACAATCCTCACAATGCTCGCAAACGGAGATAGCTGTTCCCATGTGTGAACCTCAACCGCAGATTCAGGAGCGCTGTAAGCTTTCTTCAATGACTTGTAGACGCTTTCCAGTTGGTTGAACTCTTTCATCTTCACTGCAATCTCGATGATTTCGGGCTTTTCCATTCGAAGCAGAGTCATTGCATCAGAGATGTGCATATAACCGTCTTTACCCGTAGGGCCGAACACGCTCTCAATCACCCCGATGACACGGACAGAAATACCGTTCACAGACCCCTCCTTGTTCGTCGCAATCAGGACGACTTCGTTGCCGATGCTGAGCCCGAGGCCCTTCATCAAATTCTCCGGCACGATAATCTCGCCCGGCTTCAGAAACTGACCCGACGCTCCGCTGGTGTTTTTGATTCTTTTGACAAGGTCCGTCACGGTCCTTTGCTCCATTTCCGGCCGGACGGCACTCAACCGGATGTTGGATGTCTGTGCATAATTGCTGATCATGGCGCCGAACTTAACACGCGGACTGTAGGCTTCGATCCCTGGCGTCGAACGGAGAGTCTGTTCAACAGCTGCATATTCCGATTCCGAAAGCGAGAGGTTGAGGGGTAAGTTATCTATGGATTCGACGTATCCCTTCTTGTGAATCTGCAAGTCACCGAGAGCCGTGTTCGTAATGACGCCGACCATTTGAGTCTTGAACGAAATTGCGAGACCCCCAAAGACAATAACAAGAACGACACCGAAAGCGATCAGTGATGACGTGAGAAGAGTCCTCCGTTTGTACCGGAACAGATTTCGCACGGCAATGGTAATAAGATTCCTCATTGCATCCTCCCTTCCTTCTTATCATCGTGGACAATGATGCCGTCTTCGAGTGTGTAGATCAACTCAGCCTCCCCCACGATTTTCGGATCGTGCGTTGAAAAGACAAAAGTAGTTTCAAAAGTCTTTTGCATCTCGTGCATGACACTGATGACTTTGAACGCTGTGGCATGGTCGAGATTGGCAGTTGGCTCGTCCGCAAGTACAATTTTGGGATTTGTCACGAGCGCCCGTGCAACCGCAACCCGTTGTTTTTGCCCGCCGGAGATCTGTTGGGGATATTTGTTTTTCTGGTCGAGCATGCCAACTTTGTCCAGCAAATTCAGGATGTGCTCGCGGCGGTCTTTGACGGCAACATGTTTGAGCATCAGCAGCGGGTATTCCACGTTTTCGTAGACCGTGAGGACCGGAATCAAATTGAAATTTTGGAACACGAAACCGATGGTGTTTCCCCGGAACGCCGCCGCATCTGTGCGGTTGAGTGAGGCAACATCAACGCCGTCAACGATAACCTTGCCATCCGTCGGCTTGTCGAGTGCCCCGATCAAGTTGAGCAACGTCGACTTGCCGCTTCCAGAAGGACCAATGAAAGAGACAAACGCCTGGCGCTCGATCGTGAGCGACAGGCCCTTGAGTGCTGTAACCGGCACTCCGGCTGCGTTGTATGTTTTTGTTACCTTACGAAGTTGGATGAGACTCACAAAACTACCTCTAAAGTCGTCGGTTGTTGAAATTCTCTACAGGTGTGATGCAAGAATGCAGAGAACGGTTCGAGCTGCGTCATTCATTTCCTGACATTTTCTCGAATGAACCTGCTTTGCAGGAGGTCCAAGGGGATTGTGGTGTGGAATCAGCCTTTCCGGTCCAGATTCGCAATCGATTTCTTCTTCAACATCCCTCTCTTATTCATTGTTATCTGCAACCTGCCTCCTGCCATCTTCGCTTATGCTCAATTTCCTACTTCCCTTCTCTTAATCTTAGCTTCTCATGTTCTTCCCCTTACGTCCTTCTTGTGACTTTTTCTCATTACTTCCTCATCTCCACCCTTTACCTCGAAAACAGGAGCACGTCATGAAAAAGCAATTGAACAACACGATGCTGATCCTGGCAACCGGACTGGTTGCTGTGTTGCCGCCCATGCTGGTTGGCCAGGAATCCGGCCTCCGAAAAGCTCGCACCTCGGAGATGACGCTTGCTACGGGCACGCCATACCATGCCTCAATAGCTTATTCATACGCTTTTTCTGACGGGTTGGCTGCGGGATTTGACATTGCGAAGCCAAATCAGGGGCTGACTTTTGGGCTCAATGTCGTTGGGGACGTCTACCGGGGGGGAGACACAAGATTCTTCTCGGATGCTGAACTCACGTACAAAAAGTCGGTCAACAATGTCGCGTTCGGAATCTCTTGGTTGCTGATCAGCCCCTGTTCGCGAAAGTCGGGTTCGCTGTATCGTTCTAATCTTTACAACGGTTTGACAGTTCCATGACAACTCGAATATGAAATCTCCGAACATCCATAAAAAGAACATGCAGTCAAACGGCAACACACACAGTCCAGTCCACCACTCTTAAAGGAGGCCGTCATGAAAAACAACACCGCAATGATGATTGCAGGATTCTTTGCGACGATCGGCTCATCGGTCCTGCAGGCGCAAGACACTTCAAACAATGACGACGTGGCCTTTGCCCAACGCAATATGGGCGGGCCCAGAATCGGCGTCAGTTATGTCTACGGCGGAGGGAAACTCGTCCAGGCTCTCGGAGAACGCGGAATTGGCCGCGCACTCAGTCAGTTCGGATGGCATTTTGAGTATCAGGTGATTCCGGAAGGCGGAGGCCCATCCTTTGTTATTCAGCTTGTTCCTCTGGTTGCCGGTGTTGAGTACGGTACGCTTATTCCCAGCGGAACGTTGGCCATGGGTGTCCGGTTCATGGACGGGTTCGAATTTGGCATGGGGCCCAATCTTCTGGTCTCGACCGAGGGCCTCTCGACGTCCCTTGTGATTGCGATCGGCAAAAGCTTCAATTACGGCGGTGTGAGCATTCCCATCAACCTCGTCTACGCCACAAACCCCGACGGCAACCGGGTCTCTTTTGTATTCGGGTATTCGATTGCAAAGGGATGGAGGTAGAGGAAGGGAAACCAGTCGTGACCACGGCAGGCTGGATCATCCTCGTGCTTCGCGCAATACTCGCTGTTGGAGGCACGAGGAGATTTTTTTAGGGAATGGCTGACAAGGCTCTGGGGTGCAAGGTGGTAACACTGTCTGGCTGGACATCCCGCACCACGCGAGAAAGGCTCGGATGTCTCTTTTAAGCTGCACTCCCATGATTAGGAACGTGAAATTGCACTTCAGCCGTTTCCTTCCTACTATCAAACAAACACTTTCCGATAATCTCACAAAAATGTCCATTCGACGCGTCACTCTCCCCCCGGTTCTCCTGGTGCTCCTCGCATTACCTCAGCGGTCAGTTTCCCAGGAACTTCAGGTCGCCCTCGATATCGAAGGCCGCGTTGAGCTCATTACTCCTGAAATGGAAGAGAAGTTGCATCTCTTCACCGACGTTGCCGGTTTCAAAGAAGCCCGGATGTTCCAGGTTTCGGATTCGGTGTTTGTCCTGGAAATCTCCTACTTCGCAGCCGAGAAGAATCTCAAGCAACGGCAGACCCTGACTGCGGAGGAATGCGGAGAATTCCGGAGGAAGGTCTCGGAAAAACTCAAGGTCCTTCCGCCTGAAATGGTCATCGACCAAAGCGGGCGACCCAAACTCCTTACTGGCGCTGTGGGTCTCGGGTTGGGGTTCTACGGGTGGGCCATACCTTCCGTTCTCGAGGTGAACGATGGGAGGGTGGCGGTGGCTCTCTACCTGGCGACCAGCGGCGCAACGTATGCCATTGCGAATTCTGCAACGAGGACCTCTATCGTAACGGAATCGATGGCCACAGCCTACTATTATGGTGCCACGCGTGGCATCGTCCACGGAGCGTCTCTCTACGGAATCTTTGTGGGCGAAGAAGGCTCGATTCGTTGGGCACTCCTTGCGGGTATGGGGGGAAGTGTCCTGGAGGGAATGTATTCGGTACGGTTGGCGGAAACGTACGGGACGGATATAGGAACGATCGAAGCGGTTGGACTTCTGGGCGATCTCGGGATTGGGTTTGGGCTCGGCTCTTCGTATGTCGTTGATGCAAAGACCGGAACCACTGCGGGACTTACACTCCTTGGGGCAACGGGCGGACTGCTCGTGGGTTACGGTCTGACGTCGCGGGACCAGTTTACGAGCGGCGATGTCGATGTGCTTCAAACCGCCGCTGTCGTGTGTGGGTCTATCGCGTTTACGGCATTGGACATTCTGGACGTGAAACAGGATAAGCAGTATGTGACCGGTTCGATGGTGGGTTTGGCAGTAGGGGTCGGGATCGGCCAGCAGCTTGTTTCCGGAAAGAACTTCACATCAAGTCAGGGAACGAGGATTCGTCTTGCAGCATCCGGAGGAGTTATCCTCGGCCTCGGCATCGCACAAATCGCTTCCTCCGACAACCAGGATAGAACGCTTTATCTTACACTCGGGACAATCGGTGCATTGGCGGGGTTTGGCCTGAGCTATGCGATCCTTGCACCGGAGGCTTCCTCAGGATCATTGGGTGATGGATGGAGGATGGATGTAAATCCTCTTGGGCTGGCGGCAGTACGGGGTGGAGTCAGTCTCTTGAACAATCCGTCGTTCCGGCCTCCGATTGTCACGCTTCAGTACAAGTTCTGAGGCCGTTAAACGTTGAGGAATTTTTCCCACCGAAGAAACAAATCGGCGGTCGCTTTCAAATCCCCCAAACAATACTCCGCGATGTCGCGGAATCTTCCTTCCTTGAAGAGATCTCCCAGATCCAACCCCGTGACTCCGTGCGACTTCGGGCTGACGATCCCGAACGCCTTGCAATAGAAGTCCAGATTGAATTTCCTGAATGCCCCGTAGAACGTAAACTGTTCAAGCAGGTCGCAGTGAATGGTTGCGTCGTAACGGTACGGCATAAGGTTCTTTGATGGAGCCAGGCCCAGGATTGCCGAACGCAACATCAGAAACGGGCAATCGAATCCCCGGCCATTGAACGTCACAAATTGTTTGTAGTGTGTGATATCCCGCCAGAACTGCTCGAGGATTCCCTTCTCATCCGATGAGACAAATTCCACCATACCGTCTCCGGCCGTGACTGTTTCCTGCCGCTGCGCCTGAAAAAGGACTTTTCCCCGTTGCGTATCGGGATTGAACATGCCGATGGCAACAACTTGCGCCGTCGTGGGATAGAGGCTGAGTTTCTGTTTTGCTTCCTCTTTTTCCTCGTCGGTCCTGGAAAATCGGAGAAGATAGTCCTGTTGGACTTCGTCGAAGCGGTCGAAAGGAAAACCCACCGTTTCGATGTCGAGAATAACGCGGGACATGGAAATCCGCTATGCAGTGATTTGGTAGTTCTTCAGGCCCCAGTAGGTTTCTGTGGCCGAAGCTTTCAGGATTGTGGCAAGGGGGATGGCGACCAACATACCCGCAACACCCATCATGGTGTTACCGATGATGAGCACAAAAATCACGGTGACGGGATGCATGTCGACGGTCTTCGAAAAACAGAGGGGCTGCACAATGATGTTGTCGACCAGCTGGATGGCGAACGTCAGAACAATGATGGGAACGGCTTTTTGGAAATCCCCAAACTGCGTGAGCGAAACCAGAAATGCAGGAACAGCGCCGACGATCGGTCCAAGATACGGAACAAGGTTGGCGATTCCGGCGATGACGCCAATCAGAATCGCGTAGTCGACTCCGATGACCTGGTAGCCGATGATGCTGAGAATCCCGATGATAATGGAATCGAGAATCCAACCACGAAGATATCCGACCAGGTCCTTCTGAATTTTGTTCAGCACGTTGAGCGTCATTTCAAAATACTTGTTTGGCACGCGCTGGATCATGGTTTTGAGGGCCGAGTCGCCTTCTGCGAGAATGAAATAAGTGATAAACGGGACGATGGCAAGGTTCACGACGAATCCTGCCGCCGCAGCAAGTCCATCTCCGAGCATCTGGAGCCCGGACGTGATCACCGTGTGGACCTTTTGGGAAACATCGTTGGCATCGATAAACGGGATGTTTGCTGCCATGCTCTTTGTTGCCTCGTTGAGCTTCTCATCAAACGGGAAATTTTTGAATCCATCGTACATGGATTTGACGCGGTCGACCAGTATGGGAACCGCTTCGATGGCGAACAGAGCAGTCGCTCCTCCGGCAATGAGAAAGACGATGGCAATGGCAAGGCTTCTTCGCAAGCCCAGCCGGAATTCGAGAAACAGGACAACCGGACGGAGCACAAAGGCCGTCAGCCCGGAAATGACCAGCGTGAGGACGAGGTCGGGAAAGAATGAAGCCACCCAAAAACTCACAATGATAATCCCGAGCAGAAAGAGAACCTTGAGAAATGGTCGATTGGCTGTGGTCATAGTCAGGCGGAAATTTGGTAATTTTTGAACCCCCAGTACGTCTCGGCCGCAGAAGCTCTGAGGATCGTGGCGAGAGGAATGGCAACGACCATCCCTACGATTCCCATCATTTCATGGCCAAGGATGAGGAGAAGAATGACGAACACGGGATGCATATCGATGGATTTCGCAAAGAAGAACGGTTGCACGACGACGTCGTCCAGAATCCGGATGGTCGCTGTCAGGACCAGTATCGCGACGACCTTGTGGAAATCGCCGTACTGCATGAGCGAGACGAGGATTGCCAGACATGCACCGACAATCGGTCCAACATACGGAACCAGGTTTGCTATCCCGGCCAGTGTCCCGATGACAAGGGCGTATTCAACGCCAATAATGAACAAGCCCGCGACGGTCAATAGCCCCACGACAACCGAGTCAAGGATCCAACCCCGCAGGTATGAAATGAGGTTGTGCCTGATCTTCCCGAGGACATTCAACGTCATCTCGAAATATTTGTTCGGGACGCGTTGGATGACGAACTCGATTCCCTGATCGCCCTCAGCAAGGATAAAATACGTTACAAACGGAACAATGGCGAGGTTGACAGCGACCGATGCCGCCGAGGTCAGCGCATTTCCAAGGGAGTTCTGTCCCTGGACAACCAGCGCGTGAACTTTCAGTACGAGATTTTCAGGATCTATGAATGGAACCGAAGAGGCAAATCCTTTGGTCGCGTCAGCAAGCTTTTGGTCGAACGGAAAATCCTTTACGTTCGCGTACATCGAGCGTGCGCCCTCTACGAGCAACGGGATTGTTTCATACACCACGAATGCGAACACGCCTCCCAGGAGGAGGAAGACGACCGCAATGGAGAGGCTCCTGCGCATGCCCAGACGAAACTCAAAAAATGTCACCAGAGGACGAAGGATAAACGCGGCGAGGACGGAAATGATCACCGTGATGAGAAGGTCCGGAAAAAATGAGGCCAGCCAGAAGAACAGAAGGATGGTCGCGAGGAGCAATGTGACTTTCAGGAATGGACGATTCGCGCGCGTCATGATTGTGAGCGGAACTTTGTCTGGATGGTTTTTCTGGCGACGTCGTTCGAGAATCCCCGGCGCAGAAGAAACTCAAACAAACGTTTCTTGCGTGCAGCCGGGTCGAGCTTGGACAGCGAGGCATGCCGTGAGCTCAACCGCTTCGCAATCAACTCGGCGGCGGCCTTCTGTTGATCTTCGCCGGATACGAGCTCGTCGACCACGCTGTCGACGAGTCCCCGGGCAATTCCTTTCACACGCAACTTGTTCCGCAGGAGCGCTTCGCCGACGGATTTCTTTTTGATCATGTCCCGCACAAACATCCTGGCGAATTCGAGGTCGTTCACCATCCCGAGAGACTGGAAGCGCGTTGCGACTTCGTCCGCGACATCCGCGGGGATTCCCTTCTTCGTGAGGTGGCTGACGAGCTCCCGGTAGCTCCGGGGCCGATAGGAGAGGTAATTGACCCCGATGTCCTTTGCCCGGAATGTTGCGTCCTCCCGCTTGATCGCTTCAAGAGCCTTTTCGTCGACCGTGTCATCTTCCTGAAGCTTGAACTTCAGGAGCACGGCATAAGCGATTTCCAGGTCCGGACCGTTGTCGAAGGAGAGGGCAAAACGTTGTCCTCGTTTCTTCAACTTGCTTATGCTTGTGATGATCAAGAGTGCAGTCAGGTCTTTGAAGTCTTCTTGGCGCCAGCATGTGCCGCGGCATGTTCCGCTTTGGGTGCGGGCGTCGGTGCGGGTTCATCCACGGTCAAGCCAAGCTTCTTGCGTGTCTCCGAATTGATTGCGTCGAAGATCTTGGGGTTGTTCTGCAAATAGGCTTTTACGGCGTCCCGGCCCTGGCCAATCCGGTCCTCTTTATAAGAGAACCAGGAACCGCTTTTGACGATGATGTTGTGCTCGACGGCCGTGTCGACCAGGTCGCCTAGCCGCGAGATCCCCTCATTATAGAGGATATCGAACTGAGCCTCCTTGAAAGGCGGGGCGACCTTGTTTTTCACGACTTTTACCCTGGTCCTGTTACCGATGACACTGGTGGAATCTTTGATCGCCTCGATACGGCGAACGTCCAATCGGACGGATGCGTAGAACTTCAGAGCATTTCCGCCGGTCGTTGTTTCCGGGTTCCCGAACATCACACCGATTTTCATGCGGAGCTGGTTCGTAAACATCACCGATGTCTTCGATTTGCTGATCGCAGACGTCAGTTTCCGGAGCGCCTGGGACATCAGCCGGGCCTGAACGCCCATGGAAGGATCACCCATTTCGCCTTCGATTTCGGCCCGTGGGGTCAGAGCGGCCACGGAATCCACAACGATGATATCGATCGCATTGCTGCGCACAAGTGTTTCCACGATTTCCAGCCCTTGCTCGCCGTACTCGGGTTGAGAAAGGAGGAGGTTGTTGACGTCCACGCCAAGTTTTTTCGCGTAAGCGATGTCAAGAGCATGCTCCGCATCGATAAATGCCGCAACGCCGCCGGCTTTCTGGGCCTCGGCGATGACGTGCAGGCAAATGGTGGTCTTTCCGGAGGATTCGGGACCGAAAATCTCGATCACCCTGCCACGCGGAATTCCACCGATGCCCAGCGCCGCATCGAGGGAAATCGATCCGGTCGAAATGAAGTCGATTTTGGCAATGGGCCCCTCGCTCAGCCGCATGATCGAACCCTTGCCATGCTGCTTTTCGATCTGGTCGATGGCCACTTTGAGAGCGGCAAGTCGCGCTTCTTTGTTGTTGGTCTCTGACATGAAAAAACTCCGGTTAAGGTTTGAAAGGAATTGACTTCAACGTTGTGTAGACCGAGCCGGTCGGCTTCAGGTCGCTTTTGACAAGGAGAATGTGTGAGCAGCGAGAGCGAATCGGCTCAAAAGTAATGCTTTTTAGTTCTTCAGTCAAGCGACGGAGGTTTCTGCCGCCTTTCACGCGACCGAGTGTAATGTGAGGATGGAAGGAGCGCTGTTCCTTTGTGAAACCGAATTCACTGCACACATCCTCAACGAGGGTGTTCACACGAAGTATGTTCTCGTCGGCATGGGCACCGATCCAAAGTACATTCGGATGAAGTTCGTTCGGGAATGCACCGGTGTTAGCATATTCAATGTCGAAAGGGGGAATTGATGAAACACGGTGTTCCAGTGCTTCGCCCAGCAAATCCGCGACAGAGGTCTCCACGTTTCCGAGAAACTTCAGCGTGATGTGAAATTTTTCCGGCGCATCCCATTTCACTTCGGCCTGGGTTTCAACCAGCCGCCTTTGCACAGCTGCTATTTGTTTCCTGACTTCTTCAGAAGTCGGAAGGGCAATAAAGCAGCGGATTTTGGAGGTGTGGGCGGTCATGTGACAATTTCCTAATGTTCGCCGGCCTCAACGCCGACCTAGCGGGGAATGAGGAGGCGTCCTTACCCCGACATTTCTCCCCTCGGTAGGCCGTCCCTTAGGACGGCGTTGTGAAAATTTTACGGTTACAGCTTTGCTTCTTGCGACTCTCACATGATCAAATGATGTCGCTGTTCGTCGGCGTAAACGCCAACCTACCGAAGGGGGCGGCAGGTCGTCTTTCAGGGCGCAACAAGCTTCTGAAAAATGTGGAAGTTTCATTCACTCCTCGAAGTAGAGGTTCGCCGGCATCAACGCCGACCTACCGAGGGGGAATGATGGACAAACTGAGGGGGTGCACTGGACTAACTATAGACTAAGAATAACGGGGGAAGCATCATTACAGAGGGGGGCTGAACACTCGCAATCTACACTCGCCACATCAAAAAGTCAAGTTTCCATCTTCAATATTTTTCTTCTTACCAGCTCAAGCGCCGCCTGCGACGCCCGCTCTTTGATGCGCTGCCTGCCCTCGCCGAAATTGAATCGCAGCGCGATGGTCCCTGACTGGTCCGAGTATCCGACCCACACCAACCCCACCGGTTTTTCCGGAGTGCCGCCCGTCGGTCCCGCAATCCCCGTGGTTGAAACGCCGATGCTCGTGTTGCACTTCGTGCGTATCCCTGATGCCAATGCCTCTGCCACTTCGCGACTCACCGCCCCGAACCGTTCAATATCACGAATTGGAACGCCAAGCTCTGATACCTTCGAATCGTTGCTGTAACACACAACACCGCGCTCGAAATAGGCTGAGCTCCCGGGAATGTTGGTCATCCGGTCTGCCAGGAGCCCGCCCGTACAAGACTCGGCAACGGCAATGGTTAGCTTTCGTTCCTTCAGGAGTCTCCCCACCACTTCCTCCATTTCCTCATCGTCGGTTGCGTAAATGTATTTTTCCGACGTTGCGCGTATCTTCTCTTCAACGCTTTTGACCTTGTTCTCCGCTTCCTGTGCAGAAGCTGCTTTGGCGGTAATCCGCAATCGAACTCCGGCCGGGCTTGGGAGGTAGGCGAGCGTCACCCCGGAGTTCTCTGCAAACAACCCGCGAACGTCGCCGACCTGATTTGCCAGGATCGATTCGGGAATTCCCGTCGTCTTCAGAGTCCGGTGCAGGATGACCCTTCCCGTTCCCCGCTTTCTGAAAAAGGGCAGGACAAACTCCTCCATCATTCCCACCATTTCGAACGGCACTCCGGGCATGACGATGAAAACTTTCCCATCCCGCTCGATCAGGTACCCGGGTGCGGTGCCGTGGTGATTCTGAATGACCGTACATCCGCGCGGAACAAGCGCCTGGTCCTCGTTGATCTTCAGCATGGACATGCTTCTCCGTGAAACGATTCTCCTGACATTCTCCAATGCCTCGGGATCAACGACAAGGTCTTTCTTGAAGTACCTGCACACGACTGCGCGAGTGATGTCGTCGTGGGTCGGACCAAGACCTCCGGTTATGGTAACTACATCGTGCGTCGCGAGAGCGGTTTCGAACGCCTTGAGAATGTCCTGCTCGGCATCGCCGACCGTGGTCATCCGATCGGCGTAAATCCCGACTGCGTTGAGTTTGTCCGCAATATAGGCTTGGTTGGAGTTGAGAACCTGACCGATGAGCAGTTCGTCGCCGATGGAAATGATTTCAGCGTTCATGCGTGGTTACACGGGTTGGGATCGAGGCGATCGTTACACGAAGAACTGGCCGAGGAATGGAACGGCAAGAAGCAGGTGGATCACGATGTTGGCGTAGAGGCCTGCGACAACATCATCCATCATGATGCCGAAGCCGCCGGAGAGTCGGTCGAATTTTCTTGCCGGAAAGGGTTTCACGATGTCCATGAATCGGAACACGAAAAACGCGGCCACGGCCACGGCAAGAGTTTTGGGGAGGAGGAACAGAGACACCCACATTCCGAGGACTTCGTCGATTGTGACTTCAGCAGGGTCGTGGCCATAGTATGCCTCCATGAGATCGCCTGCCCGCACGCCGAGAAGGAAGATCGCAAAACTCGCCGGCATGATGAGGTAGGGGCCCTCGAATCCCGGCAGAAAATAGATCGCGAGTCCAACAAGGCTCCCCACGGTACCCGACGCAATCGGAAAGTATCCAGAGAACAGTCCCGATGCAAACGCCCTGACGAAGAAATTCGGAAGGGCTGTTGTCGGCGGGGGGATGTTAACGGGATTCGGTGACTCTGCTGGAGAAGTCATACAATTCGCGGATGGTCTTCCAGTTTTCTATAACATAGAGAACGCCCGTCCACACGGTGATCAGCGCAATGGCCACCATCATCGAATATACGACCGAGTGGTTGAGCAGTGTCCCGATAATGATGCTGTGATGAATACGAAAGTACTCCATGTCTTGCGCGACGTAGAGCAGAAGGAGGTAGTTGATCATGACGAATTGGAGAAAGGTCTTGGTCTTTGCGAACCTTGATGTGGTCACGGGCCGGCTCTTGTATTCCGCGTAGGTTCGAAGAAACGTGATGATAATGTCGCGAAGAATGATCAGCCACACGGTCCAAGCGGGAACGAGGTTGAGATAGATAAACGCGATGAGCGCGGCAGAGGTGATAATCTTGTCGGCGAACGGGTCGAAAAAAGCGCCCCAGCGTGTGATATATCCCCAGCGGCGGGCTACCCAGCCGTCATACCAGTCTGTCAGGAGGGCAACGAAAAACACTGCCACCGAGAGTTCGCGCAGCGAAGGATCGGCTGAGAACAACAGGAGGATAAACACCGGGGTCAGCAGGATCCGGAGAAACGTCAGTTGGTTGGGGGGGGAAAAGATGAATTTCATGGGAAGCTGACCCGGGAGGACTCTGTCTGCCTGACAAAAAATCCCGCGAGAAGCGGGATCGACAACAATGAACGACGCCGCGAAAAAACTCTATGCGGCCTTCCGAACTTTCCCGGTCTTGATACAGTTCGTGCAGACATTGATGCGCCTGACGTTCCCATCGACAACGGCACGGACTTTCTGGAGGTTCGGCATAAAGCGACGAGGTGACCGATTGTGCGCGTGACTGACGTTGTTTCCCGCCATGGGTTTCTTACCGCAAACTTCACAAACTCTTGCCATTGAAGACTCCGTTTTGATCAACAAACAACTAAATAGTGGAGTAAAGATAGGAAGAAAATTCAAAAGAGGCAAGAAGGTTGCAGATCGGCCCCTGGACAGACCGCAATCAGCGCTTGGTTGCAAGCCTTTGCAAATTTGGTTATAATGAGGAAAAATTGGAAGCCAGGATTCAGAATACAGAATTCAGGAGTCAGAATTATGGAACTCGAAATCCTTAACCTTAAACTTCAAACTCGAAACTCGAAACTTTTCCTTCCTTGAACATCCTGGGACTCGAAACATCGTGCGACGAGACATCGGCCGCGGTCATTCGTGATGGTGCTCTACTCTCCAACGTCACCGTCGCGCAGCTGTTCCACACCCAACACGGGGGAGTGGTCCCCGAATTGGCATCCCGTGCTCATCAGAAGCTCATCGTGCCGATTGCTGATGAAGCGTTGAAGAAGGCGGGGGTTGAAAAGAACCAACTTGATGCTGTTGCGGCCGTCTACGGACCCGGACTTATCGGCTCAATTCTCGTCGGTTTGAGCTTTGGGAAGGCTCTTGCTCTTGGGCTTGGGATTCCCTTTGTTGGGGTCAATCACATGGAGGCACATATACTCTCGAACCTCCTGGGGGAAAATACTCCCGGGTTTCCGTTCCTGAATCTCACGGTATCAGGTGGACACACGCAACTTGTTCTGGTCAAGAAGGCGTTTGACTACCAATTGCTCGGTGAGACGAAGGATGATGCGGCAGGCGAGGCTTTTGACAAGGTTGCGAAAATGCTGGGAATTGGTTACCCGGGCGGCCCGGAAATCGATAGGCTTGCCAAACAGGGAAATCCCCGGGCCGTCAATTTTCCGCGGTCGTTTCTTGACGGGAATTCATTTGAGTTCAGTTTTAGCGGGATCAAGACATCCGTGCTTTATTATCTGCGGAAAGTGGGATTTGACCGGACCAAACCGGACGAACGGTTTGTCGCCGATGTTTGCGCGAGCTTCCAGGCCGCGGTTGTGGATGTGCTGGTCCACAAGCTGATTCAAGCCGCGACAAAGTTCAGAGTCAAAGATATTGCGGTGGCTGGGGGAGTAGCAGCAAACACCGAGCTTCGCCGCACATTGAAAGAGGAGGCGGACCAGAGCCATTTTGGACTGTTCATCCCAAAGTTCGAGTACTGCACGGACAACGGGGCCATGGTGGCGATGGCGGGGTATTTGAGAATGAAGGAAGGTGTAACTACAGATCTCGAAGTAACGGCTGAGCCGAATCTAGGACTAAGGTAGGGAGCACCTGCCAAAGAAGGAAGTGTCATCCCACCTGTCCGCCGTTTTTGTGGCCGAAATGTTTCTATTGGGAATCTGATTTCTTGCGGAATACGGGTTTGAGTTCCGAGGTAAATCAGATCCCCACTAGAAGCATGTGGGTCTAGGACCCCGTAGGGGGATAACGACACCTTATATCGACACCCGGAAACAAGCATGAATCGCATCCATCAAAAGTTTGAACAACTTGCTGGAGATGGGAAGAAGGCCCTCGTTCCCTACATTACGCCCGAATTCCCGTTCCGCGGCATTACAGTTCCGTTGCTTTCGGAGCTCGAACAATCCGGCGCCGACATGATTGAACTCGGAATTCCGTTCTCCGACCCGTTGGCCGATGGTCCAACCATTCAGCATTCCTCGGAGATCGCGATCAAGAATGGCGCCAGCATCCCAACGATTTTCTCAGTCGTGCGAGAATTTCGAAAAAAAGGCGAAGTTCCAATCCTTCTCATGGGTTACATCAACCCAATTCTCCGTTTCGGAATTGAACGCTTCGTCAAAGAATGTTCTGCTGCCGGAGTCGACGGTCTGATTGTTCCGGACCTTCCGCCGGAGGAAGCATCAGCGCTTCAACAGGCGTCCTCCAAAGCATCCGTAAGCAATGTTTTTCTCATCGCTCCCACGACAACAGACGATCGGATGCAGAAGATCGACGCTCATTCGACCGATTTTTCATACTGTGTGTCCGTAACTGGCGTGACGGGAGCAAGAGCACAGCTGGGATCGAACGGCGCGTTCGACGGATTTCTTGAGCGTGTTAAGAAGAATGTCAGAAAGAAATTTGTAGTGGGATTCGGTATCTCCACCGTGGAACAAGTGGCGCGCGTTTGGCGCATTGCGGACGGGGCTGTTGTTGGATCCGCACTCTTGTCGACTATCGGCAAAACCGCGTCGTCTCAGGAGGCGGTTGCGGCTGCCGGACGTTTCATCAAGTCTCTCCGCCCTTCCACTGCGCGGTGACCATGAACCCCATCGACAAGTGGCGAAAAAAAATCGATGAAATCGACCTGAAGCTTGTGAAGCTCCTGAATGAGCGGGCTCATTCCGCAGCGGAAATCGGAAAGGTCAAACAAACGCTCGGCCTGGACGCTTATTCTCCCGAACGCGAAGAAGAAGTCATGAAGAATGTCACGGAAAGCAACCACGGGCCGCTTTCTGTGCATGCGATACGTCGTCTGTTTGAACGCATCATCGATGAATCGCGATCCGTTGAGCGCACGGCAATGCAGGACAAATCGAAGAAACCTTCCACAAATTCCAAATGATCCAATTCAACTCACGGTGGTTCGTACTCGCAGGCACCGTCATCATCCTGCTGCTTCTCTCGTATGGCGTGTTCTGGATGCCAAACTCCTATCCCGGAGACAACCCGAAGATCGTCACGATTCCCCGGGGGTCTTCATTCAAAGCCGCCCTGGATTCCCTCGAATCGACGGGAGCAATCCGCAGCCGTTTCACCTTCAAGATTGCCGGAAGACTGCTTGGCTACACCAGGGAGATCAAGGTCGGTAAGTACCTCTTTGCTTCAGGTCTGTCCAATCTGGACATCCTGAGGGACATGAAGGAAGGAAAGTCGCGAATGATCATTGGCGTCTCAATTCCCGAGGGATGGCGAATGGAAATGATCGCAAGAAAATTTGCGCGAGATCTGGGAGTTGACTCGGCAAGGATTCTGACGCGTTGCCGGGATTCCGCGTTTGTTCGTCGCCTGGGCATTGACGCGAAGAATCTCGAAGGGTACTTGCTTCCCGAAACGTACAATTTCTACTGGCAGACGGACGAACAGGAAATCGTGGAACGGATGATTACTTCATTCAGAAATTTCTATGTCGACAGTCTGAAGAAGCGCGCTGAGGAACTTCATCTGACCACCCGCGAATTGCTCGCTCTTGCGTCCATTGTTGAGGGTGAATCGGGAGTCGATGCCGAACGGCCGATGATTGCGGGGGTGTATTGGAACCGGCTCAAAAAGAACATGAGGCTTGAAGCCGACCCGACGATTCAGTATGTCATTCCCAACGGTCCGCGCCGGCTCCTGTACGCTGATCTCAAGTATGATTCTCCCTACAACACATATCTCAACTATGGTCTTCCGCCTGGACCGATCAACAACCCCGGCAAAGCCTCGATTCTGGCGACATTGTATCCCGAAAACCACGAATATCTCTATTTTGTTGCGACGGGAGTCGGCGGTCACCGATTCTCCCGGACGTATTCCGAACATCAAAAAGCCATTAAGGTCTTCAAACGTGTTCGACGGGACTTGCAGCGTCAGGTAAACGGGGCAGGGTAGGAGAGAATACCAAATTTCAAAATCCAAAATGCCAAATGAAATCCGAAATCCTACATCCCAAACCTATTAACCCGTATCCCCAATCTGAACGTTGAACTTTGAACTCCAAACTCTAAACTCTAAACTCTCCTTCCCCCTCCGTTGAAATATCCCTCACTACTCTCATTATTGCCGTCCTTCCTCCTTTTGTCGTGCGCTGTTCAGGAAGCTCCGCAGGGCGGCCCCATTGATTCCGACCCGCCGAAGCTCATCACGAGTTACCCGGAGCCGTTCACAACCCATTATTCAGAAAAAAGAATCGTCCTGGAGTTCGACGAATACGTGGAACAGCGCAGCGTCGAGGAGTCGATATTCATCTCGCCGTTTGTGGGAGAACTCGAATTTGATTGGAGCGGCGCGGAAGTTGAGATCACCTTTCCTGAAGAGCTCCGAAAAAACACCACGTACGTGGTGAATGTCGGGACGGATGTGGAAGATCTGCATGGGAACAAGATGGCCGAAGCTGCAACCCTGGCCTTTTCCACCGGAGACGACATCGACCACGGTTCGATCGAAGGAAAAGTGTTTCGGCAAACGGGCGAAGAGGAACTCCGTGGCGTCATGATCTTTGCTTACAATCTGAACGGGATCAATCCTGACACCCTCGATCCTGAACGGACAAAACCGGATTACATTACCCAGACCGGCAAGGACGGATCCTTCTCTTTGCGTCATCTTTCGTTCGGCTCGTATCGCATTCTTGCCGTGAGGGATGCATACAGGAACCTCCTCTACGATCCGGAGGCGGACCAGTACGGTGTTCCCGCCTGGATTGCTGAACTGACTCCCAGCGATACGCTACAGTCGGGACTCTTCATGCGGCTGGCTGTCGAAGACACTACGGCTCCGCGTCTGGTCAAAGCCGAAGCAACAGATTCCCACCACATGATCGTTGAGTTCTCTGACGAGATGGACACAAGTGAGCATGCTCCTCTCACATGCACCGTTGTCGACACGACCACGCAACAACCTCTGGCGGTTCATTCGTTCTTCCCGAATCTCCCCAGTCTTAAAACCTTCACACTGGTCACGGCCGGCCAGGACTCGACAGCAAGCTACCGTGTCTCAGCAACCGGCGGTAACGATCTCGCGGGAAACAGAATTAACCCAAGCGTCAATTCGCTTGTTGTCCAGGGCTCATCAAAGCAAACCCGTCCTCCAAGACTCGTGGCGGTTTCGATTGTCGACAGTGCGCGTTCCATTGGCCTCCTTCCGGGAGTATCTGCGATTTTCTCTGATGCAATGGCGAGGGAAAGCGTTCGGGGAGCGGTTTCGCTCAAGGATCATGCTGGCTCGGTTGTTCCGACAGATCTGCAATGGCTGAACGATGCCGCAATTCTCGTGACGCCGCGCTCGCGGCTCTCGGCAAAATCATGGTTCACCCTGATCCTAAAACTGAGAGAATCAAGGGACTGGAGGGACACATCGTCGACCGACACGACGAGAACATTTCGTTTCGAAACGTTGGACGATGAATCGATGAGCAGCATCGAAGGTACAACCGTCGATCACAATCGGGCCGACACGGCTGGCGTTGTGTTCGTTACGGCTACTTCCGTTCTGGAAAAAGGCACAAGAAACTATACGGTGGCAGCGGCAGGGGATGGTCGGTTCACATTTTCAGAAATCCTTGAAGGGAAGTACATCCTTCAGGCATTCAGGGACAGGAATCGGAATCGAATCCTCGACGTCGGCAAGCCATATCCGTTTTCTCCCTCAGAACGTCTCAGTCCAATGTCCGATACTCTCAAGGTCCGTGCTCGCTGGCCTCTCGAAGGAGTGAAGATCGATCTGCCCTGAAACTTCCCCTCGAGGCAAATTGTTTGACTTTAGGGCCAATTTTCGTTAGTTTTTTCTGTCACACGCAGCACAAAACTGAATCGTTCGCGCCAGGATGGCGCAAATTCTCTCCCTGCGAGCCCACGTATGATTGAAAGCTACATCCCCATCTTCATCATGATCGGCATCGGTCTGGCCTTCGGACTTGTGATGGGGAAGGTGAATGAACTGCTCGGACCGAGTCGTTCTACGAAAGAGAAACTTACGACGTACGAGAGCGGTATGGAGCCCGTGAGGAGCGCCCGGGAACGGTTCCCGATCAAGTTCTACATGGTGGCGATGCTGTTCATCGTTTTCGATATCGAAGTTGTCTTTCTCTATCCCTGGGCCGTGTCCTACAAGCAACTGGGAATCCAGGGATTTGTGACTATGTTCGTTTTTATTCTTGTTCTGCTTGTAGCGTACTATTATGTATGGAAGAAAGGGGCGTTGGAATGGGATTAGAGAGCGCGTTGGGCGACAGTTTCCTCACGACAAAGATCGAAGATGCCATCAACTGGTGCCGGAAGAACTCGCTCTGGCCGATGCCGATGGGAATTTCCTGTTGTGCCATCGAAATGATGGCGTTTGCGGGTCCGCGTTTCGATGCAGCCCGGTTCGGCTCGGAGGTGTTCAGGTTTTCTCCGCGGCAATCCGACGTTATGATCGTCGCCGGAACAACAACATACAAGATGTCGAAAGTTGTTCGAAAGATTTACGATCAGATGCCCGACCCCAAGTGGGTCATCGCCATGGGAGCGTGCACGTCGTCGGGTGGCATCTACCGAACGTATTCTGTCGTCCAAGGCATTGACCAGTTCCTCCCCGTGGATGTCTATGTAGCAGGATGCCCGCCAAGACCCGATAATCTCCTCAATGCCCTCATGATGCTCCAGAAGAAGGTTCAACGGGGGGAAAGCCGTGGGAGTTCACCCGCTTTTGTTGGCGATTTCCGCACCTATGGATCCGAAAACCCTGCAGTTGTCTGAATGAATCAACAAGTCCTCGAGAAACTCAAAGCCCGGTTTGGCGACGTTCCGCTGGAATCGTCGGAGTTCCGTGATGAGCTCACGATTACCGTTCCGTGCGAGAAGATCGTCGAAGTGTGCATGTTCCTGAAGAACGATCCCGACCTCTCCTTCGACATGCTCGTGGACCTCTGTGGCATTGATATGTACACCCCGGCAGCGCGATTTGGGGTCATCTACAATATCTATTCACTCAAGAATCATCATCGCATCCGGTTAAAGACTTTCACCGAAGAAGAAAACCCGGGCGTTCCAACGGTTTCGACTGTTTGGACAGCCGCCAACTGGCATGAACGTGAGACGTTCGATATGTTCGGTATTGTTTTTGATGGTCATCCGGACTTGCGACGAATGTACTTGCCCGAAGAGTTTGAGCACTTCCCGTTGAGGAAGGACTTTCCTCTTATGGGAATCCCCGGCTCCCTGACGCTCCCCAAGAAGTAGCGCAACCCATGGATCAGAAACTCGAAGAAGCACCCCACCGCTCAAAAATCCTCGACGCTCTCGAAGACCAGAATACCAGCGTTTCGTTCGAGGATCCGCTTGAAAGCGAAATGATTCTCAATATGGGCCCGCAGCATCCGGCGACGCATGGAGTTCTGAGGTTGCTCCTGAAACTCGACGGCGAGACCGTGGTGGGCTGTGTACCAGAGCTCGGCTTTCTGCACCGCGGTTACGAGAAGCTGGCGGAAAATTCCACCTTCCACGAGTTTATTCCCCACACCGACAGGCTCGATTATCTCTCACCCCTCTCGAACAACACGATTTATGCACTGGCCGTTGAAAAACTCATCGGCATCGAAGCACCTCCTCGCGCCCAGTACATTCGGACGATGATCAGCGAGCTTGCCCGCATTTCCTCACACCTCCTCTGGCTCGGCTCCCTTGCCATGGATGTCGGTGCTCTGACAGTCTTTATGTGGGCGTTCCGGGAGCGGGAGAAGATGTACGACCTGTTTGAGGCGCTTGCCGGAGCCCGGTTCACGACGAGTTACACCCGCATCGGCGGCGTTGCGCAAGACCTCACTCCCGAAGTCGCGGGCGCCATCAGAACGTTCATCGATGAATTCCCCAAAAACCTTGAAGAGTGTGAGTCCCTCCTGAACAGAAACAGGATCTTCGTGGAGCGCACTGACGGAATCGGAATTCTCACAAAGGAACAAGCCATCGGCTTTGGCGTCACAGGGCCGAACCTGCGGGCATGCGGGGTTGCGCATGACCTCCGCCGCGCCAACCCGTATCTGGTTTACAACGATCTCGATTTTGATGTCCCGGCGTACACCGGCGGCGATGTCCTCGCAAGATACTATCAGCGGATTGCGGAGATGAAAGAGAGCCGGAAAATCGTCTTACAGACGCTCGACAAAATGCCGGGTGGTGATATTCATGCGCTCAAGCCCAAGAAAGTGCTCCCCCGAAAAGAACAGGTTTATACGAAGATGGAGGAGCTGATCCACGATTTCATGCTCGTGAACTTCGGGGTCGATCCGCCGGTTGGCGAAACCTATTTTGGAGCAGAAGCGCCAAAAGGAGAGCTTGGGTTCTATTTCTACAGTAATGGGAAGGGATATCCCTGGCGCATGAAAATTCGCTCCCCGTCCTTCGTGAACCTGCAAGCACTGCCGACGATGCTGAAAGGCGCAATGATTTCCGACGTTGTTGCGATTATTGGAAGTCTCGATCCTGTGATGGGGGAAGCGGATAAGTGATTTACAATTGGAGATTGGAGATTGAAGAGTTGGATGTTGAAGATTGGATGTAGGAAACTGACAACTGACAACTGAAAACTGATAACTGAATTCTAGTAACCGCTTGTTCACTGAAGAAAATCTTAAGAAACTCGAAGAGCTGAAGAAGAGGTATCCGACCACCCAGGCGCTCACCTTGCCTGTCCTGTGGCTAGCCCAGGAGCAGTTCGGCTACATTTCCGAAGAGACCATGAAGTATGTCGCCAAGCTGTTGAATGTGACGTACGGTCACATTCTCGGCGTCGTGACGTTCTACACGATGTTCCACTCGAAGCCGGTGGGGAAACGCCACATCGAAGTGTGCACGAATGTCTCTTGCATGCTTCGCGGCTCGGAAAAGATTGTGAACCATCTCGAACACCGTCTCGGTATCCATTGCGGAGAGACCTCGAACGACGGCCAGTGGACCCTTTCTGAAACGGAGTGCATGGGATCATGCGGCACTGCGCCCATGGTCGCGGTCGGCGAAAAGTATTACGAAAACCTCACGCCGGATAAAGTTGATCAAGTTCTGAAGAATCTCTCATGAGCCAGCGACCGATCGACTCAGAAAAGCTGACGACCTGGACTCCGTTGATCCTTCCGGATATCAAGGATCTCCACCGGATCGATGTGTATCAGGCCAACGGTGGCTACAAGGCTTTGAAAAAAGCACTCCAGATGAAGCCGGAAGAAGTCACCGATGAGGTCAAGAAGTCCGGCCTCCGTGGCAGGGGCGGAGCATGTTTCCCGACCGGGCTGAAGTGGACGTTCATGCCCAAGCAGACAACGAAACCCAAGTACCTCTGCGTCAATGGCGATGAGTCGGAACCCGGAACGTTCAAGGATCGCCAGATTTTTGAATTCAACCCTCACCTCCTCATCGAGGGTACAATTATCGCATGCTATGCGATGGGCATTACCACGGCGTACATTTATATACGTGGGGAATACTCGTACTGGGCGTCGTTGGTGGACAAGGCGCTGTCCGACGCCTATGCAAACGGGTTTGTCGGCCAGAACATTTGCGGGTCCGGCTTTTCGACGAATATCTACGTCCACAAAGGTGCTGGCGCCTACATCTGCGGTGAGGAATCGGCGCTCATGAATTCCATTGAAGGAGAACGGGGTTATCCGCGGGTGAAGCCGCCGTTTCCTGCGCAGTACGGATTGTGGGGATGTCCGACCACCATCAATAATGTCGAAACAATTTCCAACGTGCCGGTGATTCTTGATAAAGGATGGGAGTGGTACTCGAAAATCGGCGTGCCGAAACATCCCGGTCCGATTCTTGTGGGGGTCAGCGGTCACGTCAACAATCCCGGTGTCTTTGAGATGCCGACAGGAGAGCCGTTGCTGGAGATTATCCACAAGTGGGCGGGCGGAGTCCCGGGGAACAAGGGAATCAAAGCCGTGATACCGGGCGGTTCCTCTACAATGATTCTCCGCGGCGAACAGCTCGAAGGAGTCCGGATGGACGCCGATTCGCTGAAGGCCGCCGGTTCTGCGGTCGGTACTGCCGGCCTGATTGTGATGGATGAAGACACGGACCTGATCAAAGTGTTGACACGTATCGCGAAGTTCTATTACCACGAATCATGCGGACAATGTACCCCGTGCCGTGAAGGAACGGGATGGATGTGGAAGATTCTTAAACGGTTTGAAACGAGCCAGGCTTCGGCCGGAGATGTCGACCTTCTGATGGATGTGGCAAATAACGTCGAAGGAAACACCATCTGTGCGCTGGGGGATGCGGCCGCGTGGCCTGTGCAGGCAATGATCCGGCGCTTCAGGGATGAATTCGAGAAACGGACTACTCTCAAAGAGAAAGAGGTCGCTTCCGTCGAAGCTTCGGTGTAACAACTCGACAAGATATGAGGACTCGTATGGTTTCAGGGCTGTTGCTCGGGCAACGGACGCCCGCCTACGAGTTCTTTCTTTTCTACGCTGGTCAGAACGGGAACTCCGCAGGTTACAGAGCGTCTAAACTTCTGCAACCTGGTGTTCTGTAAGTTCTATCGGGAACGTGGAAAAGAGATCGTGAAAATGAGAATCTTCAGCAGCGAAGCCATCCTGGGAGTCATTCCGCAATTGTGGAACATCGGCCCGGTGGCGCTGGATGGCATTCCCGAAGAGGGAAAATCGACATCGATACGGAGATCGACCGGCAGAACGATGGAACAACAGACAAAAGGCCAGACAGTAACGCGTGCGAACGACGTTGCCCTTGACCAGAAGAGCGATGAGGTCTTGATTACGCTGTTCCAGACCGGAGATCAAGGGGTGTACAAGATCCTCGTCCAGCGATACCAGGAACGGATTCGGAATCTGCTCTATTCCATTTTTCACGATGATCATGCCATCGAAGACATGACCCAGGAAGTGTTCATCAAGGCGTATGAGGCGCTTCCGAGGTTTCGCTTTGAGTCGTCGTTCTATACCTGGCTTTACAGGATCGCCGTGAACAGGGGTCGGGATGAAATGCGGAAGCGAAGATTTCGGAAGTTCTTTTCGTTCCAGCATCTTGACGAAACCGTGTTCAAAGAACTCCAGACAAAGATGGCGGTCAACCCGGAAAACCGGGATACGGAGGAGCTGGTTGCACTCGGGCTCAAGGCGCTGCCCGAGAAATTCCGGCTTGCAGTCGTCCTAAAGGACATCGACGGATTATCCTATGAAGAAATTGCGGAAGTCATGCAATGTGAAATCGGCACGGTGAAGTCACGTCTTTCCCGTGCCCGCGCGATGTTGCGAAAATCACTGCAGCCGCTACTGCAGGAGGTATCGTCATGAATCCATGGTCACCCGAAAAACTTTCTCTGAAACTCTCATCCTACATCGACGGAGTTCTTTCGGAAACCGAGCGGAAGGATCTCGAAGCATATCTCCTGACGCATCCCGACGCTCAACGGGAGCTTGCAGAGTTGAAAAACCTCAAGAACCTGGTTTCTGCGAAGCCTCCGCTTGAACCGGATCCCGCGTTCTGGACGCGGTTTTCGGTGATGCTGGAAAAGCACAGGGAAGCTGAACAAAACCTTCTCCCATTCCCGCGAAAATACCTGCCTGCGGTTCTTTCGCTGGGCCTTGGCCTGGTGCTCGTTGTCGCCATCCTGACCGTTCAGAATCGTCTGCCGCTTCTGCAGTTTGTCAGCGAGAAGACCGAGGCCGTGAAGCAGGTATACAATGAGGGCATTCTCAAAGGTTCGATTCTTCCCCTCTTCTCCCATATCGATAAAAATCAGGTTCTGCAGTTTGCTCTCTTTGGCGTGCTGCCGATGGACGCAAACGCCGAGACTTCGCTCCGTGTGGATGAGAAGGCGGAAAAGGGCTATCGCATCGAGGTCGGCCGACCGGTGAAAGACAATCTCCGACGCGTCACGATGGATGAATTCCTCAGCGAAGTGAGGCCTACAGCGGAACAAAAAGGCACGATCGATTCATTGTTGGACTTTGCCCGTCACAGAATTGAAGGATCTGTTCTGGTTGGAGACAACGATGTTGTTGCCATCAATGCAGACCTGGCGCAGCTCAACCGCGTCATGGTTTCCAGCATTGCGGCCTGTCTGGAGACTCCGCAGCGTGCCAGGTTCGGAAAACTTCTTGTGTCAAAGGATGCGCCGTACATGATTTCCTCGAAAGGCCACATTCCTGCAACACCGGAGAAAATCTTCGAGAACATCAGGCGGATGCCTCACGAGGATCACTTTGTTGTCGTCACTCCGGAGACTTTGCTCTACTCCCAGATCAACGTGGACATGGGACGAATCCGTCGGGAGATCGAACAGAACGTCAATTTTCAGAAGGACGTTCAGGTGACGCGTGAGCGGATCCTCCGCAGGTTCGCCCGCAGCGAACTTGGGGGAATTCCGAGATTCACGGCCAAGGCGGGCGCTGAGACGCCGGGTTTCATAAGCGTTGAAATTGAGAATCGTTGGATGCCCGCTGTTCCCGATCCGGAGCAGCTTCATGTGGTTGTCATGCCCCGCATGCGGCGAATGGTGATTCCGCAGCCAAGAATGGAGGGCTATGAGTTTCGCGTGTTCAGTGATTCCAGCGGGCCCGAGGGAATTCCAACTGTGCAGTTCTTCCGATTCGGGCAGCGGGGTGAATTCAACGTGGATTCGGGCGAAGCCGGCTTCCACGGTGGCGTTCATGTTGGAATCCAGCAACGCGCAAAACCAGACAGTCTCGGACACCAGGTGCGAGTTCGGGAGCGTTAGCGAAAAGCGGTCAGCTGTTTCTTTTGAGAACACGCCGTTTGGGATATTCCAGACGGCGTTTCTCTTTATAGAAGGGGGACGAATCGTCGGACGGCCGGACATCCTCGTCGCACACCGCTTTTTGCGTTGACTTTTGGGCAAAAGTGAGCTATCTTTAAAAGCTTTACGACCCGCTATGGATTTGGCGGGCGAAAGAGGTTCGCCGACAATTCGTTTTGGGAGATTTTGAGTGGAAACATCGACAAGAACAAGATTCTTCAAGCCTGAAGAAGTGCCACAGAAATGGTACGTCGTCAATGCCGAAGGGCAGACATTGGGACGTATTGCTTCGCACGTCGCACGGATTCTTCGGGGAAAACACAAACCGCAGTTCACCCCGAATTTCGACCTGGGTGACTTCGTCATTGTCGTCAATGCCGAAAAGGTCAAGGTCACCGGTAAACGGACCGAGTTGAAAGAATTGTACCACAACACCGGCTATCCCGGCGGCGCCCGGTTTGAATCGTTCAAGGACCTCATCAAAACGAAGCCCGAGTATGTGATGGAGCATGCGGTGAAGGGAATGATTCCTCACAACCGACTCGGACGACAGATCATCAAGAAACTCAAAGTCTATCGGGGTGCAGAACACCCCCATGCGGCACAGCAACCTGAACCCTTATCATTCTGATGGCTGGAACGAACTCCATGGAAATAATGATTACGGTAGGCCGTCGCAAGAACGCCGTTGCGCGCGTCAAGCTGACGGACGGATCCGGGAAGATCACAATCAACGACAAAGACATTGAGCAATACTTTCCCGTGGAGACACAACGCGGAGAGGTGCTGAAGCCCTTCCATGCGACTGAAACCATGGGTCGCTATGATGTGAAAGTGCGTGTGAACGGAGGAGGAGTTGCCGGACAGGCCGGAGCGATCAGACTCGGCATTGCCCGTTCTCTCGTTGCCCTCGATGAGGACCTTCGGTCACAGTTGCGGAATGCAGGACTCCTGACCCGCGACCCGCGCATGGTAGAACGCAAGAAGTACGGACAGAAAAAAGCGCGTAAGCGGTTCCAGTTCTCGAAGAGATAATTCTTTTAAAGCAGTATCCAGTTTCAGACTGTAAACTCGAAACTGGCAGCTCCTAACTTTTTCACCATCAATCATATTCCCTGATTCAACCGGCAGTGTGGTCCCGACGACGTCGGAACCATTCCGGACGAAGACGACGGGAATAGTAGACTAACTGAAAGGATTTACTAAATGCCTCGTGTAGAACTCGAAGCCCTTCTCCAGGCGGGGGCTCATTTCGGCCATCTTACCCGCCGCTGGAATCCCAAAATGAAGCCCTTCATCTTCATGGAACGCAACGGGATTCATATCATCGATTTGAAAAAGACTCAGGAAATGGTGGAAGGGGCATGCAATGCCGTTTCCAACATCGTCGCTGAGAACAAACGGGCTCTGTTCGTTGGAACCAAGCAGCAGGCCAAGGACGTTGTCCGCGAAGAAGCGAATCGGTGCGGGGCATTTTATGCGACCGAACGCTGGCTGGGCGGCATGCTCACCAACTTCAGCACAATCCGAAAAAGTGTCAAGCGGTTAACGAATATCGAGAAGATGGAGACCGACGGGACCTTCGAGAGCATCACCAAGAAGGAGCGGTTGTTCCTCAATCGTGAGCGTGAAAAGCTTCAGGATGTCCTGTCCGGCGTGGTGGAAATGTCGCGTTTGCCGGGTTTTCTGTTTGTTGTTGATGTGAAAAAGGAAGCGATCGCCGTCAAGGAAGCCAAGAGACTGGGAATTCCCGTCGTTGCGATCGTCGATACCAATACTGACCCCGACCCCATTGATTATCCCATCCCGGCGAACGACGATGCACTGAAATCCGTGCAGCTGATCACCAAAGCCATTGCGGATGCAGTCCTCGAGGGAAGTCAGCGCGCCGCGTCGAAGCGAGCCGAAGAGGCAGAGGCTGCGGCGACGGAGCGAGCGGGTTCGGAAGCAACCGAGAAAATGTAAGTAAAGGAGGATGTGTTAGCGGTATGGCAGCGATTTCAAGCGAGACCGTAAGACAATTACGGGAGAAGACAGGCGCCGGAATGATGGACTGCAAAAGGGCGCTGCAGGAAACCGGCGGCGATATGGACGCCGCGATCGAATACCTTCGGAAAAAAGGCGCGGCGACAGCCGCGAAGAGGGCAGACAAGGAGACCAACCAGGGAGTCGTCGAATCGTACATTCACGCGGGTGGACGCATCGGTGCGATGGTTGAGCTCAATTGCGAAACGGACTTCGTGGCGAAAACACCCGGCTTCAAGCAGCTTGCACACGATATCGCGATGCAGATTGCTGCAATGAGCCCGCTCTGCGTGTCGCGCGACCAGATTGAGAAATCCGTTATCGACAAGGAAATGGAAATCTACAAGTCGCAGGCCCAGAATGAGGGCAAACCGGCACAGATTGCGGAAAAAATTGCCCAAGGAAGGTTGGAGAAATACTACCAGGAGTCCGTTCTTCTCGAGCAGAGTTTCATCAAGGATTCGGGCAAGACCATCAAGGATCTGATTGATGAAGAGACGGCGAAAGTAGGTGAGAAGATTTCGATCCGCAGATTCCTGCGGTACCACCTTGGAGAGAATTCCCACTAAATATTCCTTATCATCCCGAAGCGATTCGGGATTTTTTTTGCCCTATTTGGAACAACGATGAAAGAACTGAAGTACAAAAGAATCCTGCTGAAGCTGAGCGGCGAATCCCTGATGGGGGAAAAGGACTACGGGATTGATTCAAAAATCCTGAACCGCTATGCGGAGGAGATCGTCAAGGTCCGGAACGTCGGGGCGGAGATCGGCATTGTGATCGGCGGCGGGAACATCTACCGTGGCATTGAGAATTCCTCCGACGGTATCGACAAGGTCACCGGCGACCACATGGGGATGCTGGCAACCGTCATCAACGCGCTTGCCCTCCAGAGCGCTCTGGAGCATAAGGGCGTGAAGACCCGGTGCCTCACATCGATCAACATGGAGAAAATCGCGGAACCGTTCATTCGTCGAAGGGCAATCCGGCACCTGGAAAAAGGAAGAATTGTGATTTTTGCCGCTGGCACCGGAAATCCGTACTTTACGACCGATACGGCTGCAGTCCTGAGAGCGATCGAGATCGAGGCCAACGTGATCCTCAAGGGAACGCGCGTGGACGGAATTTTTGACAGCGATCCGGAACAGAACGAAGCGGCTATTCATTTTCCCGAGATTTCGTATGCTGACGTTCTGAAAAAAGACCTCCGCATCATGGATCTCACGGCCATCACGCTGTCGAAAGAGAATAAGCTTCCCATGATTGTGTTCAACATGAACAAACCAGACAATCTGCAGAAGATCGTACAGGGAGAGCCGGTGGGATCGAAAGTGATGGAGTTCCCGACTCTGGCTCATTAGTGTTGTCAGACCCATTCATCATTATCGCAGGCACCGTATGAAGAATGTAAAAGACATCCTGAAGAATGCCGAAGACAGAATGAAAAAGGCGGTTGAAGTGGTACGGGAAGAGCTCATTAGAATCCGCACCGGAAAAGCGACGACGGCGCTGCTCGACAGCGTCAAGGTGGACTATTACGGCTCCCTCGTTCCTTTGAAACAGATCGCGAGTGTCGGAACCCCCGACGTGCATACCATCTCGGTTCAGCCGTGGGAAAAAGCCATGCTCGGGCCGATCGAAAAGGCCATCCTCAACGCCAACCTGGGCCTTAACCCGGCAAACGACGGAACGCTGGTTCGCGTCCCGATTCCGCCCCTCAACGAAGAACGTCGCCGGGAGCTTGTCAAGCTGGTCAAGAAATTCGGGGAGGAAGGGAAAATCGCCATCAGGAACGTTCGTCGGGATGGGATTGAACATCTGAAGAAAGCGGAGAAGGATGAGCATTTGTCAGAGGATGATCGCAAACGCGGCGAGCTTGAAGCGCAGAAGCTCACGGACAAGTACACCAAGGATATTGATGCCCTGCTGACGACAAAAGAGAAGGAAATTATGGAGGTGTAGGACAGAGCTTTCAGCAGTCAGCAATCAGAATTGGAGATCCCCGATCGTGAGGTCGGGGATTTTTGTTTGAGTGTCTCCGCGCAGCACGTTGGTCTTTTTCATTTTTGGGAACCGAAAGCGTAACATTGTCAGGGGGTTCGCGTAATCCCTGTTAGATGAAAACTACTGACTGAAAGGACTGGTGATGGGCGACCAACAACGCCGTCTCTATCGCAGTAACACGAATCGTGTCCTCGGGGGAATTTGCGGAGGGATCGGGGAGTACCTCAACGTGGACCCGGTTGTCGTTCGCGTCGTGTGGATTGTTCTCACGTTGTTTGGCGGATCGGGTATCCTTCTGTACATCATCGGACTCTTTGTCGTGCCGAAGAACCCGGAAGGAGGGGCCGTTGCACCGCCGTCGCGCGGCAGCGGAGCGGTCATGCTGATCGGCGCCATCATGATCGGGATTGGACTCGCGATTCTCCTTGATAACCTCGAGATCATTTCCTTCCATCATTGGTGGCATCGGAGCTGGGAATTCGCCTTTCCGGCATTTCTGATTGCCTTGGGTCTCTATCTTCTTGCAAAAAAAAGGGAACCCGCACCGCTTGGGGCGGCATCGCCCGGTACTAACACACCCCAGGGATCGGTACGGAGGTTACATCGGTCCGTTCAGGACAAGAAAATATTCGGTGTCTGCGGGGGTATTGGAAATTATCTGGATATCGATCCTACGATCGTTCGGTTAGTGTACGTCGCGTTCACATTTCTGTCCTTCGGAGCGGGTGTGGTACTCTATTTCCTTCTTTTCCTCCTGTTACCCGAAGAACCCTACCCTGAAGTCAAGAAGGCTTGAATATCATGGAACAGGAACAGACTGCTGCAAAACCTGCCAGGTTCTCAGTCGCCGGTGTGCTTCTGATTCTTGTCGGAGTTCTCCTCATCCTAAGCCGGGTGCATGTGTTGCACCTGGGCTGGGGTAACCTGATCTGGACATTTCTCCTGGTGTACGCAGTGGTAGTGGTGGTTCGCGGCTTTGCACGACGGCGGGCTGCAGCAGTGTTCTTCGGAAGCCTGCTGTTCTTTGTCAGCCTCCACGCGGTGCTTCAGTTGTGGGGAGTTGCTCTGTTCGGCTTTGCTGAATGGATTCCCAACATTGCCCTTGCGCTCGGACTCTCATTTCTCGTTCTCTACATTCTTGAACCGAGAAATGTCGGGCTGTTGATCCCCTTTATTCTCTTTGCGGGCTTTGGAGCGGTGTACTATCTCTGGTGGTGGGATATGGTGGATCTGTTCGACGTGAAGCAATACGCTGCGACATACTGGCCTTTGCTCCTGGTCCTGTTCGGGATTTCTGTCATGCTCAAGAAACGGACTTAGTGCGCCTCCAGCCAGTTGGACCCCACGCCGATTTCAACCTCGAGGGGGACACTCAGGCTCAGCGCTTCCCGCATATTCTTCTCCACGAGTGATCGCACCACTCGTTCCTCCTTTTTCAACATTTCAAAAACAAGCTCATCGTGCACCTGGAGAATCATCGTGCTGCTGAGCTTTCCTTCACGTATGCCGCTGTCGATATGAACCATCGCAAGTTTGATGAGGTCTGCGGCAGTTCCCTGGATCGGCATGTTGATTGCCTGACGTTCGGCGTTCTGCCGGATGTTCCGGTTTGCGCTCCGGAGGTCCGGAAGATAACGCCGGCGACCCAGGAGGGTGCTGACGTACCCGGTCTTCCTGGCATTCTCGATAGTATCGCCGATATACTGCTTGACTTTCGGGAATCGATCGAAGTACCGTTCGATGATTTCCTTCGCTTCGGCCTGGGAAATCTCGAGACGATTCGACAGTCCGAACGGACCGATGCCGTACATGATTCCGAAATTCACTTCCTTGGCTTTCCTGCGCATATCCCGCGTCACGCCGGGAAGATCCACCCCAAACACCTTTGATGCGGTTGTTGTATGGACATCCTCACTGTTTCGGAACGCGGTTGCCAGTCCTTCATCCCCCGAAATATGGGCCATGATGCGCAGCTCAACCTGGGAGTAATCCGCCGAGAGGATCATCGAGTTCTTGTCGGCTGGGATGAACGCTTTCCGGATTGAGCGGCCGATTTCGGTTCGTATGGGGATATTCTGAAGGTTCGGATCGCTGGAAGAAAGGCGGCCGGTCGCCGCCACGGTCTGGTTAAACGACGTGTGTACTCTTCCGGTGTCCGGATGAATCAACTGTGGAAGCGCATCGACATAGGTGGATTTGAGCTTCGAGAGCTGACGGTAGTCGAGGAGTTTTTCAATGACCGGATGCTCATGCCGAAGGGTTTCGAGCACGCCGACGTCGGTCGAGAACCCGGTCTTGGTTTTGCGGACGGTCGGCAGCTTCAGAGTTTTGAATAAAACCTCTCCAAGTTGTTGCGTGGAATTAATATTGAAAGCTCCTCCCGCAATGCGATGGATATCAGTCGTCAGGGTGTCCAGCTGCCGCTCGAGTTCCTTGGACATCCCGGAAAGGTACTGGAGGTCCACGGCAACTCCCGCACGTTCCATTCGCGCAAGAACCGAAACCAGCGGAAATTCCATCTCCTCGCAGAGCCCGGTCATGCCGATTTTGTCCAGCTTCTTCTTCAACAACGCCGACAGTTGCATCGTGATATCCGCGTCCTCACAAGAATACTCGGAGACCGACTTCAGTGCAACGTCACGAATGCGCTTCTGATCCTTGCCGGTTCCGGTAAGGTCCTCGTACGAGATGGTTTTGTAGCTCAGATGTTCTCTTGCTGCTGCGTCCATCGAGTGTTGGCCGTCGGCGCGCAGGGCATAGCTTGCAATCATCGTGTCGAAGAACCGGCCTTCAAGGGAAATTCCGTGTTGCGAGAGAACGAGCATATCGTACTTGAGGTTGTGTCCAATCTTTCTCGTCTTTGGATTCTCAAGTATTGGTTTCAGGCGACGGCTGACCTCTTCCATCGGAAAACCTGGTGACTCAGTTCTGCTTCGTCCCTCCTTTTCCCCGAACAGGTTTGTCGCCTGCTCCGCTTCAGGAGCGGATATGGGAATGTAGAACGCTTCGTGGGGGCGCGCGGAGAAAGACATTCCCACAATGTCTGCACGCAAAGCATCCCGGGACGTTGTCTCGGTATCGAGCACGAATTCTCCGGCCGACGACAACACCGAGCAGAGTTTGTCAAACTCCTTCTGTGTTGAGATGAGCGTATACGTGTGTTTCACAGCCCGAATGTCGGAAAGTGGAACCTCGGGAGTGGAGGAAGCAAGTTTCGTTGTCTCCTTGAGGTTTTTCTCAATGTCGGAATATTTGAGTTTTTGCAGGAGAGTCCGGAACTCCAGCAATTCAAAAAGCTGGAGGAGTTTTGCGGTATCCTTTTCCGAGGCCTTCAGTGTGTGGAAATCGATCTTGATCGGAACGTTGGTATCGATCGTTACGAGAGACTTTGAGAGAAGCGCTTTGTCCTTGTTTGCCTCGAGTTTTCCCCGCACCCCTTTCTGCAGGATCTTCTCAAGATTCTCGTAGATGCCTTCGATGCTTCCGTATTGTTGGACCAGCGGAATCGCGGTCTTCTCACCGATTCCCGGAACGCCCGGGATATTGTCGGACGAGTCGCCGATCAGCCCGAGGACATCGATGACTTTATCCGGCGCCACGCCGAATTTCTTCCTGACTTCTTCGAAGCCCACGATCTCCGGCTCATCTCCCTGTCGCGCAGGGCGGTACATTCGCGTGCGTTCGGAAATGAGCTGCATGAAGTCTTTATCAGCAGTCACCAGGAACACTTCGACCCCCTCCTTTTCCGCACGCTTTGCCAGTGTTCCGATAATGTCATCGGCCTCGTAGCCGTCCAGTTCGATCAACGGAATGTTGTAGGCCCGGACGACATCCTTAAGCAGCCCGAGCTGTGACACCATATCTTCCGGCATTTTTTCTCTGGTGGCCTTGTAGTCTTTATATGCCTTGTGGCGAAAGGTCGGGGCGGGCGTGTCGGATACAACGGCAATGTAGTCGGGGTTTTCCTGGGTGAGGATTCTGTTCAGGAATGTGACGAATCCATACACCGCGCTTGTATTCTGGCCCTTTGAATTGATCAAGGGGCGTTGAATGAACGCATAGTAGGCGCGATACGCAATGGCCATCGCGTCGACCAGGAATATTTTTTGTGGGGAGGGCATAACCACGAATAAAGACGAATGTCACGATTCAAGAAAAACACGAATGGTGCGAATGAACACGAAGGAAAAATCTAATCTGCATTCGTGTTCGATTCGTGGTCCAGAATATACGCAATCGGGCCCGCAAATGAAACGGATCTCTTTTTGTTTCCAGCGGAGTTCATTGTATATTGTCCGCTGCATTTTATGAATATCTACGTAATCATATTCATTCAAATCCTTTTTTCCGGAGCGACGCACATCGTTGCAAAGACCGTCGTGCGTGATGTTGACGCGCTCACGATCACCTTTCTGCGGGCCATCATCTCGAGTGTGGGGCTCGCGGTGCTGATGAAAGCAAGGGGTAGAGTGATTCACATTCGCCAAGAGGATCGGCTGATGATCACCCTCCTTGCGGTTCTTGCCACGGGCAATCAGATCCTGTATCTGTACGGCATCAAGTTCACCACCGCTGCGAATGCGGCACTTCTGTATGCAGTGACGCCGATCTTTGTTCTTATCCTGTCGCGTTTCGTGCTGAAGGAGCAACTAACCCTGAAGAAGTCGGCTGGCGTGGTCCTGGCGTTCCTCGGTGTTACGATAGTCATCTTTGAACGCGGCGTCGATTTTTCTTCCGATTACTTCTTCGGGAACCTCATGATTCTCATTGCGGTCGTTGCCTGGGCGTTGTTTACGATCCTTGGCCGGCCGATGGTTCTCCGGTACGGAGCGGTCCAAACGATCTCCGTCGCGTCCTTTGTGGGGTGTGTCTTGTTGGTTCCCTTTGGCGTGTACAGTTCCCTCCAATTCCCTTTTTCGACACTGACAGAAGCGGATTGGGTGGGGATCTTCTATCTCGGCGTCGGCACGTCTATTCTGAGCTATCTCCTGTGGTACTATGCCCTGCAGAAGATCGAGGCGAGCAAGCTGGCGGTGTTTGCCAACGGACAACCGATTCTAGCGACCATTCTTTCGATGATCTTTCTTGATTACACGCTCACGGCTGGATTCCTCCTCGGAGGAGCCATCACGATCTGTGGGGTCGTGCTTGCACAACTGCGAACGCAGGGAACTTTCAGGTGAAAGGGATTGTCTAAGCTAGAGTAGCGCGTTCCGTTTTCCCGCAGGTGCGTTGCCCGACGCGAGCGCGGAACCTTGACTATCAGTCCAGTTTTAAGTATCATTGTGCACGCAGTTGATTCGTGCAGAATCACGGAGAGAGCCATGGGAAGATCACTGAGTTTGTTGGTTATTTTGGTGTTCGTTTCGAGCATTGCGCCCGGACAATTCAAAAGCCAGGGTGAGTCGAGGACAAGTGTGAACGAATCAATGGTTCGTTCGGACGGCGGGGGATTGATTCTCGGCTGGTTTGACCCCTCAAAGTTCTCCATGCATCACAGCTACTCGCTCAGCTATTCAACCTTCGGCGGGCAAAGTATGTCGCTGGGGGTGTATACCAACAGCATGTTCTACCAGTTCTCCGACCCGCTCTCTGTGCAGTTCGACGTGAGTCTCATGCACTCGCCGTTCAACAGTTTCGGCGATCAGTTCAGCAAGAATCTCTCCGGAATTTACCTCAGCAGGGCAGAATTGAACTACCGTCCAAGCGAAAACATGCTCTTCCAAATCCAGTACCGCCAGTTGCCTGCAATGTACTGGATGAACATGAACCCTTACGGAAGTCCGAGCCTGCTGAATGGTATCGACCGGTATGACCAGGGAGTGAACCACTGATTCGATTCTTCAACCGGAATTATTTCATCACGCCGAGCACGCGGCCGCGCCTTGACGCACCGTCTGCTCGGTTCTTTTTTGTACGAGGGGAATGACCTCCATCGAACAACCGGATCCTTCGTCCGAAGAGCCTCAAGACCTTTCCGAATCTCAGCCAACTTCAACGTTTTCCGAACGATTTCTTCCCGGCCGCACCATAAGGCTTGTCACTGCGTGCGGGGTGATCCTCGGATTTATTGTCCTTGTGATCCTTGCGAACAGGAATCCCGGGGCTCCGGAGCAGAACAAAGCGGGTCCGGCTGGTGTGGAACGGCCGATTCAAGTCGAAGTGTTGAACGGGACTACGGAAGGGAAGCTCGCCCTGCGGATGACGGATTTTCTTCGGGCGAAAGGGTTCGATGTGGTGGATATGGCCAATTACAAGACCCAGTCCCTCGTGAATACCATGGTCATAGACAGGACGGGCAATCTCAAGAACGCAAAGGCCGTTGCCGAGGCGCTTGGTGTGGAAGAAACCCGGGTTGTCCAGCAGATCGACAAGAACCTCTATCTCGAGGTTTCTGTCGTGATCGGCAAGGATTACCCGCAGCTTAAACCATTTCAATAAACACAAACGTGGAGGTCGGTGCTTGACTTCAAGAACGCTGGCAAAACGAATCGCGGAACTCGCCCTCGCAAAAAAGGCGGGTGACGTGGTCATCATGGATCTGCGAAAAATCACGAGTACGACGGATTTTTTTGTCATCTGTTCTGCGGACTCCGACACGCAGGTCAAGGCGATTGCAGATTCCATTCGAGACGGGACGGAGGCGCTGGGATCCGGGCCCTGGCAGTACGAGGGGTATCAGGCCCTCTCGTGGATCATTCTGGATTTTGTCGACGTCGTTGCGCACGTGTTCCACAGGGACTCCAGGGCATTTTATAAACTTGAACGGTTGTGGAGTGATGCGGAAATCAAGGAAGTTCAGGAAGACGGTACTCTAAAGAAACGAAGCGCCAGCCGGCGATTGCCTGCAGCCCGTACTGCAGGGAAAAGAAAAAAGAAAACGTTTGCCTGACCATCCCATGAAGAAGTACCTGACAGAAAAATTCAATTCAGCGCTCCGGATATTGTCTTATGGACCGGTTGCCGTCACGTTTGAAAAGCCCAAGCTCGAAGCTCATGGCGACCTCACGACGAATGTGGCAATGACCCTTGCAAAGATCGCGGGGAAAAACCCCCGTGCGATTGCCCAGGAGCTCGTGAAACATCTGAATGTGGAACAAGAGTCGGTCTCCAACGTGGAGATTGCCGGACCCGGATTCATCAATTTTCATTTTACTGACGGGTTCTTTACCCGTCAGCTTGGGGCGTTGTTGAGCCGGAAGGACTCGTTCGGACGATCCGACCAGGGGCATGGGAAGAAAGCGCAGGTCGAGTACGTCAGCGCAAACCCCACCGGTCCGCTGAGCGTTGGTCACGGACGGCAGGCAGCCATTGGGGACACTCTGGCGAATCTGCTGCAATGGACCGGGCATGACGTGACGAGGGAGTACTATTACAATAACGCCGGTCGCCAAATGCGGATGCTTGCCGAGTCCACATACGCCCGTTACTGCCAGTTGTTTGACCCGGCCGCTCCGTTTCCGGATGATGGGTACCAGGGGGAGTACATCAAAGAGATTGCGCTGAAGCTTCAGAGCGAGAACGGGGACGCCTTGCGGACTCTTGCACGCGATGAGGCCCTGGCCATCTGTAAGACGGTGGCGGAACAGACGCTCTTTGAATCGATCAAAGCCGTACTCAAACGAATGGGGGTTGTCCACGATGTGTTCTATAATGAGGACTCGCTTTATTCGAGCGGCAAAATCCAGGAGGTCATCGGGGAGTTCCGGAAGCGGGACCTCGCCTATGACAAGGACGGGGCTGTATGGTTGAAGACCACCGCTCTGGGGCTCGATCAGGATCGCGTGATTGTCAAAAGCTCGGGAGAACCTACGTATCGATTGCCGGATATTGCCTACCATCGGGAGAAATTCAAGCGGGGCTTTGAGCTCATTATTGATGTGTTCGGCGCGGATCATATTGCCACCATTCCCGATGTTCTCGCCGGAATCAAGGCGCTCGGCTACGATCCGGACAAAGTGAAGGTTGTTATTCATCAGTTTGTTACGCTGATGCGGGATGGCGAGCAGGTTAAGATGTCGAAACGTCTGGCAAACTTTGTGACTCTCGACGAGTTGATCGAGGAAGTCGGTCCCGACGCAGTACGATTTTTCTTCCTGATGCGTGCGACGTCGAGTCATCTGGAGTTTGACTTGAATCTGGCGAAGGAGCAATCCGAGAAGAACCCGGTTTATTATCTCCAGTACGCCCACGCACGCATCGCAAGCATTCTACGATTTGCTGAAAGCGAAGGTGTGTTGACACCGGGAGAGGATCTCTCGAATGTTGATTTCCATCTCCTCGTGGGAGTTGCGGAAGTTGCCCTGGTTAAACTGTTGCTTGAATTCCCCGATGTCGTCGAGGGAAGCAGCGCCAGCTGCGAACCGCATCGACTCACGAACTATCTCCATGATGTCGCAACTGCGTTTCACAGGTTCTACCACGAACACCGTGTCGTGATTCCTGAGCGTGACCTCTCAAGGACACGCTTGTCCCTTTGTCTGGCGACAGAACTCGTCCTTGCAAATGGCTTCAAAATTCTCGGCATTTCGGCCCCCGAGAAGATGTAATTTTGGCCTCGTTGACAATCGTTGGTTTTTTGTTTAGCTTTATCGTCAACAACAACCTCCAGAGGTCTACCAGCCCTACCTTTTGATACCGCTCGTTGCAGTTCTTCCGCGATTCGTTTCAGCCGGAAGATAGTTCTTCACGATTCCTCTCGCGATCCAAAGAAAAAAAGTAAGACACTCAACGCGTGCGCCGCATCTTTGAATTGCGCGCATTGTTGTTTACATTGAAAAAAATCACAGGAAAATGATTTTCAAGCCGGGTTCCATACAGGGTGTCACCATCAAGGCGATGACGAAGTTTTCGGACAAGCGCGGATGGCTGATGGAATTCTTCCGCACAGACGAGGTGGATTCCAAGTTCTTTCCTGCCATGGCGTATATCTCTTCAACGATGCCCGGGTTGACACGCGGACCCCATGAACATCGCGACCAGGCTGATTTTTTCTGTTTTCCTGGTCCCTCGACGTTTAGAATATATCTGTGGGACGGCAGAAAAGAATCGCCTTCCTATGGCTCGAAAATGGCATTTGACGTCGGGCAGAGCAGCCCCACAATCATCATTGTTCCACCCGGTGTTGTTCACGCCTATAAAAATATCGGGTCTGTTGACGGAGTGGTGATTAACCTGCCAAATCGGCTCTATGCCGGAACGGGTCGCAAAGAGCCGGTTGACGAGATTCGCCACGAGAATGACCCTGGATCACCCTATACGATCGACTGACCCATGAATCTTCTGGTCACAGGCGGAGCCGGATTTATCGGCAGCAACTTCATTCGGTACATGCTCCAGAAATATCCCGAGTACCGAATCGTGAATGTTGACAAACTCACGTATGCGGGGAATCTTGAGAACCTTGAAGATCTTGAGGACCATGCCGGGTACAAGTTTCAGCGGCTGGACATCTGTGACAAGGCAGCTCTCGGAACCCTGGTTGGACAGCGCGGGATTGATGCCCTCGTGAACTTTGCCGCCGAATCTCATGTCGACCGGAGCATCCTCGGCGCGGAAGAGTTTGTGCGGACCAATATTGAGGGGGCGAACAATCTCCTCGAAATCGCCAGGCAATTCGGGTTGAAGAGATTCGTCCAGATTTCGACAGACGAGGTCTACGGATCGTTGGGAGCGACGGGCAAATTCATCGAACAGACTCCGCTGCATCCAAACAGCCCCTACTCCGCGAGCAAAGCATCCGCCGACCTCCTGGCACTCGCGTATCAGCATACATTCGAACTTCCGGTGGTCGTCACCCGCTGCTCGAACAATTATGGACCCTACCAATTCCCCGAGAAGCTCATTCCGCTTATGATTGTGAATGCATTGAGCGGGAAGCAGCTTCCGGTCTATGGAGATGGGCGGAATGTCCGCGATTGGCTTCACGTCAGCGACCACTGTTCCGCCATCGACCTCGTGCTTCATCGGGGGAAGGTCGGTGAAATCTACAACATTGGCGGCAACAACGAATGGGCAAATGTGGATATCGTCAGGCTGATCCTTAAGCATCTTGGTAAACCGGAATCCCTGATCACCTTTGTGAAAGACCGCCCGGGGCATGACCGTCGGTATGCGATTGATTCAACCAGGATTCAGGCGGAACTGGGTTGGAGTCCGTCGTACACATTCGAGAAGGGGATTGAAGAAACAATCGATTGGTACTTGGGGAATAAGGATTGGTGGAAAAAGGTCATAAGCGGGGAATATAAAGAGTACTACCGGAAGCAGTATGAGGAAAGGTAGTATTGATTCATTGGGATTGAGCCCATGAACCGATGAACTACTGAAACAATTTCAACTGCAATTTTAGTTTCTTAAAAGAGGACCTTGAAGAAAATCGTTTCCGTTGTCGGAGCCCGGCCAAATTTCATGAAAGTGGCCCCCCTGCACAGGGCGCTGCGGGATTACCGTGACTCGATGCACCACGTGATTGTTCACACGGGTCAGCATTATGACCGTGCGATGTCGAAGGTGTTCTTTGAGGACCTTGAATTGCCAAATCCGGATGTCTATCTCGGAGTCGGCTCTGGAAGCCACGCCCAGCAAACCGCGAAGGTGATGGTCGAATTTGAGAAGGTCCTTGAGCAACAGAAGCCGGACCTTGTCGTCGTGGTGGGGGATGTCAATTCGACCCTGGCCTGCAGCATTGTCGGCGCAAAGATGGAGATCCCGGTTGCCCATGTGGAAGCCGGCCTGAGGAGTTTCGACAGGACCATGCCGGAGGAGATCAATCGTCTCGTGACGGATTCGGTTTCGAATTTTCTCTTTGTTTCCGAGCCGAGCGGCATGGCAAATCTGAAACGGGAGGGCATCGCAGAGGAGAAGATGTTCTTTGTGGGGAATGTCATGATCGACTCCCTGGTATACTATCGAGCAAAGGCAGCCCGTTTCGAAACAGCAAAGAAGCTTGGGCTCCGGGCGAAAGAGTTCACACTGGTGACGCTGCACCGGCCGTCAAACGTTGACGAGAAGGACGGGCTTGAGAAGATTCTCACGATCTTTGAACGGCTCAGTCAGAAGACCACCGTCGTATTTCCCGTCCATCCAAGGACAAGGAAAATGCTGACCCAATTCGGTCTTGACAAGAAAGCAGAAGGCATCAAGCGACTCATTCTGCTGGAACCGATCGGGTATCTTGAATTCCTCAATCTGATGGAACAGGCGCAGCTCATTCTGACG
>JBARRO010000202.1:0-29710 GCA_049644265.1 Bacteroidota bacterium
GATCTGAACACGACGAAAATCCGGCAGAGCGGGTTTGATTTCTCAATTTTTCGGGGAAAAGACCTGAATCTGGGGGTCGAATTCACCGGGACGAGCAACGTCGCCAGCTCGATCTTCAGTGCGACAGCCAAGCCGGCAGGCAGCAAAGTTGCGGTGGACATCAAAGCTGCGTTAAAGATATTCGAAAGCGAACAGTTCGGGGAGGTTATTGCGAGGCCACAGGTCACGGTTCGCTCAGGATCACCCGGCCGCGTTCAGATCGGTCAGGATTTTTCGGTTAAGCAGAAGGATTTTTCCGGGAATATCACGGACCAGTTCTTTAGCACGGGTACCATTCTCCTCGTGAAACCAAGGATTTTCACGGTTGGGAACCTTCAGTTCATCGATTTGAGTGTGAACGTGGAGCGAAGCAACGTCACCCCGGGTGAAGTGAGCACTATCATCAACAAAACAAATGCCACGAGCTCTCTGACGCTTCTGAACGGAGAAGAATCGTATGTGGGAGGCCTGTACACGAACGAGGAAAGCACCGTTCGCGAGGGAATACCGCTCTTGAAGGACCTGCCCTGGTGGTTCTTCGGACTTCGGTACCTGTTTGGATATGACGCAAAGACCGTTACACGGAAAGAATTACTGGTCATCATCAAGGCGGAGCTTGTCCCCTTAGTAGAGGATCGGGCGGCCCAGAAGGTGGCACGTGATGTGCAACAAGACAAGTTAAAGGAAATCCGTCAAGATTTCGAAAGAAGGACGAAAAAGAACTAGTAATCTTTAGAACACGGAATGTGTTTGGGAGGTGCTATGAACGTTCGCACGATTTGCGCATGGGTTACCATCGCCGTTTTGTCCTTGTACTTGGGATGTCAGAATCCTGTCGCCGAGCAACCCGGTGGAGGAACAAACACTGTCGCAACGCGCGTGACGGGATTTGTCGATCGGAATGACACGGGACAAAAAGTCCCGGGGGTCATTGTTCAGGACATCGGCGGCTTGGCAAAAGACACCACGAAAGCGAACGGAAGCTTCAGCTTGACCTATCAGGTTCCCGACCCTTCACTCGTCCTTCGCATCTATCCGACTTACCCAGCCGGTGGTTTCAAGTATGATACCTCGAGGTTCACATTGCGTCAGGGAGTTGACACCTCGATTAGCCTGACTCTCAAAGCAGACAGCACAAGTCCTCCGACCAGTCCGTCTTCCGGGAAACCTGCCAACATCGTTCTTAAGACCGCGAGTGAAACGAACATCGGTATTCGAGGCGCCGGTCTGAATGAATCCTCCCTCCTCACGTTTGAAGTCAGGGATTCTGTCGGCAATCCGGTTATCGGCACGAGCAGAGTGACGGTCTATTTCTCCATTCTCGGGGGACCCGGAGGCGGGGAGTACGTATTTCCAGCCTCGGCGGTCACCGACGCATCCGGGAAAGTCTCCACCCGCGTCACAAGCGGTACTAAGCCGGGAGTGTTGCAGGTGAATGCAACGGCACAAGCCGATTCGCTCAGCCCAACCATCAAGTCGAGCCCTGTACGCCTGACGATTTCAGGTGGACTCCCTGACGCCAATCATTTTTCGATCAACACAGACAAGGTTAATATTCCGGGTGGAATTTTCGACAACGTTCGGGCAAAGATAGGAGTTATCCTTGGCGACAAGTTTGGGAACCCGGTTCCCCCATTGACAGCTGTGTACTTCTCATCGACAGGCGGCATCATCCAGTCAACCGGGTTTACGGACAAAGATGGTCTGGCGAGTGTTGACCTCATCAGCGCGGCACCAAGGCCTGCTATTGTGACCGTGACAGCGCGGACGGTGGGAGATACATCCACCAGCAAGGCGGATAGTGTTGTTTCCCGATCGATCATCATACTTTTCTCGCGGGATACTCGTTTCGTTCCTCCAAGCGCTCAGATTATCGTTCCTGACAGCGGCGAGACTCCGTTTTCGTTTAGGGTTTCCGACCTGAACGGCTATCCGCTCGTGGCGGGGTCATCAATCACCACGACGGTGTCAGGAAATGGGTCAGCAGGGGTGAAGCTCGAAGGGGATGCGCAAAGGACAATGCCCGACACCAAGGATACGACACAGACCTTTTTTATTTTGAAGGCGGTCAAGAGTTCCAGGGGAGGTTCTTCCGGATTCATCACCTTCACGGTGACCATTAAGAGTACAAATGGAGACCTCACGCAACAATTTGCCGGCTATGTGACTCCTGGCGGCGGCACCGCCAGCGGAGGTTTAGGTACACCATCGAGTATTGAAGCTGTAGGGTTCGCGCCAACCACTCTCTCAGTTCGAGGAACCGGACAAAGAGAAACTGCCACGATCACGTTTGTTGTGAAGGACTCGACCGGCAACCCGGTTGCGAATCCTCTCGATCCGACAAAGAAGGTGGCTGTTGCATTTTCCATTTCGCCCTCTACTGGTGGCGCATTTGTATTTCCTGTGACGGATTCGACGAACAACAATGGACAAGTCGCAACAACGTTTAACTCCGGAACGGTTTCGGGAGTCTACCAGGTGACAGCACAAACGTTTGTGGCTGGACGGGGGATTGTTTCCTCCTCGCCTGTTAAGATCACAGTCGGTGGAGGATTGCCTGATTCAAACGCGATCACAGTCAGTCTTTCGAAAGTAAACATGCCCGGTCTCGTGAAGTTCGGACAATTAGGGACCGTGACCGTTCAGGTCGGAGACAAATTCGGTAATCCGGTGCAATCCGGAACCGCACTCTCATTCAGTACGACTGGTGGCCTGATTCAATTGGCTGCTTCAACGAGCGAAGCTGGGCAAGCGTCTGCCCAACTCAGTGGTGGCGCGCCATACCCGCCGAACGGCCTCGGCCTTGCGACGGTGCAAACGCTCGGTGAAAACGGCGTGCAAATCCGGAAACAAGTACCGTTCCTCTTTACCGGAGCACCGAGAATCAACATTTCTCCAAGTTATGCAGGATTTCAGATTCCCGATAGCGGATCGTTCCCATTCAACTTCAACGTTCGCGACGCAAACAACAATCCACTTTCAAGCGGCACAACGATAACGGTTTCATTATCGGGTCCGGCGTCACCGGATCTCCAGTTGTCGGGAGATGTGAGTCGAACCATGCCCGACACACAAGACACAACATTAACGAACTTCAAGGTGACGATCCTGGATTCAAAGAGGGCAGGATTGGCGGGAAAAGTAGATGTCACGATTACGGTAAGCGGTGAGAACGGAACAGCATCGACGACATTTTCGGGGGACTTGCTTGCTGCCGGCGTTAACCCTGGAGGTTTCTCCGGCGGAAATCCATCGAGCATTCAGCTTGTAGGCATCTCAAACTCGAACATTTCTGTCCGTGGAACCGGCGCAACAGAAACATCCACGTTGTCTTTCCAGGTGAAAGACTCCTTGGGTAATCCTATCCCGAGCTCCAAGCAGGTCACGGTGAATTTTTCGATTGTTGGTGGACCCGGCGGCGGCGAGTTCGTGTTTCCTGCTTCGATGGTGACGGACGTGAATGGACGTATTAGCACGACGGTCAATTCCGGAACGAAATCCGGAGTCCTGCAAATCGTCGATACAATCTATGCGCCGGGAAGGGTTATCACATCCTCTCCAACTCAAATTACGATCTCAGGCGGATTGCCCGATTCGAACAGGATCACAACGACAATCACAAGATTCAACCTGCCCGGAATTGTGAAGTCGGGAACGTTGGCGACGATCTCAGTTCAGACGGGAGATAAGTTCGGTAATCCCGCACAACCTTCGGCGTGCTATTTCAGCACGACCGGCGGCATCATCACGGCCTCCGCGACGACGGACGCCAGCGGACACGCGTCTGTTTCATTGAGCGGTGGCAATTCGATTCCAGCCGGCGGACGTGGCGTGGTCACCATGCAAACTCATGGTGAGAACGGAATAACAATCCAAAAACAGATCCCGTTTCTCTTCACGGGCGCGCCGCTGATTTTCACACCAGCAAGCGGATTCCAGATTGCTGATAGTGGCAACTATGCATTCAATTTCAAGGTTGCGGACCTCAACGGAAATCCACTTGCGAGCGGTAACACGGTCACCGTCTCGCTTTCGGGAGCATCGAATGAGCTTCAGCTGAGCGGCGATGCGACACGCACGATGCCGGACACGCAAGATACAACCCTGACGAATTTTTCGGTGGTTGTGACGGACACAAAGAAAGGTGGCGCTTCCGGACAGGTGACAGTTACGGTTTCGGTCACCGGCGACAATGGCACAGCATCGCAATCATTCACCGGCACGTTGCTGGCAAGCGGCGTGAGTCCGGGTGGTGCAGGTGGCGGGTATGCGTCGAGCATCTCGTTAGTCTCCCCACCCAGCCCGTCAGTGATATCAGTTCAGGGAACGGGCGCAAATGAGACATCAACATTGACGTTCCAGGTAAAAGATTCCGTGGGGAATCCCATCACGCAGCAACGCCAGGTTACTGTTCGTTTCGCACTACAAGGAGGTCCCGGAGGTGGTGAGTTCTTATTCCCAACAAGCTCTGTAACTGATGCGAACGGATTGGTCCGGACGACGCTGAATGCCGGCACGAAAGCTGGAGTCATTCAGGTTATCGACAGCATAACGGTAGGAACGAAAATCATTATCTCCTCTCCCGTCAACCTCACGATTGCAGGCGGATTACCGGACCAGAATCACTTTACAGTCTGGGCGGATAAAGCAAACTATCCAGGACTGGTAGCACAAGGTGGTGTGATTGGAAGGGTGAATGTTCAGGCGGGTGATTTGTATGGCAATCCGTCCCAACCCTCGTCAGTCTATTTCACGACCACGGGTGGCAACATCGATGCAACGATGACGACCAACTTGACGGGAAGCGGCTCGGTCAATCTGTACGGCGGCAACCCCGCCCCGATTGGCGGCATCGATACGATAACGGTTTCAACAGCCGGTGTAGGCGGAGCCACGGTCAGCAGAAAGGTGAACGTGCTCTTCTCGGGGCCTCCGGTTATCACAGTCCCGCCAAGCGGCTTCCAGGTTCCGGACAGTGGAGGCTACACATTCTCATTCAAAGTGGCCGATGTCAACAACAATCCTCTGTCCTTGGGCAATGTTATTAATGTTGGGTTGTCAGGAGCAGCGGCAAGCGACGAAGTCTTGAGTGGCGATCTCAGCCGAACGACAATAGACACGAAGGACACTTCTCTGACCAATTTCTCCGTGACAATTCGAGATACAAGAAGAGAAGGATTGTCTGGAACGCTTACGGTGACAATTGAGGTCAACGGGCCGAACGGGACAGCCGCCCGTTCCTTCTCCGGTACGCTTGTAGCAAGTGGATCAGCTTCCACAAGTCCGTCTGGCGGCTATGCGTCGGCGATTCAATTGTTCAGCTCTCCCAGTGCTCAGACAATTTCAGTGAGGGGAACCGGGTCAACAGAATCTTCCACGCTCACGTTCGTGGTCAAGGATTCGCTCGGGAATCCGATCACGGAAGCTCGTCAGGTTACGCTCAACTTCTCGATCCTTGGAGGACCGAATGGCGGGGAATACGTGTTCCCGGCGAGTGTCACCACGGATGCGAGTGGGCATGCGACGACAACGTTGACTTCAGGGACGAAATCAGGAGTTCTGCAGCTGGTTGCTACAACGGTTGTTAACGGGCGGACCATCACTTCGGCCCCCGTTCCACTGACGATTGCGAGCGGCCTGCCTGATTTGGCACACTTTACGATTTCGTCAAGCGTGGCCAACTGGCCGGGAATTGTGGCTGAGGGATCCGAACTGGGTCGAGTCTTCGCACAGGTAGGCGACATGTATGGAAATCCTGTCCAGCCCAACACCGCGGTGTACTTCACAACCAATGCCGGTATTATTGAACATTCGGGCTTTACGGATGCGACAGGCCACGCCCTTAACACTGCACGTCAACTGGGGGTAAGAGTGTACGGTGGCAGCCCATTCCCGCCGCAAGGGATCGACACAATCACTGCGTCTACAGTCGGTCCAAGCGGAGTCACTGTCTCAAAGTTTGTGACGGTCGTTTTTTCTGGTGCTCCGGTCGTTTACGTACCCACTCTAGATCCGAATGACACTCTTCCGGCAATCAACGCCGACGGATTTGTCGATCTAGGTTATGCTATTGCGGATGCAAACTCAAATCCTTTGGCGGCTGGGAACTTGATTACCGTGGGCGCTTCCGGTGAGGCGGCATCAAAGTTGAGTTTGAGCGGGAATATTTCTGTGGTTACGGCAGACTCCAAGACCAAGATAATCGGGGCACCGTATACGGTCCGAATTACGAACAATGTAACAAGCGGTGGTACTGGAGGAGCGTTTGTGATCACGATCTCGGTAAGTGGTCCCAACGGTATTCAGTCGAGGAATATTTATGGAAAGCTGCTTGCACCCGCCGCGGTCGTACCCCCCTCACCGACGGCTCGAGCACCTGCCCAGATTGCATTCCTTAGTCTATCGACATCTAATCTCTTCGTTGCCGGAGTCGGTGGTACAGAGAACGCTGTCATTGCTTACCAGGTGAACGATTCTCTTGGGCAGCCGATTGACAAGTCCTTGAGGACATACGCAACGTTTACGACGAACTTCTACCCGAACTCATTGGTCTTCGGAGGATCAGCCCCGACGCTGATTCCGAACGCTGACAGTACAAATGACCAAGGCCAGCTCCATGTTTCAGTTGTGAGCGGCACCCAGGCAGGAGTTCTGCAAGTTGTTGCCCGGATACAGCTGGGCGGAGGCGTGACCATTACTTCGCAACCGGTCAGAATCTCAGTACATGCTGGGTTTGCAGACCGCGGCCATTTCACCCTGAGACCGCAACGGTATGTTTTCCCGGGATTTGAAGCCCTGAACACGGTCACCTTTACGGCAGCAATTGGTGACACGTTCAGCAATCCGGTTGCGCAGGGGACGGATGTTTACTTCCATACGCAGGCCGGAGTCATCACTACAGGCGCAACGACCGACGTAAATGGGTTTGTCAGCAGCACCTTGTATACTCTTAATCCAATGCCTGATGCAGGTGGCTCCGCGCTGGCAGGAAGACCAACCTTTGACGCATCTGCGGGAGCAGGTAACGGTCGACCCGGATACCAGTGGGTCTATGCGCAGACAAAAGGCAACTTCAATACCTCGATCATCGACAGTATTCTCGTTGTCTGGACGAAGGCTCCAATAACCGTGACCGGGATCTCTGGAGCTACGGTTGTTAGCATTCCCACGGGTGGGACGTCTGCTCCAATTGCGTTCACGGTGAAGGATGGAAATGGCAATCCACTTCCCGACGGGACGACAATCAGCGTGTCCTTTGTGCTACCACAAACATCAACTCAGTTGGCCTTTAACGCGACCGGAGACTTCACGTCCCAGAATCCTGCGACCATACCGAATGCAGGTTATGCCAGGTTCCCGGGCGCTGGGGTCACTGACTTTTCGATTAGTTTCACCGATGTGTCGAATCCGGCGGCGCCGACTACTATATCGATCGGAATTGTTATCACGATTAACGCCCCGGGCATTGGGACGAAGCAAGTCTCCTTCACCGGCGACATCAACTGATCGGTAAAGATAGGTTAGACGAAGCCCTGACCCCGAAAGGAGGCCAGGGCTTCTTGTTTTGTGGGGTTTGACTTGTTTAGTTACAGTGCGCGGGCTTTTTGAAGCGCCTTGAAATTCGCCCGGACGGTCTTCGAAACGTCCTGATCTGAATGCGAGGCAGAAAGAAATGCTGCTTCGAACTGAGAGGGGGGAAGATAGACTCCTTGTTCGAGCATGGAATTGAAATATGCTGCAAACGCAGCCGTGTTGGAGGATTTTGCAGTGGCGAAATTCTTCACGCGTTGATTCGTGAAAAAGAGAGTGAACATCGAACCCACCCTGTTCAACGTGTGGCTGAGTCCCAGGCGCTTGATATTATCGCGAAATCCCGCTTCCAACGTCGCTGAACTCTTCTCCAGCTTCGTGTAAATTGACGGATTCTTCTTCAGAATTGTGAGCATTTCGTATCCTGCGGACATCGCGAGAGGGTTTCCCGACAGCGTCCCGGCCTGGTACACCGGGCCCGCGGGCGCAACGAGCGACATGATATCCTTTCGACCGCCGTAGGCACCTACCGGCAACCCGCCGCCGATAATCTTTCCGAGAGTTGTCAGGTCCGGCTTAATGCCATAGAGTTCCTGTGCGCCCCCGAGAGCGACACGAAATCCGGTCATGACTTCGTCAAAAATCAGGACGACGCTATGCCGGTCGCACAGTGAGCGCAGGCCGTCCAGAAATCCTTTTTCGGGGGGAACGCATCCCATATTCCCCACCACCGGCTCAACAATCACCGCCGCAACCTGATTCTTCCATTGATTCATCAGTTCCTCGACCGACGGCAAGTTGTTGTATGTCGCAGTCAACGTTCCTCCGGCCACGGCTGCAGGGACGCCGGGACTGTCCGGCACACCGAGCGTCATGGCCCCCGAACCTGCCTTGATCAGAAACGAATCTCCATGACCGTGATAGCATCCTTCGAACTTGATGATCTTCTCCCGGCCGGTAAATGCGCGGGCAAGCCGAACCGCGCTCATGGTCGCTTCGGTACCGGAATTCACCATCCTTACAACGTCAATCGACGGGACACACTCCGTGATGAGCTCTGCCATCGCCACCTCCAGCTCCGTCGGTGCTCCGAAGCTCGTTCCGTGGTTTGCAGCCCGTTTCACGGCGCTCACGATCTTTGGATGGGCATGGCCCAAAATCATCGGTCCCCACGAGCCGACATAATCGATAAACTTGTTTCCGTCAACATCCCAGATCAACGCCCCTTTTGCCTTCTTCACAAAGAGAGGTCCACGCCCGACGGATTTGAATGCGCGGACGGGAGAATTTACTCCCCCGGGAAGGAGCGTTTGCGCTTTCCTGAACAACGAATCAGACTTCCTGGAATTCATGACAGTTCTGCGAATAAATAAAGGGTTTGTTCGTGAACACTCGAATCATTGGGGTCTTTGTAATCAACAAGAATACAACGGATGGAAGAATCACGCGAATGTGTTTGGTTGTTATTGAGATCTCCTATTTGTGTCATTCGTATTATTCGGTTCGTATTTATGGTTACACGAATGCAACGAGCAAACGAATACTCCCATTCGTGGAAGTCAATTGAGTAAGTGCTTCTCGCGATACCAGCGGAACGTCATTTCCACCGCATCCCGAAACGGGGTCATGGCATATCCCAGCTCGCGTTCTGCCTTTCTGCAGGTGAACCAGCTGTTCAATCCGATGCCCGCAATCAGCTCTCGTGTGACCCAGGGCCTGAACCCTGTCATGTTCGCCACACCTTCTGCGGTACCGGCGATGCGTTTTGCGAGAAGGGATGGAAGCTTGAAGAACGGTCTGAGCCCTCCGACGACGTCGGCAATAGTGGTGAGTGCCTGGCGATGGGTGAGGTTCTCGCCGCACAGGATGTACCGCTCTCCGATTCTTCCCCGTTGGGCTGCAGCGAGCTGACCCCGAACAACATCGTCCACATACACGATATTGATACCGCCGTCCGGATAGTAGAAGATCCGGCGTTTACGGACATCGCGAATGAGCTGTCCTCCGTGAAACTGTACATCCCGCGGTCCGATGACAACCGACGGGTTCACGATGACCGCCTGGAGTCCTTGTCTGACTCCGCGGAGCACTTCCAATTCTGCCTTATTCTTGGAGATCCTGTATCCGACATCGAAGCGATCCCAGTTGAACGGAGCGGCCTCATCGATGGGTTCCCCGTTTTCCGCCGGCCCAAGGGCGGCAATCGAGCTTGTGTGGACGAGCTTCTCCACTCCAAGATCCAAACACGCTTCAACGACATTTCTCGTTCCCCGAATATTGACGTCGTACATGAGCTCCCGTTCTTTTCTCCAATACGAGACGATTGCTGCAGTGTGGAAGACGGTGTCGCAGCCTTTGATCGCGCGCCGGAGCGAATCGGGATCCCGTACGTCACCAATGCAATGCTCGACGGTCGCTCCTTCCAATGCACGGAGATCCGAGTTGTGTCTGTGAAGGACGCGGACACCGCAACCGGCGTTCAGGAGCGCCAGCGCGATGTTGGAGCCGATAAAGCCATTACCGCCGGTGACGAGGCAGGTTTTCAAGAGGGCAGAGTGGAGAGATGGGGTTAGAATTGATTGATTGACGATTGATTCATTGGAGAGTGATCCCAATACCACATTCTTCAATCAGTCAATCTCCAATCACTCAATCATCGTTTTGCGAGCGCCTTTGTCGCTTCTTTCGCGAAGTACGTCAGAATCATATCCGCCCCCGCGCGTTTGATGCTCGTAAGAACTTCCAGCATCACCCGTTGTTCGTCGATCCAGCCGTTTCGTCCCGCCGCCTTGATCATCGAATACTCCCCGCTGACGTTGTAAGCGGCGGTGGGCATTTGGAAACGATCTTTCACGCGTCGCACAATGTCGAGGTAGGGAAGGGCAGGCTTGACCATGACGATGTCTGCGCCTTCAAGAATATCCTGCTCCACTTCCCGCAGGGCTTCGTCGGAATTGGCAGGGTCCATCTGGTGAGAGCGGCGATCGCCGAATTTCGGCGTGCTCTCGGCAGCGTCCCGAAACGGTCCGTAGAATCCGGATGCATACTTTGCGGCGTAGGACATGATGGGCATATGATGAAAATTGTTCCCGTCGAGGATGTGTCGGATCGCCTTCACCCTGCCGTCGAACATGTCGGAGGGCGCGACCATATCGGCTCCCGCCTGGGCATGTGTCAGGGCTTCCTTTGCAAGGAGCTCAATGGATTCATCGTTCACAATTTCACCGTCGCGTACGATTCCGCAATGTCCGTGGGACGTGTATTCACAAAGACACACATCGGTGATCACTACCAGTTTGGGAACTTCCTTCTTGATCGCCCGGATGGCCAGTTGAACGATCCCCGCCTCGTCGTAGGCTTCACTACCCACTTCATCCTTGTGCTCGGGAATGCCGAACAGGATAACCGCCGGGATTCCGAGCGAGTACACCTCGGCGCATTCGCGCACCGTTTCGTCCATCGAGAGCTGGAAGACGCCCGGCATGGATTTTACTTCGTTACGGACTTTTTTTCCCGGCACGACGAAGAGCGGATAAATAAAGTCTTTGGGTGAAAGCTCCGTTTCCCGCACCATCGACCGGAAGGCTTCCGTCATTCGTAGCCGGCGGAATCGTCGGAAGGGTTCGATTTGGGACCGCGTGTAGAATCCCGTGCTCAGGTTGTCATTCTGTTGCATGATATCCTCGCTCAAAATTCATCAATATTCCCGCAAAATCCTCGTCAGAAATATTCTGCCATAAAGAACACATCGATGGATTCTTTTTGCGCCTTTTGTGCTTCTTGTGGCCAAAGATTGATTTCTGAAGTGATAATATAACCGATCATTCCCCGAAGTTCAAACGTTTCAGCCCGGGGCAAGTTTCGAGTGCGCGAATGCGTTGTTCGGGTCCAATCGGAGGATGTCTTCGTATGCTTTTCTTGCCGCAATAGATTTCTTCTTCTTTTCGAACAGGTCGGCGAGAAACAATCGCGCGACAAGGTTCGAAGGCTGTTCCCGGATCGCCCGCCCTGTTTCGTCGAGGGCCTCCTCCGGCAGCTCCATCGTGTCGTATTCGTGGGCAATCGCGAGGCGGATCCTGCATCGTTCCGCCGGAGAGGTGCGCCTCCTCAGTGTATCGCTCAGCTGGGTCATTCTCCGGAAGCTCGATACCACAGCATTGGTGGCGTCGATCCCCTCGAGCGTTTTCAGATAGGTTGCCGCTTTCGATGTATCGCCCAGTTGAATGCCGTAGTGCCATGCCCAGAGGAACCCGGAGAAGAACGTGGGATCGAGTTGGACGACGCGCCTGGCGAGGCTGTATGCCTGCCTGCGGTATCCAAGGTTCCAGTACCACGAGCTGATGTCGAAGAGTTTGAGCGCCTGAGCGGTCTTTGACGTTGCGCGCTGCGCCCCGAGAAACAGATTCATCACCGTCAGGTGGGAGCGTGAGGCCCACAAATACGGTGTTGACCGGGGCATAATAAAGAGCACCTCACGGCTTCTCATGGCATTCGCGGAATCCCCCTGCAATGCGTAGGTGACGAGCATCTGGAAACGGATGGATGCCTCCCCCGGAGCAAGAAGCTGGGCGCGCCTGAACAACCCGATTGCCTCGCCGTATCGTTCGTCGAGAAGACGCAGTCTGCCCAGTTGCATCAATACGGTCGCATCCGATGAGTCTATGGAATCCATCGTGACGGCGCCGGGCGGTGGGCCTTCCCGGTCGACGGAGTGCACTTTCAGCAGGTGGAGGCCGACTTCGCTATGGAGTGTCTCAAACCAGAATCGCTTCGACTCTTTCATGTGAAAGTCGTACGCCCGGAAATTCCCCCAAAGAGTTGTCGCCATGACATACTCTGCGCCGTTGTCCCGCACGAGCGCTTCAAACATCGGAAGCGGTACCCCGTTATTGATCTCGAGCTCCAGCCGATTGCCAATGAATGTCACGATTTCCTTTGCGGAGCCCGCAATGATCGCCCGCTCCGGGAGATGCTCCCGGATCCATAAGCCCATTCGGGACCAGGGCTGGGTAAAATACTCATTTGTCGACCGGGTCGACCTGATCACGGTCGAGAGTTCGAGCGGCGATCGAAGATAGCGATAATTTGTCCGGACGAGCTCGCCGAGGCAAAGAATGTTGGGGAGGAAGAATATGAGAATGAAGGCTGGTAGTACGAACTTGCTGCGAAGAAACGGCTCCATCCTTGGTACTGATGCGGCCCATACCGTTGTCCGTGCGCCGTAGTAGAGCACCAGCGGTATGAGCGGAAGAAGGAACCGGATGTCGTGAATCGGATAGGTTACCACTACCACGAGATAAATCAGAAGAAAAAGTATTCTCAGCAAGGCCGTCTGCGACTTTTTGAAGTCCAGAATCATTCCCCAGGCCATGACCGGCAGGAACACAAATGGGAGGAAGTATTTTGCTGTCTGGAAGAACCGGTACGTTGCCCTGAATACTCGTGTCGGGTCGACGATAAGATTGGTGGGGAAGAGATAAAGGAGCAGTCCCGTCAGCTCGAAGGCAAACCCCTTGAGGTTGAACCAGCTGCGCAACAGTAATTCGCGGTACAACGGAGCGTCGGGCGAGGTGACATAATGTTCAAGAATGAACCTGACATTAGGACTCTGGGATGTTTGAGGAACACCGACAAGGACGAGATTACGCAGAGTCCAGAGTCCGAAGAGCACCCCCGTTGCCAGGATCACATTGATGGCAAAGGAGTAGCGCCTTCGGGCAAAAAGGAACAACACCGTGGCGAGTACGAAGGCAACGCTGATTTCCCGGAGCAGGACGAGAAGGGCAAGACTTGGGACCAGAATCAGGAACGTCTTTCGGTACTGCGATTCGTTGGTGCTCCAACGCTCGAGCAGAAAGAGAGCGAGTGCCATGATCGCCAGGAACGGAGCTTCCGAAAGGGCCTCGGTCGAAATCACAATCATCAGTGGATTGAGAGCAAGAAACGCCGTGCAAACCAGAGCGGCAGTTTTGCCGACCGAGATATCCAGCCAGCGATAAAACAGAACAAGCGCCAGGACCCCCCACAGGAGTGTCCAGATTTTTGCTGCCACAACGGAAAGAGGCACGAACAGCATCGCGGGTGCAAGAACCACCGAATAGAGAGGAGCATTCACGACATACCGTTCGGGTTCGGGCATGGTGTCGTCGATGAAACCTTTTCCCTGGGCTATGCTGGTTCCCCAAATGACATAGCGAGTGCTATCTGTGTACAGAGACAGGTCGTTCAGTCGGAAGAGCCCAACAAGAAGGAACACGAGGCACAAAAAGGTCAAGCCAAAGTGTTTATTCGTGGACATTGAGTTCATAAGAAAGCGATGATGTGACTCCGCGAGAGGCTGTCGGTCAGGAGCCCGAAAGAATGGAAACAGCATGCTTAAAAACACTGTTGAACATTCTTCTTGTCAGTCTGCCCGTGAATGTGTTCTGTTGACTTGGATGATACGAACCTAACAGGGTGATTCTCTCATTGAGGTGATATTGAACACCGTGCGAGAATGCCGGTCGTTTGCTCGTTGATCTCCATTCAAGCTCTTCAAAGGAATTGACAGCTGAGTCAAACCCGATCTTTCCCAACCCGATGATAACTTTCAGGTTTTTCAGGAGCCGCAATTCTTGCAGCAAAAAAGGCCGGCAATTTGCGATCTCGGAAGGCAACAGCTTGTTCTGAGGAGGAGCGCATCGGCAGGTGGCCGTGATGTAGCAATTGATCAGCTTCAGCCCATCATCCCTCGAAACTGATGTAGGCTGATTGGCGAACCCAAACTGATGGAGTGCATGGTACAGCCAATCTCCGCTGCGATCTCCGGTGAACATCCTCCCGGTCCTGTTTCCACCATGAGCGGCCGGGGCCAACCCGACGAGCAGGAGTCGCGCGTTCGGGTCGCCGAAACTTGGATTCGGTTTCCCCCAGTAATCCCAGTCCGCAAACCGTTTGGTCTTTGTTCGCGCTACGGACTCCCTCCACTTAACAAGACGGGGGCACTTGCGACAAGTGATCATGTGTTGTTGGAGGGATTGTAGAGCCAGCATTGATTCCTCAGATTACGCAGATTTAGCGCAGATTGCAGATTTCGCAGATTGACGCAGATTTGGATGCACCTTGATGCGGTCTTATTGCTGTAGCTTCCTCAAGAATCCTGTGAGGTGGTCGTTGAATTCGTCGCCGTTCTCGATGTTACTCATGTGCGCCGCGTTTTTCAGAATATGAAGCTCGGAGTTCTTGATCTTCTCCTTCATCATTTGCGATGCGGACGGAGGAGTGAGCTTGTCGTGTTCTCCGACCAGAATGAGTGTTGGCACGTTGATGCGGGAGAGGGTATCTGTCGTGTCAGTCCTCGCCGCAAGTGCGAGGAGCGTTCCGGAAATTCCGATGGGAGAGTTCTCCTGAATCTGTTTCTTGATCATCTCGATTGCCGCGGGATTCGTGCGAAACGTTTCTTCTGCAAACACCGCCTTGACAAACCCTTCCGCGAAGGCCTTTACACCATCGGTCTTTACCGCCTTGATAGATGCGGCGCGCTTGACCCGCGCTTCGTTGGGATCCGCCTCGCTGCGCGTGTCGCAGAGAATCAATCCGCGGAAACGATCGGGATGACGCTCAAACGCCCTGAGCACAACGTATCCGCCCATGGAGAGACCGCACACGACCGCTTTCGGAATGACGAGGTGGTCGAGTAGGGCCACCAGGTCATCGACGAAGAATTCTATCGAATACTGCCCGTCGCCGACGTCGCTTTGACCGTGGCCGCGGACGTCGTACGTGATCGCCCTGATCGTGTTCGGCAGAGCTTTCATTTGCGGTTCCCACATTTCATGATTGAATGGAAACCCATGAATAAAAACGACGGGCAGGCCCTGGGGCACCCCGCGCTCTGTGTAGTTGATCGAAATGCCGTTGAGTTTGACTTTCATTGATGGCTCCATAAATAAAGAATGATCACCGGTTAGTTCAAGAACTTGTAGACGTCTTCAAGAATGTCGACTGCCGCGTTGGGCTTTGCAAGCAACGCAGTGGCGCGTTGTGCATGGGCAAGAATCTTCGGATTCTTCAGGACGCTGTGCAATTTGTACGAAAGATTTGCCAGGTCGATTGCTTTCCATCCCGCACCATGCTCGACAATGATGTCCGCATTGCGGCTCTCCTGGCCGGGAATGGGATCCACAACGATCAGCGGAAGCCGTTTAGCCATGGCTTCCGCAGATGTCAATCCTCCCGATTTTGAAATGAGCACATCCGAAGCGTCCATCATTTCATGGATGTTGTCCACAAAACCGTAGATCCTTCTCTCTACATTCGTCGGTTCCGGTTGTTTCGCAAGCAGCGCTTTTGCCTTCTCGTTCCTCCCACAGACAACCAACATCGTAAACCGTCGTGGCGCGAACGACGCAAGTGTTGTTGCTGTATGGTCGACAATATCCTCGATTCTGCCGACACCAAAACCGCCCGAAAGCACGAGCACGGTAAATCGATCGGCGGGAATTCCGAGGCGTTTTTGCGATGCGGACTTTGCCTGTTTCGTGCTGAATTCAGGCATGAGCGGGATCCCTTTCACGACAATCCGCTCGCGTGCAACATCCTTGGACTGCAATTGCCAGGCCGACTCCTCATGGTAGACGTAATAACGCCGGACGATCGGGTCCACCCACAACTGGTGAATGTCAAAATCGGTTGTCGCAGCGAAGAACGGCGTCTGAATTCCCTCCTTGCGCACGATGTCGGAGATTGAAACAAACGGAAGGAAATGGGTGCAGATGATTGCATCTGCGTTTATTTCTCTCAGGGACTGAACGTAACGTTTGTAGTTGAGCCGGTCAAAGGCTTTCAGAAGTCCGGCTTTCCGATAGGGCTTGGATTCCGATTGCTGGTACAAATAGCCCCAGAGTTCCGGCGCCTTGTTAACGACATTCAGATAGGATTCCGCGTAGAGGCGCTTGAATGCTTTCGATGTGAAATCGAGCACATCGTGATGAACCGTCCGGATGGGAACCGAGGCCCGTCGGGCCGCCTGATGGAGACCCTCCGCGGCGCGAAGATGCCCGGCGCCGCCCGAAGCGGAAAGGATCAAGAAGAATTTCTTATCCATCGGTTCTTTCCGACGAAACCCGGGCATTGAATTGTGGGTCTGGTCAACGAACTTGATGAGACAACGCTCCCCTTCGCCGGGAAGGGGAGAGGAGAGAATAAGCGATGCTACTTGCGCTTGTCGAGCGCAAGCCAGTTTCGCTCGCCTTGACCGATGTAAATCTGTCTCGGCCGCGCAATTTTCTGCTCGGGATCCGTCAGGTGTTCAACCCATTGAGCAAGCCAGCCGACCGTGCGGGGGATGGCAAACAGGACGGGGAAGAAATCCATCGGAAATCCCATGGCCTGATAGATCAGGCCCGAGTAGAAATCCACGTTGGGGTAGAGCTTTCGTTTGACGAAGTAATCGTCCTGGAGAGCGACGCGTTCCAGCTCAAGCGCAATGTCGAGCTTGGGGTTCTTCCCGGTAACCTCGAACACCTGGTATGCCAATTTCTTGATGACTTTTGCGCGCGGGTCGTAATTCTTGTATACGCGGTGGCCGAAGCCCATCAGCTTTCCCTTCCCTTCCTTCACCTCTTTGACAAACGCCGGGACCTTTTTGATATCGCCGATCTCATCCAGCATATGCAACACGGCCTCGTTTGCCCCGCCATGGAGTGGTCCCCAGAGTGCGGCAGCTGCAGCTGCGCAGGCCCCGTACGGGTCAACGTGCGAACTTCCGACGTTGCGCATCGAGTTGGTGCTGCAATTTTGCTCGTGGTCGACGTGGAGGATAAACAGAACGGTCAACGCGTGTTCCAGCGTCGGGTGCACCGTGTATCGGGAATCCCCGATCTTGAACATCATCTGCAGGAAGTTTCCCGCATACGTGAGCTCGTTGTCGGGGTAAATATACGGCATGCCCTTCGAATGTCTGTACGTGAACGCGGCGATGGTTGGCACCTTGCCAATCAGCCGATAAATCTGCTTCTGCCGGGTCTCGGGGTCGAAGATGTTTTTCGCCTCCGGGTAAAATGTGGAGAGAGCCGCAATGATGCTGATGAACATCCCCATCGGGTGAGCATCGTAGCGGAATGCCTCCATGAGTTGCTTGATGCTTTCATGGACAAACGTGTGATGTTTGACGTTCTGCCGCCATTCGTCGAGTTGTGGCTGCGTGGGGAGCTCGCCTTTGAGAAGGAGGTAGGCGACTTCGAGAAATGACGTAGAGTTTTCGGCCAGCTGTTCAATCGGATACCCCCGGTGGCGGAGAATGCCCTTATCCCCGTCGATAAACGTGATCCGGCTTTTGACCGCAGCAGTATTCATGAAGGCGGGATCATAGGTCATCATGCCGAAATCGTCGTCTTTAAGCTTGATTTTTCGCAGCTCCATGGCCCGGATCGTGTCATGCTCGATCGGAACTTCATAGGTCTTGCCGGTACGATTATCAGTAATGGTGAGTGTATCGGGCATACAAACTCCTGGTGAGAGATTCCGTGAGTAACAGCGTAACGCTCAAGAAACGAAAAATTTCCATAATCTTCCACTCATAAAGCTCCAGGAGGGTGGGGGCGATCCTGTGAAAAAAAACTCTTTCCCGACACGAATCGGGAACAAATTGGTGTCCCATTCCGTTTAAAATAATGGACCTGCTCGTCGAGGAGAATTCGGGCGGGTCCTTTAACAGCCTCCCTGACCCCGGCGCTTGGTAGGTGCGTCGGGGTTTTTATTTGCATTCAGCGGTTAGTATGAGCAGTTGGCTTTTGGCTATTAGCGATTAGCTGCAAGAAGAAGGTCAAATCACAACGTTCAAGTTTCAAATCAATGCCAAGGGGGAAAGAAAAGGGCAAATCTTGGACGATCAACCGAGGAACGTTGTCTACTTAATACTTACATACCTCCTACTCGGTGAGTTATTCCACATTGTTCATTGCTCATTGTTCATTGCTCATTGATGTGATTCCTCCACTTCCCGCACAGTCAATTCCCTCCATTCTCCTGGCTTCATCTTTCCAACGTCTAATGACCCGATTTTTACTCGAATCAGTCTGAGAGTAGGATGCCCGACTGCCGCCGTCATCTTTCGTACCTGGCGGTTCCTTCCTTCTCTGAGAGTCAACTCGATCCAGGCCGTTGGGATGCTCTTCCTAAACCGGACCGGTACAGGCCGCGGAGGAAGGCTCTGTTCATCTGTTAACAGCATTGCTTTTGCGGGCCTTGTCTTCTTTCCCTCAATAACCACTCCATTTTGAAGTCGGAGGATCGCTTGTTCGTCCGGCGATCCTTCCACCTGCACGAGGTACGTCCTGGCATGACCGAATTTCGGGTCTGTCAGACGGTGTTTGACGTCGTTGTCATTGGTCAGGAGGAGCAGACCTTCGCTGTCCGCGTCGAGCCTACCCACCGGATAAACATGAGGGGGGAAGGGCCCGAAGTCCTTCAGGGTTTGTTTTCCGGCCATCGGAGAGAATTGACAAAGGACACCGAACGGCTTAAAGAAAAGTATGTAGGATTTTGCGCGCATCGAGACTAAGTTCAAGAACAGGTGTAAAGTCAATTTCTTTAAGCTGCTTTGTCAGCCACATCATGCTCGAAAGGTATACATGAAATCTATCTTCAGCAAAAACTCGGACAGTGAAAAAATTTTTTGTGGATTTTGTGCTTTTTTGAGGTTAAGAAAAGCCACACAATGGGAAAAAGCGCAAACTTGGACGGAGCGGAAACAAAAAACCCTCGAATTGCTTCGAGGGATCTGAGAAGGCAATTATGAACGCCTGAATTAAGCTGCACCGCGAAGCGGCGTCGGCTTGAATGAATTGTTAGCACCCATGCCCTGGAAGTGGCTTCCTGTACCCTATCGCAGGGAATCGAGTCGGCTCTGCAGCGAGGACGACAAATCGGCCACCTTGTCCCAAATGACCGATGAGCCCTGGCAGAAGCCCAGCGCTTGAGCCCCAATCCATTGTTCGTAACCCGACGTCTTGATCGTCACGAAAGGCATCCACTCAGTCTTGCCTCCTTCCTGCGCTGGCAGAAACTGGCCGCACAACATGTACTGCTCTACTCCACCGGGAGTCATAACATGCCCAACGCGCACATCACGAAAGCGGACAGGATCTGGTGGGCGGTGGGTCCTAAAATCAGTTGCGGCTGCGGTAAGCAAAAATTGGACGACTGAATCTATTGACGTTTTCTGCGGTTCAGAAGCAAGGACCTGAGTGGGACTCACCGCCTGGGATTCACTCCGCGTGACTGGGGCCGTACTGCAGGCTGCGAGAACTAATGTGGCACATAGGATCGCAAGATATCGCATGATTCTCCTTGAGTGCTTATACATGCTTAGCTTGCGTCGGCAACTTCTTCATCATGCTCTTGCAGCTCGTCTCCGCCTTTGTCCTTGCTGGAATCAACAAATTCCAACTCTTCTTTCTTCTTGTTGAATCTCACCTTCACTTTGCTTCCCTGGGCAAATCCTCCCTTGAGGATCTCTTCCGCCAGCGGGTCTTCCACGTATTTCTGGACAGCCCGGCGGAGCGGACGCGCCCCGAATGCGGGGTCGTAGCCCTTGTCGGCGAGGAATTCCTTCGCAGCTTTTGACAACTCGATGGTGATGCCCATGGACGTCATGCGTGCGAAGAGCTCCTTTGCCGCGATGTCGATGATCTTGAAGATATGTTCGCGTTCGAGACGATGGAAGATTAACGCATCATCGACCCGGTTGAGGAACTCCGGATTGAACACCCGTTTGAGAGCGTCCTCGATGTTCGTCTTCATCGCCTGGTACTTGTCTTTTTCCGAGTCGAGACCAAATCCCATAGCGCCCGTGGTCTTGATGTCACGCGTGCCAACGTTGGACGTCATGATCAGGATGGTGTTCTTGAAATCCACTCTGCGGCCTAAGCTGTCGGTAAGGATACCGTCATCCAGCACCTGGAGAAGGATGTTGAACACGTCGGGGTGCGCTTTTTCGATTTCGTCCAGCAGCACCACCGAATAGGGCTTCCGGCGCACTTTCTCGGTCAGCTGTCCGCCCTCTTCATATCCCACGTATCCCGGTGGCGCCCCCACAAGGCGGGAGACGGAAAATTTTTCCATGTACTCGCTCATGTCGATCCGGATGAGCGCATCGTCGGAGTCGAACAGGTAACGCGCAAGGGCCTTTGCCAGCTCAGTTTTTCCCACGCCGGTGGGGCCGAGGAAAATGAACGAGCCGATCGGTCGCTTCGGATCCTTCAGACCCGCACGGGCCCTTCGGATGGCCTTGGTCAGCTTGATGATGGCTTCGCCCTGGCCGATGACAACTGCTTGGAGCGCTTCGTCCATCTTGAGGAGTTTTTCCGATTCGCTCTGCGCAACTTTCTGGACCGGGATGCTGGTCATCATCGAGACTACAGCAGCGCAATCCTCTTCGGAGACCTCATAGATTGTGTCCTGCGCTTTCAGTTCCCATTCGCGCTTGGCAATTTCCAAGTCGCTCAGAAGCTTCTTCTCAAGATCTCTCAGGCGTGCTGCCTCTTCGAAGTTCTGGTTCTTGACTACCTGATTCTTTGATTGGCGGATTTTTTCAATTTCTTCTTCAAGCTGAAGAACTTCTTTCGGCACCTTGATATTCGCAAGGTGGACGCGCGATCCGGCCTCATCCATCACATCAATCGCCTTGTCGGGCAAATACCGGTCGGTAATATACCGGTCGCTGAGGCGGACGGCGGAATCGATGGCTTTATCTGCATACCGGACGCCGTGGTGCTCCTCGTATTTGTGCTTGATATTCTGGAGAATCTGGATTGTCTCATCGACCGTTGTCGGATCGACCATGATTTTCTGGAACCGGCGGTCGAGTGCCCCGTCCTTTTCAATATACTGACGGTATTCGTCGAGCGTCGTTGCGCCGATGCACTGCAGGTCGCCGCGTGCCAAGGCCGGCTTGAACATGTTGGAGGCGTCGAGGGAACCGCTGGCTCCTCCGGCTCCCACGATGGTATGGAGCTCGTCGATGAACAGGATGACATCCTTCGCTTTTTCAAGCTCGTTCATGACTGCTTTCATGCGTTCCTCGAACTGGCCGCGGTATTTCGTTCCTGCGACGAGGGCTGCAAGATCGAGGGTCACCACGCGTTTGTCATGCAGGACGCGGGAGACTTTCTTCTGAACGATACGGAGCGCCAATCCTTCGGCGATAGCGGATTTTCCCACGCCCGGTTCGCCGATCAGGACCGGATTATTCTTCTTGCGCCGGCTCAGTACTTGTGCAACGCGCTCGATTTCCTTTTCACGGCCCACAATGGGGTCGAGTTTATCTTCGGTTGCAAGCTTGGTCAAATCCCTCCCGAAATTGTCCAGGACGGGAGTTTTCGAACGCTCCTGCTTCTTCTCGCCGCTGCCGTGGCCTGATGCCGGTGGCGTCGACGGTTTTCCGGAGATAATATTGTCGAGTTCGTTCCGCACGACGTCGTAATGCACATTGAACTGGTGCAGGATCTGAGCAGCGATGTTGTCGTCATCCCGGAGCAACGAGAGGAGAAGGTGCTCCGTGCCGATCACATCGGATTTATAGAGTTTCGCTTCGAGGTACGTGATCTTGAGAACTTTTTCGGCCTGCTTGGTCAGGGGGATATTTCCGATGGTCAGGGTTCCGCCGGAGGTTCTCACGGTGTCTTCAATCGCCTTCTTCAGCCTGTACAAATCGACTCCCAGGTTGCGAAGAATCTTCACAGCGATTCCCTCTCCCTCGCGGATGATGCCGAGAAGGAGGTGCTCAGTCCCGATATAGTCGTGGCCGAGGCGAAGAGCCTCTTCGCGGCTGAGGCGAATCACATCTTGAACCCGGTTTGAGAAATTCCCTTCCATGAGATCCCTTTACTGTATGTGGAACGAACGTCCTTCCCCACTCGTCCGAACTACTACGCTAACGGTGAACGGCCGTTGGAAGTTTCCATCGTCAATATAACCAAAATTGGAGGGGCTGTCAAGAAATTGCATTTTGACGCCTTGGGCCATTTAGAATGCGTGTTTTCAAACTTTTCTTTGACTTTATTTTCAAAAAAGGTTAAATTTCCTTCCCACGGAATAAAAAAACTCATTTTTTGGAGAATTTGTGGCGCTCGAGAAGGCGACGGGAATCGACAAGAAGTTGCAGGATAAACTGCTGCAGAGTGGTGACATCCCGCAACATATTGCGATTATCATGGATGGAAACGGGCGGTGGGCGAAGCGGCGCGGCATGCCGCGGATCGCCGGTCACAACGAAGGTGTGAACTCGGTTCGAGACGTCGTTGAGGCATGCGGACAGCTTGGCGTAAAGTATCTGACCCTGTATGCCTTTTCGACAGAAAACTGGAAGAGGCCGCAAGAAGAGGTTTCGCTCCTCATGCGGCTGTTGCTCAAGGCGTTGCGCGATGAGCGTGACCGCCTGCACCAGAATGAAGTCCGTCTCCGTGCCGTCGGGGACATTGCTGCACTGCCGCACGATGTACAGGACGAGCTGCTCGGGGGCATCAAGATGATGCGGCAGAATCCCGGGCTGACGCTGATCCTCGCTCTCAGCTACAGCGGACGCTGGGATCTTACGCAAGCGTTTCGTAAGCTGTCCGAGGACGTTCAAAGTGGGAGAGTCCGGACGGAAGAGATCACCGAGCGACTGATCGCAAGCTACCTTTCCACGAGGGAATTCCCCGACCCTGACTTGTTGATCAGGACCAGCGGGGAACATCGCATCAGTAATTTCCTCTTGTGGCAGCTGGCCTACAGTGAAATGTTTATCACCGACGAATATTGGCCGGCATTCCGGCGCAAACACCTGTACGCAGCCATTGGCGACTATCAGAAACGCGAACGGCGTTTCGGCATGGTGAGCGAGCAGGTTCACAAACACCAGAGTGCACCGGCGGATTATGTGGAAAGGTTTCTTAAAAGTGTCGCAAAATTGTAAGCCAGCCCTATTCCTTGTAGCTCTCGTTTTCGTCTTCACCTCCCTGCAAGCCCAGCAACGCCCTGAAGTTTACAAGATCCTCGGGATCACCGTTGAGGGTGCGCGTTCTGCAGACCCGGCAGCTATTATCGCCAATACCGGCCTCAAGGTCGGCGATGAGCTGACCATCCCCGGCGAGCAGACTCGGACGGCTATAGACCGCCTCCATAATCTTCGTTTATTTTACGACGTCCAGGTCTTCATCGAGCAAAAGGTACAGGACGGCGTATACCTGCTCATTCGCGTCAAGGAAAACCAGCGTCTGGATAAAATCGAAATCGTCGGGAACGACGAACTGAGCGAGGACGACATTCTCAAGAAGATCAGCCTTGTTCGGGGACAGATCATCAGTCCGCAGGATCTCTCCGCCATCGTCCGCACACTCAAGTACGATTACGACAAGGATGGTTACCTGAATGCGCAAATCAAACCGGAGCTTCTGCCTCCCAGCGATACGACGACCAGACGAGTCGTTCTAAAAATCGCGATCGATGAGGGCCCCAAAGTCAAAGTCGATTACATTCGCTTCCACGGAAACAAAGCGTTCGACGACGGAGACCTCAGGGGCGCAATGAAGGAGACCAGCGAGCGTCATTGGTGGCAATTCTGGGCATCCAACAAGTTTGACAAGAAGAAATACACCGAGGACAAGGATCTTGTTCTTGGATTCTATCGAAAGAGCGGTTACCGCGACGCCGAAATCCTCGCTGATTCACTCACCTACGACAAGGAAAAACGGTATCTCACCATCGACCTCTACGTAAATGAGGGTCCACTCTACCATGTTCGCACTATCACCTGGGAAGGCAACACGGTCTATCCGACGGAAGTCCTCAACGAACGCCTCGGGTTCAATAGGGGGGATGTGTATGATCAGGAACGCTTCCAGCAAAATCTCCGCCGGAACGAAGCGGAATCGGACGTCACGTCGCTCTATTCGGACAACGGGTATCTCTGGTTCCAGGTGGAGCCGGAAGAGAAGGTTGTTCTGGGGGACAGCCTTGATATCACGCTCCACGTGCGCGAGCGGAATCAGTTTAGAATCGGGAAAGTGCTGATCACGGGCAACACCAAGACGTACGAAAAAGTCATACGCCGTGAGTTGTACACCAAACCCGGGGATTTCTTCAGCCGGCAGCTGATTATCCGGAGTGTTCGACAGCTTTCTCAGCTGAATTACTTCAACCCCGAGAAGATCAAGCCCGATGTACGTCCCGTGGACGACAAGACGGTCGACCTCGAGTACAACGTGGACGAAAAATCGAGCGATACGTTCAACATGTCGGTCGGCTACAGCGGTGCGTTCGGCTTCAACGGCGGCCTTGGGCTGACCTTCAACAATTTTTCCCTGAGCGAACCGCTCCGCGGCGGGGGCGGCCAGGTGCTGACCTTCGACTGGCAATTCGGCGTCAGCAATCTGTACCGGACTTTTTCCATCGGCTTCCAGGAGCCGTGGATGTTCGACACCCCGACCCTCTTTGGCGTGAACCTTTTTGACACTCAGCAGAGCTACCAGTACGACCTTCGCTACAGCGGCGCCTCGGTACGCGTGGGACGGCGATTCCGCTGGCCTGACGATTTCTTCCGCGGGGATTGGACAGTCCGATTCCAGCGCAACGAGTACCACGGGCTGAATCTCATCGGGACGGCAGACATTTATCCCGAAGGCGTGACGACGCAGTTCGGCATTACACAGGTTATTTCGCGTAACAGTACGGACAGTCCGATTTTCCCTTCGCGCGGTTCAAACTTCTCGCTGTCGACGGAAGTTTCCGGCGGACCGATTCTTCCCGGCACAGCCCGGTTCCACAAGCACGTATTCAACGCGGATTGGTATGTGCCGGTGTTCGGAAGCAGCCGTGTGACGCTGCTGATGTCGAGCATGGTCGGTATGATTTTCGGGTTCGAGGCCAACTCGCTCGTTCCGTACTACGACCGGTTCAGGATGGGCGGCACGGGTCTTGGACAAATTGCCGTCATTCCGTTGCGCGGCTACGACGACCAGAGCATCGGTCCGGTGTATGGCGGCAACACGATGATCAAGCACACGGCCGAGCTCCGGTTTGCTCTCGCCATCAACCCGATTCCGATTTATGTCCTGGGGTTCGCGGAAGCGGGGAACGTCTGGGCCGAGCATTCGATCGAGGACCCGAACAATCTGCGTCGTTCGGCCGGCTTCGGCGTACGGCTGCTGGTGAATCCGATCGGCCTCCTGGGGTTTGACTACGGCTACGGGTTCGACCCGCCGGTTCCCGGGGGCACAGTGCCGGGATGGAAGTTCCACTTCCAGTTTGGTCGTGGGTTCTGACAACCCCGACAAGTGTTTGTTAACGCATCCTCAATCCATTCATATTCTAAATTCAACGAGGTTCCAGTGAAAAAACTATTGTTCGTCTTCTGTGTCGTTGCGGTGTCGACCGCGACGGCCCAGACTTCCAAAATCGCTTACGTTAACTCCGAGACAATTCTGCGTGAGCTTCCTGAAGCCCAACAGGCGCAGAAGGAACTCGAAGGCACACTGAAGGGATGGCAGGATGAGCTGGAGAAAATGGGAAAAGATCTGCAGGAAGGACTCGACGATTATCAGAAGAAACAGGCGTTGATGGACCCGACTGCCAAGGCCGCGAAAGAAAAGAGCCTGCAGGATCTTCAGCAGAAGGCCCGTGAATACCAGTATCAGAAATTTGACACGCGCGAGGGCGAAGCGGTAAAGCTCCGGGAAAAGAAACTGTCGCCCATTCAGGAGAAGGTCCTGAAGGCCATTGAAGCGGTGGCAAAGGAGGATGGGTTCCAATTTGTGTTTGACAAGATCTCGAATGCATCGAACGTCCTCTATGCCGATGCAAAGTTTGACCTGACGTACAAGGTGATCGACCGTCTGAAGAGGGGAACCGCCACAAAATCGAAAGACTCGAAGTAGCGAGGGCGACAACGAAATTTATGAAGAGAAGGAGAGAAGAACGTATGAGAACGATGATGATGGGCGTTGCGCTGACGGTGCTGGCCGCGCCGGCCGCGTTTGGCCAGATGAAGGTCGGCCACTTCAGTTCGGAAGCGATCATGCGCCAGCTTCCCGATGCACAGGACGCCCAGAAACAGCTGGACCAGCTGGTGGCGGATTGGCAAAGCGAGCTGAACAGGATGCAGGACGACTGGAAAAAGAAGTTCGAAGAGTACGATAAGCGCAAGCTGATCATGACGGAACAGCGGCGTGCCGACACGGAGCGCGAGCTGCGCGAGCTGGAGCAAAAGGTGGCGGACTTTCGAAATCAAAAGTTCGGACAAAGTGGCGAGCTGTTCAACAAACAAAATGAACTCATGAAGCCGGTCCAGGACCGTGTCTTCAAGGCCGTGCAGGACGTCGCAAAAGAAGAATCCTACGACTATGTCTTTGACAAGAGTGGCGAAATTCTTCTGATGTACGCGAATGAAAAGTACGACCTGACGCCGAAAATCCTCGAAAAGCTGAAGTCTCTCCCCTCGAGCACAAAATAGGCCGACCATGAAGGTCCAGGAAATTGCCGCGTGGTTCCAGGGAGAAGTTGTCGGAGACCCGCGGGCGGAAATCGACCGCGTGTCAAAGATCGAGGAGGCGGACCGCGGCAGTCTCACCTTCCTGGCGAACCCAAAGTATGAGAAGCACCTTGCGACCACCCGGGCGTCGGCTGTCCTTGTTTCGCGGAAGCTCGATCTCTCAAAGTACAGCGATCGGGCTTCGTGCGTTTTTATCAGGGTCGACGACCCGTACATGGCTTTTCTCCGTGCTCTGAAGAACCTGACTCCTTCCGAGGATCCGTTTCCCAGCGGCATCGCTCCGACGGCTGTGGCGTCGGACAAGGCCCGGGTCGGGAAGAATGTCGTGTTGGGCAGCCACGTAGTCGTTGAAGAGGGCGCCGTCATAGGAGACAACACGAAGATTTCGCACGGCTGCGTTATCGGGAAGAAAGTCGAGATTGGTTCGGACTGTCTGATCTATCCAAACGTCAGCATTGGTCACGGGTGCAGGATCGGAGATCGCGTGATTCTTCATTCGGGAGTCGTGATCGGCTCCGACGGGTTTGGGTTTGTTCCGAAACAGGACGGGAGATATGAGAAGATACCGCAACTTGGGATTGCGGTGGTTGGTGATGATGTGGAGGTCGGCGCGAACACGACGATTGACCGCGCAACGATTGGCGAAACTGTTATCGGTCGGGGCGTCAAGCTTGACAATCTCATCCAGATTGCCCACAATGTTGTGATCGGAGAGAATACCGTCATCGCTGCGCAGACGGGAATCAGCGGCAGCGCGAAGATCGGAAAGAATTGTATTATCGCCGGCCAGGTTGGAATCGCCGGCCATGTCGAGATTGCCGACCGGGTAACGATCCTGGGCCAAACCGGTATTACCAAATCGCTCGAGACCCCGGGGGCGATCTACTTCGGATATCCGGGTCGACCAATCCGGGAGGCACACAGGATTCAGGCGGCGATCCATACACTTCCGGAAATGGTTCAGGAACTGACGCGCCTTGAACATCAGGTTGCGGAACTTCGGAAAGAACGTGCCGTGAAGCGGCCCCGCGCGCATCAAAAGGTCAAGCGCATCAAAAAGAAACAATAACGGATCCCTCTCATGCTTGTTCAACAACTGACGATCAAACGACCCGTGTCGATGTCGGGGGTTGGTCTGCACACCGGCGTCTCGACGACCATGGTCTTCAAACCGGCGCCGGAAAACTACGGTATCCGGTTCCGCCGCGTGGACCTTCCCGGATCGCCCGAAATCCCCGCGGATGTGGACCATGTGATCGATACTGCCCGGGGAACGACGATCGGCATCGGGGAAGCAAAAGTCTACACGACCGAACATGTCCTTGCGGCGATCTCCGGACTGCAGGTGGACAACATCGTCATCGAGCTGGACAATATCGAACCGCCGATCGGCGACGGAAGCGCAAAACCCTTTGTCGATATGCTGATGAAGGCGGAATTCGAGGAGCAGGAATCACCGAAAGATTATCTGATCATCGATCAGGTTATCCACTATCAGAATCCGGAGAAGGGTGTGGAAATCGTCGCCCTCCCGACGGACGATTTCCGTGTGACGGTCATGATCGATTACAACAACCCGGCTCTCGGCAGCCAGCACACCGGGATGTTCAACCTCGAGAAAGAGTTCGTGACGGAGTTCTCCTCCGCGCGGACGTTCTGCTTCCTGCATGAAGTCGAAATGCTGCGGGACCAGGGCCTTATCAAGGGAGGGAATCTCGACAATGCCATTGTGATCGTCGACCGGGAACTCTCGGAGCCCGACCTGCGAAAACTGACGCACAAGCTGGGCATCGACCACTCGCTGATCCTCGGAACGACAGGAGTGCTCAACGACAAAACGCTGCACTATCGGAACGAACCCGCGCGGCACAAACTCGTGGATTTGATCGGCGACCTCGCGCTGATCGGAGCGCCGCTCAAGGCGCAGATTCTCGCTGCCCGGCCGGGGCATGCGAGCAATATCGAATTTGCCAGGAAAGTTCGCAAGCTCTACCAGCAGAACAAACTCGTTCGCAAGTACCAGCATGAGAAGAAAGAGGGGGTTGTCTTTGATATTAGTGCCATCAAGAGAATCCTTCCCCACAGGTATCCGTTTCTGCTCATCGACAAGATTATCGACTTCAAACTTGATGAGCGTGTCGTGGGAGTCAAGAACGTTACGGTCAACGAAAAATTCTTCGAAGGACATTTTCCGGGACAGCCGGTGATGCCGGGAGTCCTGATCATCGAGGCCATGGCACAGGCGGGAGGGGTCCTTCTGCTGAACGGGATCGAGAATCCAGGGAACAAACTCGTGTATTTCATGGCGATGAACAACGTGAAGTTTCGCAAGCCGGTGGTTCCCGGAGACCAGTTGATTCTCGATGTTGAGATGGTAAGCCGCAGGTCCAAGATTATTCAGATCCGCGGAAAAGCTTTTGTCGAGGGGAACCTCGTCGCGGAAGGAGAATTCACTGCCGCAATCGTCGACCGTGAAGACGGGAAAGCAAAGGCCCAGGAAAAAACGTCAACGCTCTCGCCGGCCAAATCGCGCTAGTGCCGCTTCTCAGAAATACCCTTGTATTGACCGCAGCTCTCCATGGAGGAAGCGAGCACTAGTGCCCGTTCTCGAAGAGACTGCCGAAGATAGAT
>JBARRO010000203.1:0-2774 GCA_049644265.1 Bacteroidota bacterium
TTTGATATAATAAATAGCTATCAGCAGTCAGCGTTCAGACAAGAAGGAAATGCCAATGAAGAAAAGATTAATCATTGCGATGGCTCTCATTGCTCCGTTGATGGGATGCTCAAAACTCTCAGAAGGACAATTGATGGAGAAGGCCGTCGAGGCGCAAAAGGGGAATCAATTCACTGAAGCTCTGGAACATTACCAGACCTTTCTCGACGAATATCCAAAAAGCGACAAGATTCCCGAGGTGCTCTACGCAATGGGCAGCATTTACCAGAATCAGAGGGAGTTTCCCAAAGCCGTCGACGTCTACAAGCGAATAACGAAGGACTACCCAGAGCACGCTACTGCGTCAAGTGCCTCGTTCCTTGTCGGATTCATTTACAGCAACGAGCTTAAGAACTACGCGGCAGCAAAAAGTGCTTACGAAGAGTTTCTTCTGAAATATCCGTCGAGCCCGATGGCAAGCTCAGCCAAATTTGAGCTGGACAACCTGGGGAAAGACCCTGAGGAGATTATCAAACAAAAAGTACAAACTGCAGAGAAGAAACCGTCCAAGTCGAAACCCCGTTAGGAATGCAGGATTCCCTTAGATATCTCCAGCCCAACGTTGTTGCCCAGCTCGCCAATATGGAGCTGCGGGCGAGACTTGTCGTCGAGGGATTTATTACGGGCTTGCACAAGAGTCCGTATCATGGGTTCAGCGTGGAATTCACCGAGCATCGTCAGTACATGCCGGGGGACGAGATCAAGCACATTGACTGGAAAGCGTTCGCGAAAACAGACCGGTATTTTATCAAACAATTCGAGGAAGAAACCAACCTCAAGTCCTATCTGATTCTTGATGCGAGTTCCTCGATGAACTACGCGTCACAAGGAGGATTGAAGAAGGTGGAATACGCGTCGTTTATCGCGGCAGCTCTTTCCTATTTGATGATCGAACAGCGCGACGCCGTCGGTCTAACGGTCTATGATGAAAAGGTGCGGACTTCTCTGCCCCCGCGAGCAACCCGATCGTATCTGAAGGAACTTTTGCGGGAGCTGGAAACGCTCCGTCCGGCCAACAAGACCGGAACGGCTCAATCCCTTCATGAAGTTGCAGAACGGATCAAACGTCGCGGCCTTGTCATTATACTCAGCGACCTCTTTGATGACCCTGCCCAGGTTATGGCTGCATTCAAACACTTCCGCTACAAAGGCAACGAAGTGGTCGTCATGCAGGTTCTGGATCCCCTGGAGCGCTCCTTTGCGTTTGGAGGAGACGCGATCTTCAGGGACATGGAGACGAAGGAAGAGGTCATGACGCAGCCTTGGCACATCCAAAAAGCCTACCAGCAATCGATGAAGGATTTCCTCGACTACTACAAGCGCCAATGTAGGGAAAACAACATCGACTATGTACTCCTCGATACACGCATGCCGTTCGACAAAGCGTTGTTTGAGTATTTGAATAAGCGGAAGAGAATGAACTAACCTCTTGATTGCACTGATTACGCAGATTTAGCGCAGATTGCAGATTACGCAGATTTCACAGACTTGAGTTTCCCCATGCAATTCCACCTCATTTTACTAACCGCATCCGTGAGAATCCTTTCCATCAGTGAGTATCCGCGTGCCTGAGACAAACCTCATTGTTCGTGGCGCGCGCGTCCACAATCTGAAGAATATTGATGTGGAGATTCCGCGGGATACTCTGACGGTTTTTACCGGGCTGTCGGGGTCCGGCAAATCGAGTCTGGCGTTCGACACGATTTATGCGGAGGGACAACGTCGATACGTCGAAAGTCTCTCGGCCTACGCGCGTCAGTTCCTCGGCGTCATGGAGCGCCCCGATGTTGACTACATCGAAGGACTGAGCCCCTCAATTTCGATCGAACAAAAAACCGTCAGCTCGAATCCACGCTCGACGGTGGGAACCGTGACGGAGATTTACGACTACCTGAGGCTTCTGTTTGCGCGGGTCGGGACGCAATTCTGCTACAACTGTGGCCGCAAAGTTCAACGACAGACTGTCGATCAGATCATCGACAACATTCTGGAATACCCCTCCGGGTCAAAACTGCAAATCCTTGCGCCTGTGGTCAAAGGCCGTAAAGGGCACTATCGGGAATTGTTTGAACAGATTTTGAAGGATGGATTTGTCCGCGTCCGGGTGGATGGAGAAGTGCGGCAGATCGAAAAAGGGATGAAGATCGATCGCTACAAGATTCATACGATCGAAATCGTCATCGACCGCATTGTCGTGAAAAAAGAAGCCCGCTCCCGGGTCGCCGATTCCGTGGAGATCGCCCTCCGGTTCGGAGACGGCGTTCTGATCGTGAACGACGGAAAGAGCGATCAGCTCTTCAGTGAGAAATCTTCCTGCCATGTCTGCGGTATCAGCTACGAGGAACCAGCACCGAACTCCTTCTCCTTTAATTCTCCCGCCGGTTATTGCCCAACGTGCGAAGGATTGGGCGAGCTCAAAGCGTTCGATTTGCGGCTGATCATCCCGGACGAATCGCTTTCCATCAATCAGGAAGGGATTGCGGCGATCGGCAAGCCGCGGCCAACCTGGATGTTCAATCAGGTTCGTGCGGTGGCAAAACGATACAGCTTCGATTTCGATACGCCGATCAGGAAAATTTCGGCCAAAGGAAGGGAAGCGTTACTGAACGGGACCGGAGACGAGAAGCTGGAAGTGGAATATTCGTACGAGTCCGGACGTGTGGTGACGTACAAGCATCGCTACGACGGGCTGATGAAGATGCTTCAGCGGTACTACGAGGAGACGTCGTCGAACC
>JBARRO010000204.1:0-33490 GCA_049644265.1 Bacteroidota bacterium
GGTACCAACGGCCACTTGTCACTCGGCGGGAATGATTCAATTCACTAAGGAAGGGCTGGATGGAAAAATCGTTGATCATCGTCGAGTCGCCTTCAAAGGCAAAGACGATCAATAAATATCTGGGCAAGGACTATATCGTGGAGGCTTCGGTCGGCCACATCAAGAACCTCCCAAAAAGCAAGCTGAGTGTCGACATTGATAATGAGTTTGAAGTGACGTATGAAACAATGGAGACGAAGAAGGACGTTCTCGAAAAACTTCGGGACCGCGCTTCAAAGACGAAGGACGTCTACATTGCGACTGACCCGGACCGCGAAGGAGAGGCGATCGCTGCCCATATTGCGGAGGAAATCAAAGACGTCAACAAGCATATCAAACGTGTTCTCTTCCATGAAATCACGGCCGCAGGCGTCAAGGCAGGCATGGAGCATCCCAAGAAAATTGACCAACATCTCGTCATGTCCCAGCAGGCGCGGCGGGCCATGGACCGGATTGTGGGATACAAGGTAAGTCCATGGGTCTGGAAAACCATGTACTATGGCCTTTCGGCAGGCCGCGTCCAGTCGGTGGCTGTCAGGCTTATTTGCGAGCGCGAGGAGGCAATCCGGAAGTTTGTCCCCGAAGAGTACTGGTCCGTAACGGCGGAATTCAAGACGCTTTCGGATGAGAAGTTCCTCGCAAAACTGACCAAAGTGGCGGGCGCTGAACCCCGCATTCCCGATGAAACGACCGCAACAGGTTATGTCACGGACATACGGAAGCATCAGTACGCGGTCACCAACGTTACCCGGAAACCGGTCAAGCGCAACGCGCCGGCGCCGTTTATCACCAGTACACTCCAACAGGAAGCTGCCCGCCGTCTCCGATTCTCCGCCAAGCGGACGATGATGCTTGCGCAAAAGCTCTACGAAGGTGTCGATGTCGGCGAAGAGGGAATGACGGGACTGATCACATACATGAGGACCGACTCCACACGGTTGAGCGAAGAGGCGGTGCTCCACGTCCGGGAGTATATCTTCAATAACTACGGCAAAGAATACGTACCAAAAGAAGCGCGACTGTTTAAGAAGGGGAAATCCTCACAGGATGCCCACGAAGCAATCCGGCCGACGTCAATCAAGTTGTCCCCCAAAGCCGTAAGGAAGTATCTCGAGAAGGACATGTTCGCACTCTATGAACTCATCTGGAACCGTTTTGTCGCGTGCCAGATGTCTCCCGCCCAGTTTGAACAGATCTCCGTTGATGTGGAAGGAGGAGAGTATCTCTTCCGTGCAACAGACCAGCGACCGACATTCCGTGGATTCCTGCAGGTGTATGACGACATGGTGGAAGAGATCGGCAGCGAACCGGAAGATATCGATCCGACGTCAAAGCTTCCTGAGAACATTGCAAGCGGACAGAACACATCGTTGAGTGATCTGATTCCGCGCCAGCATTTTACAAAGCCCCCTGCGCGCTTCACGGAAAGCAGCCTTGTGAAAGAGTTGGAGTCGCTCGGTATCGGTCGACCGAGCACGTATGCACTCATCGTTTCGACGGTGATCGATAGAAAGTACGTGGAGCAAAGAGAACGGAAGCTCTACGCTACAGATCTGGGTATGCAAGTGAACAAGCTTTTGGTCAGCCATTTCCCGGAAATTTTCAATGTCCGATTTACCGCTCAGATGGAAGGGGAATTGGACACGATTGCATCGGGAAAGCAGGAATATCTTCAGGTGATGAAGGATTTCTACGAGCCGTTTCACCATGCAGTCGAAAAAGCCTCGAGTATGGCTTCGAATATCAAGAAATCGCTGCAGGAGAAGACCGAGGAAATTTGCGATGTGTGCGGCCGTCCGATGATTATCAAGTGGGGTCGCAACGGGAGATTCATGGCCTGCACGGGGTATCCAAGCTGCAAGAATACCAAGCCGCTTGCGGAAGATATGGAAAAGCATCAGCACCTGATCGGAGGCAAATGCGAGTTGTGTGGTGGCGATATGGTCGTCAAGGGCGGACGGTTCGGGGCGTTTCTGGGCTGTTCGAACTATCCCTCCTGCAAAAATACCAAGCCGATTTCAATGGGAATCAAGTGTCCCAAATGCAAGGACGGAGATCTGGTCGAACGGAAGACAAAAAAAGGAAAGCGCACATTCTACGGGTGTTCGCGTTACCCGGCATGCGATTTTGCTTCCTGGGATAAACCGGTGAACCAGGCCTGCCCGTCGTGCGGCAATCTGTATATCGTGGCGAAATACTCCCAGGCGAAGGGGGAGTATCTGATGTGTCCGGAATGCAAGCAGGAGGTTGTGAAAGAAGACGTAGCGATTCCAGCGTAGCAGCTCTGCTTCATGCAGAACCTCGTTCGCAAATATCTGGGATATCTCGAAGTCGAACGAAACTATTCTCCGAACACAATTCTTTCGTACGAAACGGACCTCGTTGAATTCGCGTCCTTCTTGAAGCAGGATGGCGTTACGACGATCAGGGAAGTCGGAAAGGAAACGCTTCGGGCATTTCTTGGATCGCTGCTTGCACGCGGATTTGGCAAACGGAGTGTTGCACGAAAGATTGCGGCGCTGCGGTCCTTCTTCAAATATCTGAAACGGCAGAACGCTATTCCTTCCAACCCTGCCCTCACGCTCATTACACCCAAGGTTAAAAAGAAACTCCCCGCATTCCTCGACGAGCGCGCAATGCAACAGCTGCTCGAAGCGCCGGATCGCACGACTCCCGGGGGGAAAATGGACGCGGCAATTCTGGAGCTGTTCTACAGCACGGGGATGCGGCTGAGCGAGCTCGTGAGCCTCGATGTTGGGGATGTGGACGGAAGGGAAGGATCGGTAAAGGTCATGGGAAAAGGACGCAAGGAACGGATCCTTCCGCTCGGTTCAAAAGCACGCACGGCAATCGAAGACTACATGGAAGTCCGGCCTTCGCCGGGGGCAAGCGGACGCTCGAAGGTTCAGCCGCTCTTCGTTACACGGCGGGGCGAAAGAATTTATCCGCAGGCAGTGGGGAGGATTGTGCGTCGGTATATCGAACGGGTCTCAGAAATGGACAAGAAGAGTCCCCACGTGCTACGGCATTCGTTCGCAACCCATATGCTCAACAGGGGAGCGGACCTGAAGGCGGTAAAAGAACTCCTGGGCCACGAAAGTCTCTCCACCACTCAAATCTACACCCATGTTTCAACAGCTCGCATGAAACATGTTTACGACAAAGCCCACCCGAAAGCGTAATAGCTCCGGATGGGAATCGCTGGTACGCCGAAAGGAGAAGACCGATGAACATCCACGTCACATCACGACACTTCAAAGCGCATTCATCGTTGAATGAGTATGCAGAACATGCTGTGCATGAACTGCTGCAATACTATGACGGGATCATCAGTGCGGACGTGATTCTGAGCTATGAAAAACCACGGAATAGTCTGAAGGTTGCAGAAATTAGTGTGAAGGTCTACAATGCAGTTCTTATCGGCATGGCAAAAAACGCGGACTTCTTTAAATCCATCGATGGCGCTGTGGAAAAAGTTCTGGTGCAGCTTAAAAAGTACAAGGACAAATTGCACGCGAAGGACCGCAAACAGGTGCGGAGGGTGCGCGAGAAAGTCTGACCCATGTTCAAAAGAAGAACTCATTAATCTCAGGCAAGTGTATGACTCTGGACAGTCTGAAGCAAACACGAAAGAAAAGCATTACGGTGGGATACTTGTTCGAGGCGAACAAGGACCGGTTAAAGTTGAAATCGGTCAATGCGGATGTGGGATTTGATAAAGAGGTTCGTGACAAGAACATCCATCGGCCCGGATTGGCTCTCGCTGGGTATGTGGAACTATTTACGTACGATCGCGTACAGGTGTTCGGAAACACCGAAATCAGGTATCTGAAACACCTCAGTTTGCCTGAGCGCATTAAATGCTTCCAGACGATTTTTAAGTTCGATCTACCCTGCATCTTTGTGACGAACGACAATGCGCTTGAGCCGGAATTGGTTGAGATTGCGACCAAGCATCATGTGTCGGTGTTCCAGACTCCATTTGAAAGCACCAAGTTTCTCTATTTTCTCAGCGATTTTCTCGACGACCAGTTCTCGCCGCAGACGGCTGTCCATGGCTCTTTCATCGATGTGTATGGCATCGGCGTTCTCCTGAGCGGAAGATCCGGAATTGGCAAAAGTGAGATTGCCCTCGACTTGATCGAGCGAGGCCACCGGCTCGTGGCCGATGATGTGGTGATGGTAACGCGAAAAGGAGAGGGGATTCTCATGGGTGCGGGGTCGGATGTTGTGAAACATTTCATGGAAATCAGGGGCCTCGGGCTTATCGATGTACGCTCAATTTTCGGAATACGGTCGATTCGATTCCAAAAGCGGCTCGAGCTCGTTGTTGAGTTGCAGGAATGGCGCCAGGACGTTGAATATACGAGGACAGGCCTGGACCACGAAAACATCAATATCATGGGAGTCGATGTCCCCCATATCAAGCTCCCCATCTTCCCAGGAAAGAACATTACCGTTATCGTGGAGGTCATTGCACTGGATTATCTCCTAAAGCATTACGGCTACGATGCTGCGAGGGAATTCTCCAGGCGTTTGGATGCGGCAATTGCCGAAAAAGCGAAAGGAAAGCGGGTCATAGACTATTTTGAGCACGATTTCGAATAGATTCCGTCTTTCCTTGACAAAGCTTCTTTTTTTTCCTATTTTCCCCAAGCATTTTTGCAGTAAGGCTGTTTCCCCCATAATTGTGAGGTTTGATGCGCAAGCTTAAACTCTACTACTATGCGAACGATTCCCTGAGTTTCAGGGAAGTCCGATGGGGTAAGTCTCGTTACACCATTTTGGGACTTCTTGTGGGGGTCGCATTGTTCTGGACGGTGCTTGAAATCAATCAGCACTATGGCGATGCGATGGGGCTCGGGTTCATCGAATCGGATGTACTGGTGAACGAAAACCGCCTCCTCAAGGAACAATTGCGGTTTGTGTCTCGTCGAATTGAAGGATTGGAACAAAGGCTTGCTGACTTGAACGATCAAGGGAATCAGCTTCGATTGCTTGTCGACCTGCCGAAGATCGACGAGGATATCCGGAAGGCAGGAACAGGAGGATCGGAGGAGAGATTGGATTTTACTTCATCGCCCGATGTGAATGATCTGTTGAACCGGCTGCGAAGCAGCGTGTCCAAAGCGGAAAAAGAACTGCGCCTCCAGTACACAAGTTACGATGAAGTCTCAAAGAATTACGAGAAAAACAAACTCCGCTTTGCCCATCTTCCGGCGATCAAACCGATGGATGGCTACTACTCGAAGAAGGGCATCGGCATTCGATTGCACCCTGTGTTGAACATCTACCGGCAGCATGAAGGCCTCGATATCGCCAACGACGTCGGCACACCGGTCTATGCGGCAGCGGACGGCTCAGTCCAGTATTCGGGCAGGGACGGCGGCTACGGTTTGATGGTTGAGGTCAATCACGGATTTTCCTTCAAGACGTTGTATGCTCATCTTTCCAAAATACTGGTGCGGGAAGGTCAGCAGGTGAGACGCGGAGATCTCATTGGCAGGTCTGGGAACACCGGACTGTCGAGCGGGCCGCATCTCCATTATGAGGTTCGGTTAAACGGCGTTGCTCAGAATCCCGTCGACTATTTCTTCGACGATATCAACTATCAGGAATACAAGAACCAGCTTTCGGCGAAGTAGATAGCATGGTTGGTACGGAGGGACCAATATTGCGTAAAGGAGATGGGTGGAGATGATATGGACCATCGAGCTAGCATCCTATCTTGATGACGCGCCCTGGCCAGCGACAAAGGAGGAGTTGATCGATTACGCAGTACGAACAGGCGCTCCGACGCAAGTCGTGCAGAACCTGGAAGAGCTCGAAGATTCGGATGAACCGTACGAAAGCATAGAGGAAATCTGGCCCGACTATCCGACGGACGAGGATTTCTTTTTCGAAGACGATAAAGAATACTGAGCACATTTTGCGACTGTCTTGAGGAAGGATGCTGCACACCTTAGAGGATGGTCAGCGTTGATTCGAACCCAGCACATTCCTGCTGGGTTTTTTTGTTCTTGCCGCCGCATGAAACACACATTCTGGGTACTGATTTCCCTTGCCTTGCTTGCATTGACTCCCGGCATCACTGCTGGACAGGAGAATGTGCGGGACTACGAAGTCGCCTCGCTCCGATTTGAGGGAAACGAGTCGCTTGCGGCCGACCAGTTGCTGACGGTCGTCCGGACACGCGAAACTCCATGGACATTCTGGAAGTTCCTCTACAACAACATAAGCGAGAAGCTCGGCCAGAAGCCGGAGTACTTTGACCCGATTCTCTTCGATTCGGATTTTGCGCAACTCAAACGCTACTACGAGGATAACGGATTCTATCATGCACAGATCGACACCATGGTGGAGATCGTTTCCGCCGAGAAGGAAGTGCGTTTGGCATTTCTTATCCGGGAAGGGCCCCGGTCGTTCATTGACTCCCTGGAGTTTCGCGGACTGGGGAATCTTCCTCCCGACGTAGTCGATGAAATGAACTCCGGGAAACTGATCGAGCTTCACGGTCCGTTCCGTGCGTTTGCGCTCGAACAGGAGGTCAGCCGCATTGTCAATACGTTTGCGAATAATGGATACGTGAACGTAAAGGTGGATACGGTGTACGCCCAACGTTATGCATCCACGAATAACGTTTCAGTGGTGATGGCGTTCCGGCCGGGACAACGATACCAGTTCGGGGAAATCATGGTCCAACAGGATTCAACTGTTGAGGAACGGGTGGACACGGGCATTGTGTTCGACCATCTGGACTATACAGCCGGGGACTTCTACAGCGAGTCAAAGAAAACCGAGAGCGAACGAAACCTGAACCGGCTGGGGATTTTCGAGACAACGAAAATCGAAAACATGCTCCAGTCTTCTGCGTCGGGGTTGCTGCAAATCCCGACACGCGTTCTGGTTCGTCCGAGGCCATTTCAAGAGCTTTCGCCGGAAATAGGTATTAACGACCAGGACAATGCTTTGAATATCCTTACCGGTGTGGGATACAGTCATCGGAATTTTTTTGGGGGAGCGAGAAATTTTTCGACACGATTGCGATTTAATCTGCAATCCATCAACAGAGTCCGATTGGGCGATCTCTTTAATGGCCAGTGGCGTGAAGACAGCACCCTTGTCTCAAAGGTCGAGGCATCGGCGCAACTCCTTCAACCATATTTTCTCAATAACAAAACAACGATTAGCGCCACGTTGTCCGGCATTGTCGACAAACGGGAAGCATACTATCTTCCCATTCTGCGGGGAAGAATCAGCGTTGCTACACAGACTGCGACATATACACGAGGGTACCTTGACTGGGATCTTGAACGCATTGACCCGAAGAGTGTACGGACACGCACTGATACATCTATCGGGGAGGCTTTTGTCCGGCAGTTTAACTCTATCATCGCGCTGACTATCCAGCGGGATAAACGAAACGACCTGTTTTCTCCGTCCGACGGGTTTTTTCACTCGGTGACCATTGAAGAAGCCGGCACCCTGCCGCGGATGACGGGCGGGTTGTTCGGCACAAAGCTGCCGTTTTCACAGTACGTAAAACTGTCCGGTGTTGGACAATGGTATTGGGATCCGGTGGGGGACAGGTCGTGGATTTGGGCTGCGCGGTTGAGGGGCGGCGCAGGTGTATTGTACGGCGCGTCCCAAACTGGAATCCCGCTTACGCGAAAATTCTTTGCCGGAGGGAGCGGCAGCGTTCGCGGCTGGAAGGCGAGAGACCTGGGGGCCGTGTCCAGAACGGACGAAGGCGGCGATGCCCTGCTGGAAGGGAACCTGGAAGGGAGATGGAATCTCTTCAAGAATGCCGGGAAACTGGCGTTTATCGAACTCGGAAAATTCTCGATCGTGCTGTTTTATGATGCGGGGGACATCTGGACCGAGCCGAAACAAATACGCATACAGGAGATTGCCATGGCGACGGGATTTGGCTTGCGGTATGACACCATTGCAGGCCCCATCCGGATTGACTTTGGCATGCGGGTCTATGACCCATTTGCGGACCCATCGCAACGGTGGGTCACGCAAAAGAGATTCTTTCCGGAGACGTTCAGCGGAGGAGTCCTTCATTTTGGAGTTGGTCACACATTCTAATGCCGCTCCCAATTCGTAAGATTGTATCCCGTGACTTTGAGAAGCACAAATCGGAGCGGCTCGCCCGCCTGCGGTGTTCGGGCGGGCACTACTGCCTTTTGAATAAGCTTATGATCCACAAGACTACTTTTTAGAGGTGACACTAGGATGGCATGAGCTGGGAATCAATTATAGGACAAAACCGTGTAAAGGCTCTGCTGAAGCGGGCGGTCCAACAGGAACGAATCGCGCACGCCTGGTTGCTCCACGGACCCGAGGGCACGGGAAAAGATGCTCTGGCAATTGAATTTGCGAAGGTGTTGAATTGCACCAAAGGCGGGCCCCATGCCTGTGATGCGTGTGCAAGCTGCAGACGTTTCGAAACCCTTCAGCATCCCAACGTGAAATTGATTGTTGCCCTTCCGGTCGGCAAAAGTGAAAAGCAGGGCGATGACCCCGTCGCTACGCTTTCGGCGGACCAGATTTCGGCGATCCAGGAACAGATGAGCCTGAAAGCGAGGGATCCCTATCATCGCATCTCCCTGGCAAAGGCAAATTTCATCAAAATCAACAGCGTACGTGAAGTCAAGCGTCAATCGGCGCTCACCCGCTCGCAGGAGGGGAGAAAGGTGTTTATCATCTCCCGCGCCGAGCAGATGAACGACGAGGCGGGCAATTCCCTCCTGAAGACACTCGAAGAACCTCTCGCAGATACTGTGTTGATCCTGACCACATCAGAGCGCGCCCGGCTCCTTCCGACAATTGTTTCCCGTTGCCAGCTTGTGCAATGCGACCCGCTGCAGGAACAGGAGATCGAGGACGCTCTTCGGGCGAGAGAACAGGCGGAGCCTGAACAGGCGAAGCTCGCGGCGCGAATGTCCGGTGGGAGTTACACTGCTGCACGCGATCTTCTTTCAAAAGACATTGTGAACGAAAGAGTGGAGGTCGTTGCATTTCTCCGGGTGATTTTGGGAAACCACAAAGTTGCGCTCGTCTCAACGGTGGAGGCCATTGTTGCGTCGCACGACAAGGCAGGACTCGAACGATGGCTGAAGCTGTTGCAGTCCTGGATTCGTGAGGCATTAGTACTCTCGGAGGGAGGAGTGCATGTTGGTTTGGACGAAGACCGGACAGCGCTGCATAATTTTGTGAAGAACTTTCCGTCCGCCAACCTCGTCGCGGCGGAAGGGGCTATTGACGCCGGAATTGCCCATCTGAACAAAAATGTCTACCTTCCTCTTGTTCTCCTCAATCTCGCCTTTACCTTGCGTAGCACCCTGAAGCAGGACGCATGACGAAGCAGTTCAAAAGAATTCTCATAACCGCAGCCCTTCCGTATGCGAACGGGATGATTCATCTGGGCCACCTTGCAGGGGCGTACCTGCCGGCGGATATGTATGCTCGCTATCAACGGCTGAAGAAGCGGGATATTCTGTTCGTGTGCGGTTCGGATGAGCATGGTGTTGCGATCACGGTGTCGGCAGAGAAGGAGAAGGTGACTCCGCAGGCGATCATCGACAGGTACCACCCGGCTAACAAGGCGGTGTTCGAACAGTTTGGTATGAGTTTCGATATCTACTCCCGGACTTCTCTGCCTCTCCATCATGAGACCACGAAGGAATTCTTCAGGGATTTTCACAGACGAAAAATACTCAAGGAGAAGAAGGAGGAACAGCTTTACTGTGAAAAGGACAGGATGTTCCTGGCGGACCGCTATGTTGAGGGAACTTGTCCCCATTGTCGTTACACCCAGGCGCGGGGGGATCAATGCGAAAACTGTGGGTCGTGGCTGAATCAGACTGATCTGATAGATCCCAAATGCAAGATTTGTGGCACAACGCCCATAGTCCGCGAAACCACGCATTGGTATTTTCCTCTTGGCGACTTTCAAAAGCGGCTCCAGGAGTACATTCGCGAGCGTTCCCAGCGCGATGGATGGAAGGAAAATGTGTTACGATACTGCGAAAGCTGGTTCAAGGCGGGTCTGGAAGACAGAGCTGTAACGAGAGATTTGAGTTGGGGAGTCCAGGTCCCTGTGCCTGGATACGAGAACAAGGTCGTATACGTCTGGTTTGATGCCGTCCTGGGCTATATCTCGGCATCGAGAGAATGGGCTCTAAAATCGGGGGAGAGCGAGTCCTGGAAGCCATACTGGCAAAGCGATGACACGAAGTATGTCGCGTTCATTGGCAAGGATAACGTGGTGTTCCACTGCATTGTATTCCCCGCCATGCTAATGGCGTGGAACGACGGCGGCCGTGAGCAGTATGTGCTTCCCGAAAACGTTCCGGCCAACGAGTTTCTCAATTTTGAGGGCCAGAAGTTCTCTAAAAGTCGCGGATGGGGAATCGACGTAGCCGACTTCCTGGGCTTTTTTCCCGCCGACACCCTTCGGTACGCTCTTGCGGTCAACTTGCCCGAATCCCGTGACAGCGACTTTTATTTAAAAGACTTTCAGGCAAGAACAAACAACGAGCTTGCAGATATCCTTGGGAACTTTGTGAATCGCACATTTGCTTTTGCGGAAAGGAATTTCGGAGGGAAGATTCCGCCTGTCTCCTTGCTCAGCAAACTCGATGAACAAATGATCCGCACGCTCAGGGAGGCACCCAAGACTGTGGGTGATTTGTTCGAGCGATATCGGTTCCGGGAAGGCGTGCTCGAGGCGATGAACCTCTGTCGTGCCGCCAACAAGTATTTCAATGACAGTGAACCCTGGAAAACCCTCCGATCCAATCCCGAACAGTGTGCGACAACGATCCATGTGTGCCTTCAGGTTTCCCGATCGCTCGCGGTGCTCCTCGAACCTGTGATTCCCCATCTCTCCAAACGAATCTGGACCATGCTGAATTGTCCCGCCCCTTCACAGGAACAGGGCTGGGAGAGCGCCGCAGAAATGCTCTTGCCCATGGGACATGTGCTGAACAAGTCAGAGATTCTTGTCTCAAAGATTGAGGACAAGGAGATTGATCGTCTTCTTCATTTTCTTGATAAAGGTGGTGCAGTGACTCAACCTGTCGTTCAAACGGACAAAGGCATGATGACGATTGATGACTTCAGGAAACTTGACCTGCGGGTTGCCCGCGTGGTTGCTGCGGAGCGGGTCCCAAAGTCGGAGAAGCTTCTGAAGCTTCAGATTGAGATCGGAACGGAAACAAGACAGGTTGTCGCCGGGATTTCCCAGTACTACCAACCCGAGGATCTGTTGAATAAGCTTGTGGTTGTTGTGGCAAATTTGCAGCCGGCGAAGATCATGGGTCAGGAATCCCGCGGAATGGTGCTCGCGGCGAACGACAGCAACGGCAAGATTACCCTGGTCACGTTGGCAGGAGAGGTTCCCACCGGAAGTATCGTGAAGTAAAGCCCTGGCAATTTGGGGAACGTTTACATCCCGCATCCTGTGTTTCTCCGCTTCTTGCTATAAGTCCAATTTTCTGCTATATTTCTAACCTAATTCAAGAATTTCCAAAGAATCGCCTGATCTTCCGTGCAACGATTCAAGAGTTTCGCCAATTTTATCAAGATTGAACATACGCTGTTCTCACTCCCCCTGATATTCAGCGGGGTGTTTCTGGCCGAGAAAGCACCTCCGTCCATTTCTCTCGTGTCTCTGATCCTTTGCGCAACAGTCGGAGCCCGAACTGCGGCGCTTGCCCTCAACCGGATCATCGACCGGGAAATCGACAGGAAAAATCCCCGGACAGTGAACCGGGAGTTGCCGAGCGGCAGGATGTCCCTTCCCGAGGCCGTGTTGATCCTTATGGCATCGTTGCTGGTGTACGGCATAAGCGCGGGATTGATCTCCCCATTCTGCCTTTCTCTGTCGCCGATTCCATTGTTGATTTTTACGCTCTATCCCTATATGAAACGCTTCACCGTCCTCGCGCACTTCGGTGTCGGGCTGGGCCTTTCGATGGCGCCTCTGGGCGGTTGGTTTGCAGTCCAACAGTCGTTTCAGAACCTTCTTCCTGCCATCTTGCTCTCTCTGTTTACCCTTCTATGGGTAACGGGGTTTGATATTATCTATTCCACTCTGGATGAATTTTTCGATCGCGAGACAAATCTGTATTCCTTTTCGTCACGCTTTGGCAGGTCGCGCGCTCTGAGGATTTCCGGATATCTCCATGCTCTGTCGTTTGTTTGCCTCGGCATGCTGTTTACCATGTATATTCGGGCGCTGGCGGCGTTTCCGTTCCTCGCGCTTTCCGGATACCTGCTGTATCTCGAACATAAGAAGGCGGAAGACGTCGAACTTGCGTTCTTTAAGATCAATGCAGTGCTTGGATTCTCGGTGTTTGGAATGGTCCTGACGGGGATCTACTTCCCATGAGGACGATTCTCGGGATCACCGGATCATCGGGAGCCATTTTCGCAAGAGAATTTCTTCAACGATGCCCTGGGGATAAGTTCCTTGTGGTGAGCCGATGGGGGAAAGTGCTCCTGAAGGACGAACTCGGGATTACCGATAAGGATCTTGCACCCCACGTCAAGAGACAGTTTTCTGACGATGACCTGTCTGCACCTATAGCCTCGGGCTCGAATTCTTTTGATGCGTGCGTCATTCTTCCGTGCTCCGTCTCGACGCTCGGGAAAATAGCTTCGGGAATCGGAGACACGCTTCTGACTCGCACAGCCCAGGTCGCGTTGAAAGAACGATTCAAGCTCGTGCTCTGCATCAGGGAAACTCCTCTCTCGACGCTGTCGCTGGAACAGTGCGCGCGGCTCTCGCATGAAGGCGTCATTATCATGCCGATATCTCCGCCGCTGTATTTTGTGCCGAAATCGGTTGATGAGTACGTCCGGGCTTTTGTGGAGAAGGTTCTTGGAGTCCTCGGTGCCCGAACGTCCAGGGGATGGCGATCAGATGAACTTGAGTAGGCGATATCGTTGATGACCTTTCCGGCATTCGGGGAATTTGTTCGGTATCTTGAGTCCATTGGCGAACTAAGACGGGTTACTGTCGAAGTCGACCCGGAACTGGAAATCACAGAAATTGCCATACGGGCCCTCCAGGAAAAGAAGCCAGCACTGCTCTTGGAAAATGTCAAAGGATCCAGGTATCCGCTGGCTATCAATGTATTCGCATCGGAACGCCGCATCGAACTTGCCCTCGGCTGCCACCCTGTTCAAATCGGCACGGAGCTCGTAACGTTTGCGGATCGTCTCCTGGCACCGAGTCTGTCGGGATTGGTTCGGAGCTCATCTCTCCTGAAGCGTGTCGTTGGCGCGCGGCAAAAAACCGTTTCGGGCGGAACTGCCCAGGAACTGATCGGCGGAATGAATCTCGAGGAGCTTCCGGTCCAACGGTGCTGGCCGAAAGACGGCGGGCGGTTCATTACGCTCGGACAGGTATTTACCGAAGATCCGTTGAGCAGGAAAAGAAATGTCGGGATCTACCGTCTTCATGTGTACGACAAGACCACGACAGGGATGCATTGGCAGATTCAAAAGGGAGGGGGATTTCACTATCACCGGGCAGAACAGCTGAATCAGGATTTGGAAGTAGCTGTCGCTCTCGGAACGGACCCCGCCCTGCTTCTTGCGGCCGTCGCAGCGCTGCCGGAGGGAATGGACGAGGTGATGTTTGCTTCGTTCCTGAGGGGAAAACCGATTCCCATGACACGAGGCAGGAACGTTTCCATCAACGTGCCTGCAAATGCAGAATTTGTGTTGGAGGGAGTTGTCCGGGGAAAAGAGCGACGCCAGGAGGGGCCGTTCGGCGACCATTTCGGACATTATTCGAACGCGGCACCGTTTCCTGTTTTTCATGTTCGCGGAATCACGCACCGGAAGAATCCAATCTATCCGGCAACCGTCGTCGGAATTCCTCCAATGGAGGACAAATTCCTGGGAGATGCCACGCAGCAGATCCTTGGACCGTTGGCGAGGCTGATTCACAACGAAGTCAAGGACATCTGGGCCTACTATGAGGCCGGTTTTCATAATCTCCTCGTCGTGTCGGTGGAAGAACGATACAAGAAGGAGGCAATGAAAGCAGCTTTGGGCCTTCTCGGCACAGGCCAACTCTCGCTTACGAAATGTCTGATCCTGGTACCTCCCGACGTGAATCCCAGGGAGTGGAAATCGGTTCTGGAAGCGGTTCGCGACAATTTTGATCCGCACTTCGATTTTGTGCTGATTCCAAAGGTCCCGCTCGATACGCTGGACTTTACGAGCGCAAAAATGGAGTTGGGGAGCAAAATGATCCTCGATGCGACGAGGAAGCAACGACCCACGAAGGATCAGCAGGATGCAAGAGATGTCGCCGCAAAGTTCAAGTCGCAACCGGTCAATATGAGATCGATCGACAGAAGAATCACCGATTCGCAACTCCTGGAAGAATGCCTGCTCGTGGTCAAGGTCCGGAATGCGGGACGGGAGGTGATCGAGAAGCTGGTGAAAAGAAGAGAACTTCAGGGTTTCCGGATGATCGCCGCAGTGAGTGAGGATGTCGACGTCCACGACCAGGAAAATTGTTTGTGGGGAATTTTCACAAGGTTTGACTGTGAACGCGATGTGGTGTTCACAGAGCAGAAACTTTTCGGAATCTCCCCGATCTATCGAGGCGTTCTTGGAATTGACGCGACGTGGAAAAAAGGGTACCCCGATCCGTTGGTCATGGAGGCGCGGGTAAGAAGAAAAGTAGAGAGTCGCTGGGACTCGTATTGGAAGTAGAATATTGTGAGGATGACCGAACAGAGTGGAAATCCATTTTCGCGATAAGAAACTTGCTCCGGTGTGGGACAAAGTCCGGGTCGGCGAGCGCTTAACTCTGCTGGACGGTGTTGCGCTGTATGCCACGAACGATATTATTTCGCTGGGCAAGATGGCACATTTCGCCCAAAGGAGTCGGAGCGGCGATGCGGTGTACTATGTGCTGAATCAAAAAATTGAGCCGACGAATATCTGTGTTCTCTCGTGCAAGTTCTGCGATTTTGCAACCATGGCAGGGCAGGCGAACGCCTATGAAATGACGATTCAGGAGATCCTCCGCAAGCTCACTCCTGAAATTCATGAAGTCCATATTACCGGAGGTCTCCATCCTGACTGGGAGTGGGAGTACTATCTGGAGATGATGCGCCAGATCAGAAGGAACTTTCCCAACCTTGACATCAAGGCATGGACGGCCGTCGAGATAGATTTCTTCCACAAAAAATTCAAGCTGACAATCGAAGAGGTCTTGTCGCAATTAAAAGAGGCGGGCCTTCGAACAATGCCGGGTGGCGGGGCAGAGGTGTTTTCCGAGCGTGTGAGGAAGCTCCTCTTCAACCAGAAGATTGGAGCCAAGACCTGGTTTGAGGTTCACAAGACTGCGCATCGCCTGGGAATCCCCACGAACAGCACGATTCTCTACGGCCATGTGGAAACGATCGAAGAACGTCTTGTACACATGATGAAGCTGAGAGAGGCGCAGGACGAAACCGGGGGTTTCCTGACGTTCATTCCGCTGGCGTTCCAGCCCGGCGATACAGGAATCAAACCGAAGGATCAGTTTACCTCCGCGATCGACGACCTGAAAATGATCGCTGTTTCGAGACTGATGCTGGACAACATACCGCATATCAAGGCGTATTGGGTCATGTTGACCGAGGAAGTCGCATCCGTGGCGTTGAACTTCGGGGCGGACGATATGGATGGAACCGTCGGCGGCGAGCGCATTGCACACGATGCCGGGGCCACCAGCCCGTCCACGCTCGCAAAGGAGCAGTTGGTAAAGATTATTCGCGATGCCGGGAAGATCCCCGTTGAACGGGACGTCTACTACAATCCTTTGAATCTTGGCACCACGAACGTCGTGGGCAAAATCCCGTATCTGAACTCTGTCCCGTTTTACGAAAACCTTGAGCAACGACAATTCAAAATTCTACCCGTTGTTCCCCGGAGGATGGGAATTTTGGCGCAGAAGGGGCAAGTGGATGCAGGTTTGTTCTCCCTCGCGGACTATCTGCGACAACGGGAAAACCTGGAGATGCTCAACTATTGCATTGCAACGAGGGACCAGGTCAAGAGCGTGCTTCTGTTTTCAAATTATGGGTGGAAGGACCTTGACGGAAAGACGATCGGCATCACGGATGATACGGCGACATCGGTGAAACTCCTGAAGATCCTCCTCGAGAAGAAATATGAAGTCAAAACGACGTTCCGAAGGATGCACGCGGGCGTCAATAACTACGCAGAATTTGATGCAATCCTGCTCATCGGAGATGAAGCGTTGAAACAACGATCGGCAGGAATGCACGGCTTCGAGCTGATGTACGACCTGGCAACGGAGTGGTACGACTGGCAGAACCTGCCGTTTGTCTTTGCTGTCTGGGCGGTGATGAAAACCATGGAAGATTCGCGAAAAGAAGAACTGCGGGAGATTCTGCAGACCTCCCTTGAAAAGGCTGAGGCGGACTTTCGGTCCGTGGGAGTGCTGCATGCGAGACGTCTCAAGATGTCTCCGTCGGAATCCAACGAGTATCTCGAGGGGTTCAACTACAGAATCGGTGAGCGTGAGCGGGTCGCGATCAGTACCTTTGAATCCCTCCTCTCAGCTGTCGAAGTGGGAAATGAGCAGTAACGAATTTCGAGCCTATGTCTGAATCGATCGTAAAAAAGTTTGAGGAGCTTGTTTCCACGGGAACACAACTGATGCCCCTTGGTGGATTTGAGTTCTCGGGCTATAATGCCCGTATGCAGAACAAGTATCTGGAGTGGCGCAAAGCGTGTCTCGAAACGCTCGAGCAGTCCGGGCCGATCGGATTTCCGTACAAAAACAAAATTGTGGGTGATCAGAACGGCGGCTATTTTTTTCAATCATCTGCACAGCTCATCCTCAATGCCGTAAGAGAGCTCTACGAAAAGCTCAAGGCTTCACCGGAACTGGCCACTGCAGCCCCGGCGGCTGCCCCGGCAGCAGCTCCTGCCACAGTGACTTCATCAGAGAGCGGCGGTGCCCGGGTGCTTAAACCACCTCCGAAACCTGCTGCCGCAACTGCGGTGGCATCACCCGCTCCGGCGGCTGCCCCTGCGAAGCCCGACGGGGTGGCCGCGGGGAACAAGGTTTACGTCGTGGGTGAGAAGAACGACCCGTTGCGTGCGCAACTTTCGCAGTTTCTCGGAGAGATTGGTCTGGAAGAAGTTACTCTGGATCGCGCCCATGGCCAAATGCTGGCTCTCGATACAATCCCCGAGAGGGCGGACATCAAGTTCGCGTTCTTCGTTTTCAATTCGGACGACCTGGCGTACGCCATGTTCGAGCTCGGTCATTTTATGGGAAAACTGGGAAAAGGTCACGTGGTTGTGCTCCACATGTCCGATGTCAACTTCCCCAGGAATGTTCCGGGTCTTTCCGTCAAGCCAATCGTCGTGAAGCTGGAGGAGGCATCTCTGGGTCTCATGAAGGACCTCAAGGCTGCGGGCTACAAGATCAGCTTCTAAGGCTCTGCAATTCTCTTCACGCCTTCTGCAAATTACTCGGATACATTTTCACCCACAATCGCGAGAACACAGACTTTTCTTATTCATGACGCTCGAAGAATTGTTCAAAAAGGTGCGCGTAGGCGGCAGGCTTACAAAACAGGAAGGCACGTTCCTCCTCAGGAACGCGGAGCTCCTTGATCTTGGAGAGCTCGCCAACGAGATTCGGTTTAAGAAAAACCCGAACCCATGGGTCACGTTTGTGGTCGACACAAATCCCAACTACACAAACGTCTGCAACATCGATTGCATTTTCTGTGCGTTCTACCGCCATACGGGGGACGAGGGAGAGTACACCTACAGTGTCGACCATATGATTCAGAAATTCAAGGAGGCAGCAGAGAAAGGCGTAACGACGGTTCTGCTGCAGGGAGGAGTCAACCCGGCCCTTCCGTTCGAGTACTATCTGGACATGGTACGCCGCACGGTGAAAGAAGTCCCGGGCGTCGCCCCGCATTTCTACTCGACGTCTGAAATCATTGGTATGGCCGAAATGTCGAAGGTGACGACGGGTGAAGTTCTCCAAAAACTGTGGGACGCCGGTCAGCGGTCGATACCGGGCGGAGGCGCGGAAATTCTGTCAGACCGTGTAAAACGAAAAATCAGCAACAAAAAGGGTGCGTCCGCGGATTGGCTGAACGTGATGAGGGATGCCCACAAGATTGGCTTCAAGTCGACTGCCACGATGATGTACGGGCATCTTGAGGCCGATGAAGATATCCTCGAACACCTGGAGAGCATCAGAAAGCTTCAGGATGAAACAAGCGGGTTTACGGCCTTTGTTCCGTGGTCGTTCAAGCCCGGAAACACGCCTTTGGAAAAGATCATTCCACACTATGCCACGCCGACACGATATCTTCAACTGATTGCCTTCTCGCGAATCTACCTGGACAATTTCCCGCATATTCAGGCGTCGTGGTTTTCCGAGGGGAAGAAAACGGGACAAATTGCCCTTCATTTTGGGGGAGATGATTTTGGCGGGACGCTCCTCGAAGAAAACGTGCATGCCGCCGCAAACTTTGTCAACAAGACGAACACGGAGGAGTGTAAAGGATTGATCCGTGAAGCAGGTTTTATTCCGGCACAACGAACGACATTGTACGAGATTTTGAATGTGGAAAAGCGGGACGCGGCTGCGTAGAGAGGAAATCAGGCGGAATCAACAAGCCCCGCCATGTTTTCATAAAAAATCTTCTTGATGTCCGGGGTCGGAATCCGCATTTCCTGGGCAAGCTTCAGCTGATTATCGACGATGTCATACCGGTAGCCGCGCGGCAGCATGCCGGAGTCCGATCCGAACAGGATCCTTCCCGAACCAAACACCTGCAACGTCTTCTGCAGCACCTGGCGTAAGTCTGGCTTTGACGGATGCTCCGCCATCCACGAATTCGACCCCGCGGTGTCGACATAGACGTTCGGGCACTGTTTCCCCACCTCAAGCACTTCATCTAACTTTCCGGCACCGAAATTCGGAATGACAAATCTGATTCCCGTGAATTTTTTTGCAACGGGGATGAGATCCTTCGGGTTTGCGAACGTATCGTTGACAACGGTCGGGACACCGGCGTAATCTCGGGGGCGGATGATGAGTTTGCCGAAATGGACAAAGACAAGTCCTTTGCATTCCTGCACAAGATTGTAGAGCGGGAACAGCCATTCGTCACCGACGCTGATCTGGTACAGGGAAGGATAGAGGAGGATTCCTTTGAGTTTGTCGGATTTGAGCCGTTTCTCAGCATTCTCCATCAGAACGTTTGAGTTCGGGTCGATGGCAAACATGCCCGTGAATCGCGCGGGAAACGCCTGGACTGCCTTGACCACGGAGTCTTCGTCGCCGGGCATGCTGCCGAACAACATCAACCGTTCGAGCTTCCATTTGTCGATGATGTCGACCCAGCGCTTCGCCAGCTGTACGGGGTCCTCTCCGGGAATTTCGATGTGACCCTTCGAGGCGATGTTCCTCAGCTCCGTATTGATGTCGGCCCGGTTCGGCTTCTGCTTCACAAGAAACTTGAAGAACGAGTTGGAATAGAAGTGGACGTGAGCGTCGAATATTTTGAACAGTCCGATCATACTAGTAGAGTTTCACTTCCGGTTGGGGAGGGATGAGTTTTCGATCCGATCCAAGTTTGTAGAGCGTCTCAAGTGCTTGTTTTCCCCGTTCGCCCATATCGACCGTCAGTTCGCTGACGTACATCTTGACGAACGTTGAACCCTTCTCTTCATCGATCCCCCTGCCGTATTTCAACGCATACGGAATAGCCTCGGACTGATGGGTGTACCCGTAATGGATGCTCTGCCGGAGTCCTTGTGAAAGCTTTCGTGCCGTCTCCTCTCCAAGGTCCTTCCTCACCACGTCGAGGCCAAGGGGAAGGGGGAGGTTCCCGAACCGCTTCTTCCACAGTTCTCCAAAATCGAGAATCTTCCTGAACCCCTGTTCGGCGTACGTAATTTGTCCCTCGTGGATCAACAGTCCTGCTGCAAATTCGTCACTGTCGACCCGATCCATGATCTGGTCGAATTCGATATCGACATTGTCCACGCCTTCCACAAAGATCTTGAACAGAAGACTCGCCGTGGTCAGTTTCCCCGGCGTTGCCACGCGTTTTCCCTTCAATTCTTCAATGGTGCTGTATTTTTTCGAGACAAGGACAGGACCATATCCTTCCCCCATACTCGCTCCCGTTGCCATCACCCAATACTTGTCAGCGACATATGCATATGCGTGAGCCGAAATTGCCGTCACTTCCAGTTCGCCCTTCAAGGCGCGCTGGTTGAGAGTTTGAATATCCTCCAGCTGATGCTGGATTCGCACTCCTTCGAGTTTGACCTTTCCGGACGAAAGTCCATAGAACATAAACGCATCATCGGGATCCGGACTGTGGCCGACGCGAATAAGCTGGTCGGTCATTGACGGTTTCTGCCTTCCTGTCCCTTCACGCCAAGATAAATTGCGACAATGCCGGCGGAAAGGGGGTGGTGGCTTGTCCGGGTAAATCCGACGGAATCAAGAACAGCAAGAAAATCTGTGCCGAAAGGAAATTCCGATACAGTTTTGGGCAAATACGAGTAAGCTTCGCTGTTTCCTGAAATGACACCTCCCAAAACCGGTAATATTTTCCCAGCGTAGAATCGGTAAATTTGTCTGAGGGGAGTAGCCGTCGGTTGTGAGAATTCGAGCATCGCCGCGACGCCGCCGGGGCGGAGAACGCGGAGGATTTCGGCAAGCCCTAAATGAAGGTCGGAAAAATTCCTGACACCGAATCCGACGGTGACCGCGTCGAAAGAATCTGGGGCAAAGCGAAGTCGTTCCGCCGATCCTTCTTCCAACGAAATGAGGGTGGTGAAATCTCGCGCATCAATCTTGTCTTGCGCAATGTGGAGCATTTCAGGAGAGAGGTCGATGCCGGTGATGCTCTCTGGGTTGAGCCGCATTGCGGCCAGCGCCAGGTCTCCGGTTCCTGTGGCGACATCGAGAATGTTCTTCGGGCCGAACGGGAGGATCAGCTCAATTGTTTTCCTGCGCCATACGATGTCAAGGCCGGCACTGAGCAGGTGGTTGAGAAGATCGTATCGGCCGGCGATGGAATCGAACATCGAGCGGACATACGATTGCTCATAGATTGTCCGGTGCGGGGATTGTCGGTTCACAACGTTGGAAGCAACGAGTTCAAGAGACGGGATCACGGTTCTGAATGCTGATGATGCCGAACATTTTGGCTCCCAATATACGCAAACTGCGCCTTGATTTCCAATGGAAAAAACCCCCTGAGGAACGCTTCTCATTCCCGGTAACGTTGCATTTCACTCCGGCAAATAGTAACTTCTCAGGAACCCGATGAAGAAACTTCTTCCGTATTTCGCGTTGCTGTTTTTCTTGTCGTGCGATCACGGATTGGAGCTGCCCCCGCTCATCGAACCCGGGTTCGGCGGAACCATTCGCTTCGCGCAAGGGACCTGGCCCCCCGCAACAAGCGACAGCCTGCAGAATCTCTGGCTGTTTGCCTCGCAAATTTATCCCCTCGATTCCACCAATGTTCTTGCGGGCCTGACCTCGAACCCGCCGAAGATCTACGTATACCCCTCGCTCGTTGAGAATCTCCCGTTCTTTGTCGATTCGGTCGTCTATGCGATCCACGTGCCGCCGGGAACATATCGGTACATCGGTGTCATTCAGCGATATAAGCCGGGGTTGATTAGCGATGTGAGCAACTACAGAATTGTCGGAATTGTTGAAGACCCGACCACTCCCGGACAACCCCGCTCAATTGCTGTGCGTGACTACGAGTTCTCCGCCGGAGTAGACATCTCAGTCGATTTCTATCATTTGCCCCCGCAACCCTTTTGAATATCTTCACCCGATACTGCCTGACTGTGCTGATGCTTTCAAGTGGAATGCTTGCTCAGAGGGATGGATCGATTGTCGGACGCGTCACCGACGAGGCATCCGGGACGCCGCTCCCCGGGGCGAATGTGGCTCTTCGGGGGACGGTTCGCGGAAGCGTTTCATCGGCGACAGGCTCATTCCGGATCGGTTCCGTGCCACCCGGGAGCTACACTCTGATTGTTTCACTCATCGGGTACAAAACGACGACGATTGACGGCCTCGAGATCAAGTCCGGCGAACGGAGGGAAGTCCTCGTCGAGCTGCTGCAGGTTCCCCTTGAGACAGAACAGGTGGTCGTGACGGCGAGCCGTCGTGAACAGAGCCTCCAGGAAGTTCCGGTCAGTATTTCGACAGTCACAGCCAGAATGCTTGCCGACAGGGTCGTGGTCAATCTTGACGACGCGTTGCGGTACGTCCCCGGTGTGAACATGATGCAGGATCAGGTTAACATACGCGGTTCGACAGGCTACAGTCGGGGAGTGGGAAGTCGGGTTCTTGTACTGATCGACGGTCTGCCGTATCTCACAGGAGACACCGGAGAGATTACCTGGGAAACGCTTCCCATGCATCAGGTGGAGAGGATTGAAGTGCTAAAAGGTGCAGGTTCGGCGCTGTATGGATCCAGCGCGCTGGGCGGAGTCATCAATGTGATCACCAAGGATATTCCGGAGGGAACGGATGTGCGGTTCAGGGTGTATTCGGGGATCTATGACAAGCCACGCTACACAGAATGGGACTGGTCTCCCAACGCACGTTTCAATAGTGGCGGGTTCGTCACCGTCATGAATAACACGGGGGACATGGGCTACCTCGTCAGTCTCAGCCGGTCGGTTGACGAAAGCTACCGGGAAAACGACCTCTACCATCGGTGGAATCTTTATTCGAAGCTCAAGTTTAATCTTTCGGAATACCAGAATCTCACGGTCGCGGGAAATTTCATGTTGCGTTCGCACGGGAATTTTTTCTGGTGGAAGAGCCTCCGCGAGGCAACAAGACCCGCAGAGTCCCAGCGAGGCGGCAATGTGGATTGGAACAGGGGGAATCTGAGCTTTTCCTACAACGAGCTCGTGTCTGACAAATTCTCTTACAATGTCCGGGGAATCTATTACGGTAATTATTGGAGGGACGATAGTTCCGGTCGTGTGAACAATATTTCGACGTCGCACGTGACTCAGGTAGAAGGTCAGGGGACATATGAAGTCTCACCGGACCATTTCCTGACATTTGGACTGGTCGGGAATTATGATTTCGTAACTTCGAACATTTTCGGCGACCATCCCGGAGTTGGAATGGCCGGATATGTCCAGGACGAAGTGGCACTCTCCGACGAGTTCAGACTGACCTCAGGACTCCGGTACGACTGGCAGCGGGTTTCTGTACTTCCCGTCGGCTCGCAGTTGAACCCGAAGCTCGGAGTAGTCTATAACCCGGCCGTCGGCACACACCTCCGTGCGTCATTTGGCGCCGGCTTCCGATATCCTTCGATCAGCGAGCTGTTCACCGGAGTGTCGACGGGAGTGAGTCAGCTTTCCATTGTTCCGAAACCGGATTCCCTGAAAGCCGAGCGGAGTTTCTCATACGAGATCGGATATTCCCAGACGCTCTTTGAGCAGTTCCTGGTGGAAGTATCGCTGTTCCAGAATGATTTCGAGGATCTGATCGAAGCCAGTGTTGATCCGAACAAGTTCGTCATCCAGTTCTCCAATGTCACCCGGGCGCGCATTCGTGGAATGGAGGCCGGAATACGATCCGACTGGTTTGGGAACCTTCTGCATTTGGATCTGAGCTACACCTACACGGATCCAAGAGATGTCCAGCAGAATACGGTCCTCAAGTTTCGCTCCCGGCATTTGTTCTACAGCTCGCTGCAAATAAGCTCCGGAAATGTCCGGGCATCCGCCGATTTCCGTTACGTCAGCAGGGTTGAGGCGATCGACGATAACCTTGTCTACCTTGCGCCGATTGTGCAGGGAGACTATCGGGTTCCGATTAAAGTCTTTGACGCTCGTGCGTCGTATGATCTCCGGGAACTTGGTGTACCGTTCCGGATCGGGTTCAACGTGAACAACATCTTCAACTATTCATACGTTGAGCTCATCGGCAATCTTTCACCCGTCCGTAACTATGTTCTCAGCGTCGAGGGCGCATTGTAAATGCTGAAAGATTAACGTAATATTGTTCGCCAACGAGGAGGAGACGCCAGTCGGAGTCAAGCATGTTTATTGATTCGCATGCACATTTGTTCTTTGAAGACTTCAAGGATGAGGTAGATGCGGTGATCAGCCGTGCGCTGAATTCCGGTGTTGAGTCGATTGTTGTGCCCGGGACCGGCCTGGAGACAAGCAGGGAGGCAATAGCCCTGGCAGAGCGTTACGACTGTATCTACGCCTGCGTCGGATTCCATCCCCATGAGGCCTCGAAGGCAGACCAGAGTGCGCTTGAAAAAATTGAGGAACTGAGCAGGCATCCGAAGGTTGTCGCAATTGGAGAAATCGGGCTGGATTTCCATTACGATTTTTCTCCGCGGGAAACGCAGCGGACTGTCTTTCAACGGCAAATCGAGCTTGCTGTTCGCCGGGATCTGCCCATAGTCGTCCACACAAGGGAGTCTGTCCCGGAAACCATTGCCATCGTTGAGGAGGCTGTCCGGGCTCATCCTGAATGGCGGAGGCGTCTGACGAACTCCCACAGCAGGGTTCCTTCTCCGAAAGGGGTCTTCCATTGTTTTACCGGAGATGCCGACCAGGGATGGCACCTCCTGTCGCTTGGTTTTTCGGTCTCCTATCCTGGCATTGTCACATTTAGGAATTCCCCCGTCGTTGAAACGTTGCGTCGGTTGGGATACGACCACATCCTCCTGGAAACGGACTCCCCGTTCCTTGCTCCCGTGCCCCATCGAGGAAAGCGTAATGAACCGGCGAACGTGGCTCTCATCGGCGCAAAGGTTGCAGAGATCCTCGGTGCTTCCATTGACGACGTCGCAAGAACGGCGACATTCAATACAAAGCGGCTCTTTGGTTTTGGCAAGAAGGAATCACCGCGCATTACGTACAAGCTCCGGAATTCGCTGTATCTGAACCTCACCATCCGCTGCAATGCGGACTGTGTGTTTTGCGACCGAAAAGGGGAAGCGGTCGTTAAAGGATACAATCTGAAGATTGAAAAGGAACCGGAGGTTGAAGAGGTGATACAAGAAATCGGCGACCCAACGGCATACGATGAGATTGTCTTTTGCGGCTACGGGGAACCGACGATCCGGCTTGAAGAGCTCAAGAAGATTTCCTCCTGGATCAAGAGTAAAGGGGGGAAGGTGCGGCTGAATACCGATGGGCATGGCAATATCATTCATAAGCGCAATATCGTTCCAGAGTTGAAAGGTTTGGTCGATAAGGTTTCTATCAGCCTCAACTCCGTGGATCCAAAGCAATACGGAGAGCTCATGCGCGTGGACGGGGAACGGTTCCACAAGGCCATGGTGGAGTTTGCACAGGAATGTGTGCGATCGTTGCCCGAGACAATGATGACGGCGGTTGATCTTCCCGATGTCGACAAGCAGCAAGCGCAGGAGTTTGTTGAAAAGACCATCGGCGCTAAATTTGTCACGAGACCCTATTTCTAAGTCTTCCCCATGTTTGAACAACCATCCATCTTCGATATTCTCGGACCCGTGATGATCGGGCCGTCCAGCTCGCATACCGCAGGAGCGAGCCGTATCGGATACATTGCCCGCCAGCTGCTCCATGAAAAGCCGGTTCGTGCAATCATCACGCTCTACAACTCATTTGCAAAGACACACAAGGGGCACGGAACGGACAGGGCAATCATCGGTGGAGTGCTCGGATACGGGCCGGCTGACGCGAGAATACGCGAGTCGTTCGACCACGCCAAAAAGGAGGGCCTAACCTGGGAATTCAAGTTCGTTGGTGATTTTCTGAAGTTTCATTCAAACACTGCCCGGATCAAATTGTTTGGGATAGATGGAGGGACCGTTGAAGTGGTCGGCGCTTCGTTGGGGGGAGGAAGGATCAGAATCCAGGAGATTGAGGGATTTTCAGTGGACTTCAACGCGCAAACTCACACGCTCGTTATCATCGCCGACGATATCCCGGGGAGTATTCAGCACATTAGCGGGGTGATTGCGGGAAAGAAAGTCAATATCGCCAACATGTTCGTCTCCAGGTCCGAAACCAAGGCCAATATGGTGATTGAGCTCGATCAGGCAGTTTCAGAAGACACAATCGAGGCGATCCGGAAATTCAGTTGGGTGAAGTTTGTACGTTTGGTGGAACCCATGCTGGAGGGCAGCTCCCGTTACGAGAAATGATTTTCACCACGGAATGGAAAAAGCCGATCCAACGGATTAACGCGGATGAATGGGAAGGGACAGAGGCGGGGCAAGGATAAGGCCTTTCTTCAACTCTTCTTCGTGTATTTCGTGTTCTTCGTGGTACCTTTTGTCAATCTTGAAATCAAGGAGCGTTAGATGGAATTCAGCCTGTTGTCGGACGTAGCAGAATACTGCAAGCGTGAAAAAAAAGATATGGCGCAGGCCATGGTGGATTATGAAATGCGCAACAAGAATCTCACGCGTCAGCAGGTCTATGACGGACTCAAGCAGATTCTGTTGGTCATGGAGGATTCGGTGGAGCAGGGACTCACGCAAATGGTTATTTCGCCGAGTGGAATGCTCAACAACTGGGCGAAAGCGGTCTACAACGCGAAAACGGAAACGCTCGGCCCTTCTCTGAAGAAAGCAGTCGCACGGGCAATTGCAGTCGGCGAGGTCAATGCGTGCATGGGAAAAATTGCAGCAGCCCCAACAGCGGGATCGGCGGGAATCATGCCCGCGGTGCTCGTTACCATGATGGACGAACACAAGATCCCACGCCAGAAGATCCTCGACGGATTGCTCGTATCTTCAGCAGTCGGTCTGATCTTTGCAAAAAACTCCTCCTTTGCTGGATCAGAGGCCGGTTGTATGGGAGAAACCGGAAGCGCGGCGGCCATGGCTGCTGCGACGATCGTCTACTTGTTAGGTGGCGCAGAAGATCAGATCCTTGAAGCGGTTGGATTTGCGCTGAAAGCTTCTATGGGACTGGTGTGCGACCCTGTTGGAGGGCTCGTCGAGGAACCCTGCACAACCCGAAATGCCGTCGGAGTGGCAAACGCCTTTGTGTCGGCCCAAATGGCGCTGGCGGGAATCAAGAGCTTGATCCCTGCCGACGAGGTGATCTTTGCCACAAAGGAAGTCGGAGATCTCATGAATCCGAGACTGAAGGAGTCGGGACAGGGTGGACTTGCAAACACAAAGACCGGCAGGGAAATTCAGAAGAGGGTTTTCAAGACGAACGATTGAACCTTTAAGTGTCGATAATCGAATGGTCATGGTATGAACGTCGTCAGATCAGGAGTCAATAGACTTGGGCGGGAATTTCGTTGGAGGAGGCTATCCTCCATCGTAACAGGAATTGTTCTGTTGATTCCGGCAGCGTGGGCCCAGACACTTTCTTCGGAAGACCGTGAAATCCTCAAGCTCCAGGATCAGCGTTCACTCGGAGACGGCCGCCTCGCGTCGTACCTTTCCCATCCCGATGCCCACGTGAGATATCGCGCCGCCATCGCCTTTGCTAATATTCAGGATACGACGACGATACCCACATTATTTCCGTTTCTGCGCGATTCCGATAACCGTGTTCGCGCCGCGACAGGTTTCGCTCTGGGACAAATTGGATCGGTGGCTTCGCAATGGGAGCTTCTGACGGCTTTGAGAAAGGAACAGGATAGCCTCGCTTCGTCAAGATTTCTTGAAGGACTGGGACGATGCGGAAGCAGTGCAGCACTGGACTCGCTCGTGGACGATGTTGTGCACTACCGTGTATGGCCCCGGGGAGAAGTCGCGCTCTCCATCGCGCGATTTGCCCTGCGTGGACTGAAGTCCGAGCGGTCGGTTTGGCTTTGTTTCGACCTGGCGGGGACCAACGATCCCGATATTCGTTGGAAATCCTTGTACGCCGTCTGGCGCTCAGCTCCGCTTGGTTTGGTGGACGTCGAGATTTCGAAACGGAGGGAGATGCTTGAAAGGTTCGTAAAGGATCAAAGCGCCGACGTCCGGATGCAACTGGCAATCCTGTTGGGGCGTTCGAAGACGAATGACTCGAAAGACCTGCTGGAAAAATTGGAGCGAAGTGAACAGAAGGGCGGGGACTGGCGTGTTCAGGTTCAGGTGCTTCGGTCGCTTGCAGCATTTATTCCTGCGAACCATACCCTGGTCGATCGATTCAGCCCTTATCTGAAGTCTTCGAATGATCACGTCAAAATCACGGCCCTTCAGACGATTGCATCACTCCCGGCGGATGTCCTGCAAGGCGCTGAGTTCCGGGCTGATCTCCTGGAATCCATGGTGCAAATGAATCGTGCGGAATCGCAGTCCGGCATCCCCGTTCAGGGGGAGGCGGTTATTGCACTGGCAAAACATTTTCCGCGGGAGTTCAGGTTGAGCGGCGAGATGTTTACGAGCCGCAATGTGCCAAACCTGCTCCGGGCGAAATGCCTTGAGGCGGCCAGTATCAATCCATCTGGCGAATACCTGAAGGCGACCCTAGATCGACTCAGTGATGATTCGATTCGTGTGGCTATGGCAGCGTGGGATTTTCTTCCCCGGTACTTTACTCCGGGAGCAAAGAGGAAACTCGAAGGAGATTCCCTCGACTGGAACATGATTGCCGCCGACGTTGTGGAGAAAGCTGGAACAGCCCTCGCCCGGGGTGATATGGGAATCACCACGGTTGTGTCGAACGCCTTCGGGGACACCACGGTGTTCAATGTCCTCAGAAACGCAGGATTGGCGGGGAAAGCGGTTGACTTCTTGCTCGCTGCGTACCCGAAACTCTCAACTCCCGGAGACGTGGAAGCTATGCAAGGGGTGATTCAGGCGTTGTCGAGAATCGGAGGCGCCGCTGCGGTTCCGGTGCTCGAGCAGGCGCTGAATGACCCGGACAAAACCGTATCGTCGGATGCCGCGGATGCGTTGAAGCGTATCACGGGAAATGACTACTCAGAGCGAGTGGCCAAGGCCACTAAGGCGCAGTTTGCGGACTACGATTGGGCAACATTGGAGTCGCTTTCGCCCGACCAAAAAGCCGAAATCAAGACAACCAGGGGCGTTATCACGCTCCTCCTGTTCCCGGCCGATGCGCCGTTCACCGTATTGAATTTTATCAAGCTTGCGCGGAAAAAATTCTACGACGGTCTGTCGTTTCATCGGGTTGTGCCGAATTTTGTCGTGCAGGGAGGTGACCCGCGGGGAGACGGATGGGGAGGGCCGGGATATGCCATTCGGTCGGAATTCTCGATTGTGAACTTTGACCGGGGAAGCTGCGGAATAGCCAGTGCGGGGAAGGATACAGAAGGATGCCAATTTTTCATCACTCATCTTCCCACGCCACACCTGGATGGTCGCTACACCGTGTTCGGAAGAGTGGTGAAAGGAATGGATGTGGTTGATAAACTTCAGGTGGGGGACACTGTCGTTTCAGTGAAGCTGCTGCAATAGAACTCAGGGTCTTGCTTTGAACTCCTGATAGACCTGGCGGTGTTCGGGGTCATAGGTCGAAAGCTGGTCGTAGACCGACCGATCGCCATATGCAGCAAAAGCATCTGCGATTTCCTGGTGCTTGGCGTCAAAGAATTGCTTCACCAGAACACTGGTCGGGTTCTGGCGCTGCCGGATGTCCTTGATGGATTGAAGCGCTTTCAGCATGTTGTCGAGCCCCCTCCTCCGATCCGTGCTCAACAGATCGATTCCCTCAAAATGGTAGGAAAAAAACGCCAGCCGGACCCCGTTGTATTTTGCATCGCTGAGCTCGCTGACGATTCCGAACCTGCTGTAGCTCGATGAGCTCTGCGTCCAATCGCTTGCAAAAGCAGAACCACTTCCCAGGTTGCAGATGTTAAGTGCTTTTTGGAAATATTTCGAACCGTCGAGTTCCTTGTATGTTTCAAGGTCGAAGCCGATGATCATGTAGGCATAGAAATCCAGGAAGTCCGTCAACGGATCAAATGTGAAATCATCCTGAAGCATGCGCTGGTTCGGCATATAGACAAACGTCCACTTATCGTCGAAGATTCTCAGAATAGGCGACACCTTGGTGGTCGGGTCGTTTCCGTAATACACCGGCCGCACGCTACCGATGAAAGCCTGGGCCTGATATTGATTATCCCCCACCACTGCTTTAAACACAATATTCATCGAGCACGGAATCTTTTCCCCCTCGTAATCCTCCATCGTATACCGGTTGTTGTTTAAGTACCGCTCGAGGTCGGTTTTGAAATTCCTCACGTAGTCTCGCTGCGACGAGGGAATGCTTTCCACATTCACTGTCACCTCACAGTTCAATTCCTGCCCCATGGACCTGACTGTGGTGCCGAGAACCAGGCACACGAGCGCAAGACGTTGTATTCTTCCCCGTTTCATGCTCCGAAAATATACCCAAAATCTCCCCCCACGGCAAGGGAAAAGGCATGTGGAAGCATTTGGCGTCGCTGTGCGTCGTTTCTTCCCACTGTGTATTCGGTGGTGGTGAAAACAACGGCCTCGGGACAAAACCCATCGCGCTCGGCAACGCATTTGTCGCAGTTGCAGACAACGCGTGGGCAGTTCAGTACAACCCGGCGGGATTAGCATTCCTGGGACAATGGCAAGTGTCCGGATTTGTCATCCCGGAGCAGTTTGGCCTGCCACAACTCCGAACGACGGCGCTTGCGGCTACGGTTCCATGGACATCTGGTGTGGTCGGATTCAGTTTGCAGCAGTTTGGATTCGATCTTTATCGGGAGGCAACAGTCCGAACTGGACTCGCGGTTGCAGCGGACGACAATCTCGCCGTCGGACTAACACTTCGCGCGACCCGGTTTTCTATAGAAGGTTACGGAGCAGTAACTCGTACCGCTCTCGACGCAGGGATTCTCTGCCGTGCATCGCAGGAAATCAACCTCGGAGCCAGCCTTGTGAACCTGACCGGCACAACGATCGGGAACTTCGGAGAACGACTTCCCCGCATTCTTTGCATCGGGACATCGTACCAACACGCTGACGGTTTCCTTTTCACCCTGGAACTCGAACAGGATGTGATGTATCCGCTCTCGATCAAGGGCGGGATTCAACAGAAACTCATCGACCTGTTAAGCCTGCGAATCGGTGCTGCAAACAATCCCGACAAATTCACGATCGGCTTTTCTGTCGACTATGAAGGGTGCGAAATTGGCTATGCCGCTTACAGCCATCTTGACCTGGGATGGACTCATCAATTCGAAGTGACATTTCAACTCCGTGACTAGAAACAGACAGATCATCTCAACGTGCCTCTTGTGCTTGCTGATTCTGGTGTCGCATTCTTCTGCGCAGATCAGGGATCCGGAAAGCTCTGACGGAGCTGACCCGGAGCTTGGCGATGCCCTGGAAGAATCGACACGGGATGTCGGCGACTCGCCGCTGGCGGAGATCCTCACCGATCTTGAGGAGAATCCGCTCGACCTGAATCTGGCGTCAAAGGAGGAGTTGCAGCAAGTACCGGAGATTACGCCCGTCATTGCGCGAAACATTACGCTTCGGCGTTTAAGAGCACGATTCAAGAATGTTGACGAACTCCTGGAGATTGACGGCTTTTCTGCCCAACTGTTGTCGAGAGTTCGAAGATTCGTGACGGTCCAGACAACAGGGGAGAGAGCCGAGTACGTCGTTGTAAGAAGCAGGTCATCAAGACGAGTTCCATCTGGTGTCGAGAGTCAATCGGCCGAGTCGGCTGAATTTCCCTGGAAAACGTACTATCGGGTTTTGGGAGGGCTTGGCAAAACGCAAATCATCAGTAGCAGGGATGCGACCTTCGGAGTTCTGATTGAAAAGGATGAGGGAGAAAGGCTGGTCAACTGTTTCATTTCGGGGTTTTGGGTTCTTTCGTTGCTCGAGGGAGACGCAAAGGTTTTGGTTGGTGATTATACAGTGGAAGCTGCCCAGGGGCTCGTCTTTTCCCGCGCAAGAAATGGATCCAAAGGTAGTGATGTCACGGGGACAGCCGGAAAAAACAGGGTCGGCTTGAGACCGTATTCTTCGACGAATGAAACCGCATTTCTCCGGGGAGTCGGTGTGAATATCCGCTCTTCTGTCTTCAATGGCTCGGTTTTCTATTCCAACAAGCCGTCGCATGGGACTCTGGACTCCAACGGAATTCTTACCGGACTCTATTCCACAGGGCTCTTTCGCACACCTGCGGAACTTGCACGTCGCAATGCAGCTCGTGAAAAGCTTTTTGGTTTACAGATGACGAGTGAACTGCAAAATGGTCTCAACGTGGGCGTGACGGGCTTCATTTCTTCCTTTAACCATCCTCTCAATTTGTCCGGTACATCGGGATTTGTCGTCAAGAATCTGTCTGTCATTGGGGCGGATCTTGCCTTCACGGGCGGTCAGATGGATCTTCATGTCGAGGCGGCCAGAAGCAGCCATGGGGGGATCGGAGTAATCGGTGGAGCAAATCTCCATCCGGTAAGTTCCGTCGATGTGGCGTTCCATCTCCGGCAGTACACCAACGGGTTCGTCCAACTCCACGCGTCGGGCTTTGCTGAATCCGCGGGTGAAATAATGAACGAAACGGGAATGTACGTTGGTATGAAGATGGAGATCTCGACGTGGTTGACGTTGCGAGCCTACTATGATCAATTCCATATTCCGGGCAGAGGTATTGCAATCCATCCCTCAATATCCGGGAATGACTTCCTCGGCATCCTGGTACTGGATCCGATCGACAAGAACACACTGACCCTCCAGTACCACCGCAAGGAGAAATCAATTGTCGGAATATCCTCCGATATTCTGGGGCGCGACGTGAAACTCCTTGAACCGGGGATACAGCACAGTTTTCGGGTGAACCTGGCGACGGCGGTAACCGGAAGACTCCGGCTCGTGAGTCGCGCGGAAGTGGCTCGCATCGACCGTCCGTACAACGGCTTTTCGGAGACCGGGACCCTGATCTTTCAGGATGTTTCGGTGGAGTTGTTCAAGCTGGCGAGACTCGATCTGAGGGTCGTTTTCTTTGACACGGAATCCTATGACTCACGGGTGTACGAGTTCGAGTCTGATCTTTCCGGGACTTTTTCCAATCCGCCCCTCTACGGCAGAGGAATTCGCTGCTATTGCGTTCTGAGAATGGGAATCAGCCGGAATCTTCGGTTGTCCGGTAAGTATTCGAAGGTGATCAAAGAAAGCGCCGAGAGTGATCGATCCACACTGCATGATCCAATCCCGGAAGGGGCAGGAATGCTAAGCCTTCAGGTTGACTTTTCCTTGTGAAACCTGTTTATTGGGCAAAAGCGTGAAACTTTCGGGATTGCCCTGACGTTGAATACAACCAATACACGAATCCAAACCTGGAATCTTCGAACGGCATCTAAGTACTATCAAATCTCACTCATCGAAAGGAAATCCTGTATGAAGAGAACACTGCTCGCCGTTGTGCTCGCGGCCCTGTTGATCGC
>JBARRO010000205.1:0-9762 GCA_049644265.1 Bacteroidota bacterium
GAAGGGATGGTTTGGAGTCTAAGAGTTCAAAGTTCAAGGTTCAAAGCTCTGTATTCTGAATTCTGTACTCTGAATTCACGATTTGCGATCTATTCACCTTTCACTTTTCACTCCTCACCATTCACAATTCACTGATGACTGGTAACTGGTCACTGGTAACTGATAACTGACATCTGACAACTTTCCCCAATCTCCCAATGAAAAAATACTCTATCATCGGTGCTATCGTCCTCCTCGTCGCAATCGCAGGCCTTTGGTATTACCTGTCCCTGCCAAACCTCAACGACACCGTCGCGTTTCCGTTTATCACTCATCAGAAGCCGGTTGTCGATCCGCATCTCCCGAGCCCGGACGCCATTTCCGACAGGCTCGACGATATGCTCTTTGACGGACTCTTCAATCTCACGGCAACACCGAGCGGCGTGGCGTTCGAAGACGGCCTCGGAGAATTTGTCAGCATCGACAACAACATCGTGACCGTACGGCTCAAGAGCGGAAAGTTCTGGCATGATTCGTACAAGACGTTTGTTGACGGCAAAAAGGTGAACATCGAGAAAGGAACTGCTCACGAGTTTTCATCGAAAGATCTCGCGTTCACCCTCAAGCGCATCCAGAATCTTGGCAGCCTTTCGCCGGACTATATCCTCGTTGCACAGGCATTGCCGGTCCTTGATTTTGAAGGCCCGAGCGATAAGAACGAAATTCGGTTCAAGTTCCGCGGAGACCGAATCTGGGTCGAGTCAGACATCAAGGAAGTGCTCTCATTCAAGATCCTTCCGGATAATTCTGAAATGAACGCGATGTCGTTCTCCGTTGGCACGACTTCCTACATGACCATCCCCGAGTACAAAAGTGTGCTGCGCTATCATCGCACACCGGAGGGGGATGCGAAGATGACCAACGTCCATCTCGTTCCTTATGTTGATAACAGCACGTTTGCGACCGAGCTTCGGAACGGTGCAATCAATGTGCTGTTGGAGCCGCCGTTTGGAAGCGAATCGCCGATTCTTCAGGAGCAGGGGAAGTTCTTCGTCAAATCCAATGTCAGCTCCACCTTCTTCGCCGTCCTGTTCAACACGGAGCGCCTTTCGCGTGCACAGCGGACAGAGTTGCGGAAGCTTCTTAATAACAGAGCAATCCTGAACCGCTTTTTCAAAGTGGGAACGGGCCAGCAGCGGCACATTGTGGATTTCAAGGGAAACAGGGATGCTTATGATGGCTATCTGAACGACATGGTGTTCCCGTCGTCTTCGTACTACATCCAGGAAAAGGTCGTCGACCGGCTTCGCGATTCCACGGATGCCGACGTCGCAGTCCTTCCCGACACCGTCCGTATCAAGGCGTGCCTGAATTTTGGCTACAGGGAGGAATATGCGGAGCTTATCGATATACTGAACGACGCAACCGTTACGCGAGGAAGAGTCCACGCGACTGCTGTGCAGGCCGAGGATATCAAGAAAGGCGACTACGATGCGGTCCTGCTTGCCGTAAGCGGATATCGGAGCAATTTTCTCTTCGACCTGTATAGTCTGTTCCTCCGTGAGCCGAACCTCGAGACGTATAAGGTGAATGTCTTTACCGCACCCGATGCGAAGGGGGAACTTGCCGTGAGTGCCAGCAGCATGCAGACGGACCGTAACTTCTTCCGGTTGGATCCCACACTCAACGTTACGGAACGGGATGATATTCGGACACTGCTGGACGATATCTACGGATTCATGTCGACGCGGCAGGTGGGGGACAAGCAAGTCTATGCGAGGCGCGTTGCAGAACGGGAGCATGAGATGGCCCTCGGTGCGTGGCTGTTCTCACTGCCGTCCCTTGCATACTTTAGCACACAGCTCGACAGCACGAGCATCGACATGTACGGTGTCGCTTCCCAGCTGTCGACGCTGAAGAAATGGAAAGAATCTCCGAAGAAGTGACAACATATCAACGCGGGCGCGGCCTCCCCGGCCGCCCCTCGCCCCTGTTGATCTCCATCGCACTGTGGGTTTCCTTGCTGTTGTACGCAAGCAGGGCGCATGCCCAATCCTCTGATGTTCTCATCATAGAAAAAACTGACCGCCTCACTCTGTTTGACTCTTTCCAGCGGTCCCTTCCTGCGAAGAATTCGCCCGCGATTCGCCCGTTCACTCCCTTGCGCATTCTTAAATCCCGCGAATTGCTCAGCGACGGTATTACGCTTACCATGAAGGTCGAAACGGCCGGTGAGGCCTTCTACCTCCTTTGCGATGCAAAGGGGAGACTTGTCGGTCTGAATTCACTGGGAATGGTTCGAACATTTGCAGACCGTCGTATGTTCGAAGACACCGTCGAGATCCTTCAGTCCTCCCGGGTAATATTTCGCGATCCTGCAGAGAGAATGAGCAGACCGTTGTCCGCAGGCCAACGACTTCTTCGTTCCTTCGTAGAGAACGGTGCGACGTACGTAAGACTTCTGACGCGGCCTTCAGTGTATGGATGGGCATCCTTGTCTGCAGATCAGGAGGGATCGGGTTGGCGGGTTGTCCGAAGAGGCGCGCCTTCGGAGACTCTTTCCGGCGTTCTGCTCGATCGTATGAATGAGAAGGTAAGACAGGCAAACCGGAACCTTCAGCAGATTTATTCTCAGCTGAACGCAGAAACAGGAAAGAGGCTTGTTCCTCCTCAATGGCAAGTCCAATCATCGACTCCAATATCGTACACGGCGGTTCTTCTCCCTCCGTTCGCCGCCATAAGATATGCACAGAGCCTCTCAACCTTAACCTCAGTCCTACAAACCTATCTTGTCGGGACAGGCTTTGACGCCATGCCGCTGCAAAACAGGATAGAGGTCCGTCGAAAGTGAATCGACTCCTGAGCACATTTGGGAGGCCAAGTGAGAATCTTCAGACGAAGCTCCTGGGCCACCTGGCAGGGATCCTTCTGATGGCCGTGATCTTCGGGGGGATTGTCTTTCTGGTAGACGTGCAAAGAGAAAACGCTCTTGGCTCGTTGCAGGGAACTCAGAAATATCTCGACATCCGTGGGGTCGATTTTGGTGACCCGCTCGACCGCGCGCTGTTCCGTGAATCTCTCGAGGCATTCTATCCAGCTCAGACCTCCCGAAACGACTCCCTTCTCAGGGCCATCGACGAACTCCGACAGCGGCAGTTCAGTGACCCTCAGCTCAAAGCAGGGAGAGATCAGAACAACCTCACCTGGTCGACAGTCGGCTCGTTGAGCGGAATGTTCATCCAGTTTGTTCTTGTCTACGCAATCGTGCTCGCGGTGTTGTACCTCGCCGCCCAGCGGATTGCCGTTTTTCGGTTCATAACAATGAAACAACATCATGAATCCTACCTCGCACAAACGGTCGAGGCAATTCGTGACTTCAACAAGAAGCCTAAGAACAACACCATCATCCTGTTCATCCGTCAAATCCCCCCAATCCTGGTCCCGTTCCTAAAAGCGACTGCCAAGGGTCTTGCTCTCGTTGTCCTCTTTTCCCCTTCCTATGTCATTGCTTATTCGCTCAAGACGGCTCTTGATACAAGCTCTCTGCTATTTATGGCGTTACTCGGAATTGTGTCAAATGGCGTTCTGATTCTCACAGCAAACAGATTCTTCCTGTTGCTCATCTCCGAGAGTCGCAAAGGATATGTGCAGACCGCAACGGTCAAAAACCTCAACTCTTCCTTTGAATGGAATGCGAAAACCGGGATTACTCTCAGGTCGCTCCTCCGATTCCGTGAGGAGTTTCCATCACACGTGTTCGGACACATCTTCCGTAATGCTCGCTTCCAGTTCATTCCTCTATTGAAAGAACATGCGTCGTTCCTTATTACAGGACTCATGATCATCGAAATGGCTCTCAATATTCAAGGACATCTTTGCTATGAACTGCTGCAACGAGTTCTATTTCGGCAGTACGACGTGGTGTGCGTCATCATCTTTGGGATCTTCCTGATCGTCAAAGCGACTGAGGTTGCCGTGGATCTGTGGCATGATTGGGAAAAGAGGAAGTATGGATACTAGCGCCGCTCTCAATAAATAAGATTGTATCCGGTGGCATTGAGAAGTACAAATTGGAGCGGCCCGCCCAGCTGCGGTGTTCGGGCGGGCACTACTCCCGTTTTGGAATAGGCTTCGATATGGACCGCAAGATTACTTCTTGGCGGCACTAACTGACGAATTTCTCACGTCGCTGATCGAACTTGAATGACCGGGTTTTTGCCAAAACTCATATCACTCTATCGCAAGAAAGACCTCCTCTGGCTCACCATCTGGGTCACAGGCATGGGATTCGTCTGGCTTTGGGACGTAATCTTTCTGAATACTCCGGCGTTAGTGAGAATTCAGTCGGCATTCTTGAACAGTCTCCTGACTGGCTCGGTGGTCGTTGCCTTTTCTCTTGCAGCGGGCTGGATCCTCGGCGTTGGACTCGATATGCTCGAGCATTCGGAATCTTCCCGCACCTACGCTCTGACCTCACTGGCCGTCAATGCTCTTCGTTCAGTACCGCAAATTATCGTTCTCCTGGTTGGATACGTCCTTCTCACCGTGTTTCTCCACGAAGAAATCATCCAATCGACGTTTGTTCAGCTCTTGTGGATTGCGCTTGCAACGACCCTGGCAGTCTTTCTTGAAGTGGCGGACACCGTGCGGTCGCGCATCGAATATTTCCGAACCCTCGATTTTGTGGATGCCATGCTGTGTTGCGGTGTGAGCGAAATCAGGATCATGAACGTCGAAATCCTGTGGAAGAACAGCAAAAGCCATCTGCTGCACAAACTCATCGGAATTTTTGGCGTGTCGATCTTCCTCCAGTGCAGCATCGATTTCATCATATCCGTCGGTCTTTCAACGGATGTCAGTCTCAGCAACCTGCCTTTGACGATTGGATCACTCCTCGCAACGCTCGACAGCAAACAGGATATTCTTGCCCTGAGCAATCTCTTCAGCGATCCTGGCTATTTGCCGGCGATCTTTGTACGCCACCTTCAGGGACTCAGTCTCGCGTTCTTTGTCGTCTTTACGCTTCTCTGCATGTACAATATTGCGAACGGATTCGAACGACGGCATAAACTCGCATAGTATGGCCGAGCTGAAACATCATATTCGGATTTCAGACAATGGACGAGAGATTGTCGCTATCGATGATTTCCGCGTCGCCGAATCCTGCATTACGGTTCTTTTCGGAGAATCAGGAATCGGGAAGTCGCTGTCTGCCCTTGCAATCTGTGGACTGCTCGATCCTGACGAACTTGAAATTCAAGTCGACGGGCATCCTTATGATGTGTACCTGAAGAGCCAGGAAGTTGCGGAGATTCGCAGGAACGGCTTCTTTGTTTTTCAGGAACCATCGTCGCATCTGAATCCGCTCTTAACGCTCCAGGAACAGCTGAATGAAGGAAGCCTCGCTTCGGCGCCGCGTGACACGACAGTCCTCGAACGGCTTTGGCCGGGCGGGGACAAGGCGGAGATCCAGAAGATACTCGATGTGTATCCAAAGCCCTACCGCCCGAGTGGCGGTGAGAAACAAAGGATTCTGGCGGCCATGGCGTTTAGGAAATTCTCCATCGTTGACACCAAACCCTCCGGGAGTCTGTTTGTTTTTGATGAGCCTACTGGCAACCTCGACAACAACCTCCGCAACGTGTTTTTGGATCTGCTCGTTGAGGAATTCCGCCGGCGATCCATGACGGTTCTGCTCATCACGCATGATTATTCCATGATAAGTCGACTGTCGAAAAACTACCCCGACCTCACGAAACGGATTCTTTACAAGGAACTGACGCTTGATCGCGGAAAACTCCGATTGAGGGATTTTCTACCTCAGGAGTATCTTTCCTGGATCGCAAAACTGGAAAGGCCCTCAATTCCATCAGCTCAGGACGAGACGTTGTTGAGTCTGGAGCCGGAAATCCGCGTGTTTGGAAGAAGCCTGGTTGTCTCCCAGAAGAAATCAGGCCGAACAACGCCACTCCAGATCCGAAAAGGACAGCTGATGTACCTCAAGGCACCAAGTGGGATGGGGAAGACCACCTTGTTGAAAGTCATGATGGGTCTGGTTAAATCCGATTCGATGAAAATGAGATTGAAGGGAGTAGACTACAGCGAGCGAACACATAGAAGAGTGTGGCAGCAGCGGGTGTGGGGACGGATTATGACAATGGTTTTTCAACACGCAGATGAGGCACTGAACCAGAACTCGGACGTCCGGGGAGTCTTCGACGGGCTGCCGATTCAGTCTTCCTTCGATGATGCGGCAATAGTCACGATGCTCTCTGAACTTTTCGAGGAGTTGCCGGATGGGTTCCTGGTCAAATTGACCAGATATCTGAGCGGGGGTCAAAAGCAGCGCCTGAACCTTCTTCGGTCCATCGTCCTCGACACGGATATTCTCCTCCTTGACGAACCGCTCAACGGCCTCGATTTTTCCAGCTCAGTCAAAGTCATAGGAAAAATTGAAGAGAAACTCAAAGCGGGGAAAGGGGTGATGGTAATATCGCACAACGAGGAGATTTTTGATACATTGGTTGCAACAGAAAATGTCTATGAGCTTTCTGAAAAAGTTTGAACGTGAATAATCTGTCGTGCGGGAAATTATGAGTCTAAGACGTTCTTATGTTGTTGTCCTGTCCATTGCTTTTACCGCTTCCATGTGTGCTGCCCAACGATCGCGCGCACTTCCTACCGACACGCTTGCAAAAATCGGTGGAGCAGTCATCTCCGCTGAAGACCTCCTGGAACGTATCGAACTCATGCCCTGGCCCGAGAAGCAGAAACTGTCGCAGGCAGACTCTGCCAAGGTAAAGGCGCTGCAGTCTCTGGTTGCCGAGAAAGTGTTGGCACTTGAGGGCTACAAGCTTGGAATCGACCGCGACCGCACTCTAGGGGGTTTGACGGATGCGTTGGAAAAGCTCTTCATCCGGGATGAGCTCTACCGGCGGGAAGTCAGAGCGAAAACACAGGTTACCCAGCAAGAGATGGCGACCGGAATGAAGCGATTCGGAAGTCAGCGCGGAGTCCTGCTTGTTCGGGCTGATTCACGGGAGCATGCGGAAACGCTCTTTCGGAAACTTTCGAAAGCAAAGGACCTGCTCAAGAGCCTGGCAAGCGTTTCCCCAAAACCTGCGGAAGTCGATTCGATCACCATGGAATTTGGCGGCGAGGACCTTGCGCTCGAAAATGCAGCATTTGCGCTACAGAAAGAAAAACTTTCCACGCCGGTCAAATCAGACGCAGCGGGCTGGGTACTGTTGTATCTCACGGGCGAGCGCTTGAATCCTGACTACAAAACCCTTGGCGTCGAGGAACGCGTTCGTCGTGTCGAAAGAAACATTCGCGAGCGAAAGGAAGCCGGGAATGCAGCGAAGTTGTATCGGAACATTCTCGCAAAGAAATCCGCGCGGGCAAACGGAGATATGTTCAATGCGGTGGCGGACACGCTGTTGAAAGTCATGATTCGCGATTCCGCTTCAATCCACATCAAATCCGGATTCCTCCTGTCGGCCGCCGTATTGGACCGGTGTGCGAGTCTCCTTGGCCCCCTTCGGGAGAATGCACTGGTGGAAATGGAAGGTGGTGATCTCAGCGTTGAAGCCGTTATCGAAATGATGAAACTCGACAAGTTTGATGTTCCAAAGCTTGAATCCGAACTCTTCAAGACAGGATTGAACCGATTTGTGAAAAGAATCGCCGAGGAAGAATTCCTTACACGGGAGGGAAGAAAAAAGAATCTTCAGAACACCCGTCGCGTTCAGCATGATCTTGGAGTGTGGTCGGAGTATTGGGTTTCCCAACTTCTGTTGCGAAAGCTCAGAGACAGTGTGAAAGTGACCGAAGAGGAGGTGCGCGATTATTTTGTGAAAAACTGCGCAGTACTTGGCAAATGGTACGAAATCAACGTGCGTGAGGTATTGTCGGAAAGCCCGTCAGCGGCTTCCGTAGTGCTTGGACAACTGCAGGAAGGAAAAGCTCTCGCCGACATTGCCAGAGATTTGAGTACACGAAAGGAATGGGCGGCTCGGGGCGGAGAATCGGGGTACTTTTCGGGCTTGCAGCATCCCGAATTGGTGTTCTATGCTTTTGATGCCGATACGGGGAGGCTTTTGGGACCTGTGAAGATTCCCGAAGGATATTCCATCTTCAAGGTGCTTGACAAAAGAAGAACCGACAGTCTCTCGACTTTGTTGTTCGATACGATGAAAGTGAATGTTCGGAATCGACTCCGATTGGAGACACAAAAGGCGACAGTGGATTCGTTCATAGCGACCGGGGCAAGGGAGCTTGGGGCTCAACTCAAGTATGAAAAACTGCACGGCGTGTCAGTGACGCCGACAAATATGGTGACGACCAGGCAGATCGGGTTTGGGGGGGAAATTAATGCTGTGCCGATGCTTGCTCCGCAATGGGATTGGATCAGGAAACTGCAGCCCGTATTGCTGGAGATGCCGTGAACACTTGCATGAGGTGGGTGTTCACCGGTATGTTGGTCTCGGGGGCAGAGAGAGCGGCAGCATTGCCCGACGATTCTTTGAAATCCACCAGCCAGGCGAAGGAACTCTACGAGTATTTGTGGTCCATTGGCGACGAGCCGATGAATGCGCTCATGCTCTATAAAATGGTGCTGGGACAATTGCCGAAGAATGATGAAGAGCTTGAGCAATTTATAGAGTCGCGGGATCTTCCGGTCGATCGGACATTCTGGCGATATTCGACCGTCTGGACAAAAGGAGATACCTGTGTCGTGCGCGTGCTAATCGATGAGTTCAGCCATTCTCAGTTTCGACTGGATGACGGTGCGGAGATTGTCACCGCATTGGCGTTGTTCTATCTCAGGAGTGCTGTTCCGGGAACGGGCAGCTCAGCGATCCTTGTATCCGGAGAACTCTTTGAGGGAAGACTGCGGATGGGCAGTGCTGTAAGAGGGCTTGTGCGATACCAGGACAACTCCGGGACGGTCATGAGGTTGAGCGAGGCCGACCGGAAACGACTTCTCGGCCAAACTGAATAAATGCGGTGTCACACCCGCATGACATTGGTTTGCGAAGGGAGCCAAAGCAGAGAGCGGGGAAATATCCCTGGTCTATTCCATTAACCAACATCGGAGGTCGTCATGAATAAGAAGGTCTGGTTGGGATTTGCAGCAGTTTTTGTGACTCTCGAGATTCTGGATTACGTGGTCAACGGGTTCATCCTGAAGTCGATGTACGCGTCGATAACCATCTGGCGATCCGATATGAACGCAAAAATGTGGATCTTCAGTCTGGTGACGCTGATAGGGTCCTACTTCCTCTCCTTCATATTTTCGAAAGGGTATGAGGGAAAAGGAATGCCGGAGGGAATTCGGTACGGCCTTTACACGGGAATTTGGTTGAATGTCGGAAAGGCGTACGGAACGTATGCCATGATCGCGATTCCCTACACGCTTGCGCTGGAATGGTTCCTCTACGGGGTTGTGGAATACATGATCGCGGGCATGGTGCTTGCCATGGTCTTTAGTTCAGGGAAGTCTGAACCAGGAAAAATCTGATTCGCCGGACCGGGGTGCCTCGCGGTACCGTCAGTCCTTGTCGAGGACCGCGCGAATTCTCTTCAGCACTTCATTCGGATGGTAGGGCTTCATGATGATGTCGCGGGCCCCTTTCTGCAGGATCTCTGTCCGGAGGTTCGGGTCGATGTAGCCGCTCGCCACAATGACACGGAGTTTGGGGTTCGACTTCAGCAGGCGCACAAACACTTGTTCTCCGGAGAGTTTGGGTAACCCGAGGTCAGTCAGGACCAGGTCGATGA
>JBARRO010000206.1:0-37385 GCA_049644265.1 Bacteroidota bacterium
AAGCTGTTGTGTGGCGTAGGCGGGAGGAATGAGGAATGTTCACCCGCCGAAGCTGTTGTGTGGCGTAGGCGGGAGGAATGAGGAATGTTCACCCGCCGAAACTGTTGTGTGGCGTAGGCGGGAGGAATGAGGAATGTTCACCCGCCGAAACTGTTGTGTGGCGTAGGCGGGAGGAATGAGGAATGTAGGCCGCCCTTAAGGGCGGCGTGTGAGAGGAGAGACTGAATGAATAGCGGAGGTGGGGGGACGCGGCTTACCAGTCTATTCCCAGCCAATCCTGAAAAATGGCCTTCTGAAGGTCCGTCGGAGTTTTCGTCTTTTCGACTTTATACTCGGGAATCGTCTGGTTTTTGAGGGTGATTTCGAATTGCCGGATTTTGTCATCCCGAAAAACGGTCAGCGTTACTTTTGCTCCGGCGCTCATGTCTGCAATGCGCGCCTGAAGGTCTCGCGACCGAACGCGGGTCCCGTCAAGGGCGAGAACTTCATCATCGAGATCCACGCCGGCCTCATAAGCGGGCGAACCTGCAATGCTCCGGGTGACCCACGTTTTTTCTCCAGCGTCGTTGGTTTGAATTCCGAGCCAGGGTTTCAGAACGCTGTCTTTCGGACTCACGACAAGGCCCGCCGAAGCCAAAGATTCTTCCCACGGAAGCGGAGCGGTTCCAAACACATAGTCGCTGAAGAATTTTTCAAGGTTTGTGCCAGCGTATTCTTCTGCAACACGCTGAAAATCTTCAACCGTGTATCCCTTGTCCTTCAGTCTATACCGCTGGAACATCGTTTTCATTACTTCGTCCAGCGAGTGCTTGTTCTTTGATTGCCGGCGGATTTCCATGTCGAGCACGAGACTCACGTTCGCACCCCGGTCGTAGTAATCCGATTCACTGTTGTACGACTGCCTCGTGTTCTTCCAATACTTGACCCAGGCGTCGAAGCTTGACTCCACCGGTGATTGAAGGGCGTTGCCTGGCCGCACGCGATCCCCGCGGATGGTCGATGCAAGCCGGCTGAAATAATTCTGAGCTGAAAGAAATCCCGTCCGAGCTAGCACAACCGGGGCATAGTAATCCGTCGTCCCCTCCGCAATCCAGAGTTCCCGCACATAGTTTTCCCTGCTGTAGTCGTACGGATGAACACCGGCAGGACGGAGTTGCTTGACGTTCCATGTATGAAAAAATTCGTGGGCCACAAGACCGAGAAATCCCCTGTAGCTGTCCGGATTCTTGAATCCGAACGGCCTCGTGCCCATGACCGAGGAATTAATGTGCTCGGTCCCGCCGCCGGCCGAAGGAGTTACATGGAACATGAATACGTACCGGTCGTACGGAAGCTCGCCCCAGAATTTCTTGTTCGCCTTGATCAGCTCCGAGATATCGGGAATGATTGTCTTCTCATCCCAATTTCCGTCACCGTACATCATCAGCACGTGTTTCTTTCCTTCCACTTCAAACTCAAAATCCTTCTGGTTCCCCACTTCGATAGGGCAGTCGCTGAGATACTCAAAGTTGGGAGCCGAGAATTTTGTCTTCGAACCGGCGACGGCGTCCAAACCCGTTGTGACATGCCATCCGTCGAACGGGACAACCGTCAGCGTGAGCGGCAGCGTTTTCAGTTTCTCAACATAGAGGAACGCCGAAGCGGGGTCCAGAAAAGCATGTTCGTCGTTCAGGCCGCGTGTTCGCATGTTGAATTCGTTTGCAAACACTTTATAGGTGACCTTGATCGCACGGGACCCCTTCGTCTCCACCCGCCAGGTGGTTTTGTCGATCTTGACCCATGGCAGCGGCTTATTGTTCCTGTCCGCCGCCGAGAATTCCTGAACGCCGCCCGAGAAATCGAACACGACGTAGCGACCCGACCGCCAGACCGGCATGACGAATTCCATCTGACGATCGCTCGAAGGGATATTGTCGACGGTCATCTCCACCTCAAAGAGGTGTGTTGATGGGCGGGACATTTCGAGCTGATAGTGAACGGTGGGGGATTGGGCTTCAGCCATAAAAGAGAGGGTTGTGCAAAGAACCAAAAGTGCGGCTTGTCGTCTCACGTATTCTCCCGGTTTGTATTACCCTGAAGCCGCATGACGCGCGGAATCTCTTCGGCTCATCACCGTCAGATACCAGGCGAGCATGATGAGCCAGGGCGTTTCCTGAATATAGGAAGCTTTATGCCGTATCTCAACCTCGCAGATTCTTCGGAAAAACCCGCGCATCCTGAACTGAACAAGCTGCTCTCCCGTTGACGTAGTCCATTCGAATGCGGAACTCCATACGCGGCGCGTCAGGAGGACCGACGTTCCGTTCTTCAACTCGACGGTCCCACTGCCCTTCCACGATGTCTGTTTGAACTCGAACGGCGTCGCCCCTTCTCTTTCAGGCTGGATAGTAACGGTGTGTCGCAGGACGCCGCGCCGCTCGAAGGTCCACGACCCTTCCCCGCTCTCTCCCACGGCGGTCGATTTGAACACTCCTTTCAGCTGGAGCGTCGCCACCACCTCGTCACCCGATCGGAGCTCATAGTACATTTTAAATATGTTCGGCTCGATCCACGCAAGCAGTCGACCACTGTAGGCCAGAACATTTTTCATGGTATCGTCTCCATATCTAGGCTGGGGGTTCCGAGCCGGCGGTGCTCTCGCCCTGCGGTTTCATCCGCCCGGATTTCCGGAGTGAGTCTGCCAGAAGAAACTCGATCTGCGCGTTGACGCTCCGGAGCTCATCCGCCGCCCATTTTTCAAGGGCGGCGTAGAGTTCGCTGTCGAGGCGAAGAAGGAATTTCTTCTTTTCGCTCATTGGTACAGGGTACCGGTATTAATGATCGGCTGTATTTCCTGTTCGGAGACCAGAGCCACCATGAGGTTATTCACCATGGTCGCTTTCTTTTCTTCGTCGAGCTCGACGATCTTGTGCTCGCTGAGCATACGAAGTGCATCGTCAACCATTCCAACGGCGCCCTCGACGATCTTCTTGCGGGCTGCAATGATCGCCTGAGCCTGTTGACGTCTTAGCATCGCCTGGGCAATTTCGGGGGCGTAGGCAAGATGGCTGATGCGTGATTCCGTTACCTCGACTCCGGCAACCTGGAGCCGGGTCTGCAGTTCCGTCTTCAGGTTTTCGGCAATCTCCTGGGGATTCCCCCGCAACGACGATCGTTCCTCGTCCTGGGCATCGTAAGGATACTCAGAAGCAAGTCCGCGGATGGCCGTTTCACTTTGAATGGCAACATAGTCCTCGAAATTCTGCACGTCGAAGAGCGATCGGGCTGAATCGATCACGCGCCAGGAAACAACTGCGGCAATTTCAATCGGGTTGCCATGAAGGTCGTTCACCTTGATCTTGTCGCTGTTGAAATTTCGGATCCGCAAGGAGACATGACGCTTGATGGCAAAGGGATTGGCCCAGCAAAAACCGGATTCCTGAACGGAGCCGATGTAGTTTCCGAAAAGAATCAGAGCACGGGCTTCATTCGGCTGAACAACAAAGAAGCCTGGCATCCAGAGAATCATCAGAAGAAACAGTGGAATCTCCGCCCAAAGATAAACCACCTGCTGAGCATCTGCTATGTAGTAGATGATGTATGCGTTGAGAGCAATGAGCAGCAGCAGTACCACAAGGGCTCTATAGCCGCTCATCTGTTTTGCTGTCTTTTCTACGACCGTTTTCATGTGACCTCCTTGATTGTGCATTATGATATTGCAATAATATCATTATGATATCACAAAGTCAAGTTAATTCCGATGGAAAAATTGATGAAAACAGCGAAAAAATGCGGTTTGGACAGACGAGAGCTCGGGAATGTCGGCGTTTTGCGCCGACCGAGGGGAGTTGTTACGTTCTAAGTCGAATCTTGCGGTGCGGCTTCACTGGCAACGAGACCTCATCATTCTTCAGCACACTGACCGCACCGTCAATTTCGAGGACAGCAAGGTATACCTCTGAGATATCCAGGATGCCGTGTTCCCGCATCGTCTGGCGGAGTTCTTCTTCTGTGATGCGCTCCCTCATGAGGTTCCGTTCCACAGCTTTGCCGGAGCGAATCAATACCGTGGGTGTGCCTTCGACCACCCTCCTCACTTTCTTGTTGCGCCACACGATGTAACCGACCGCACGATTGAGCAGAAGCAGGGTTCCCGCCGCCACAAGTCCCCCGGTGACAGAAGTATCAGGACCCGTCATAGCATTTTGTACCGCGTTTGCGATCAGAAGAAGAAGTACCAGATCGAATGGCGTCATCTGTCCGACCTCCCGCTTGCCGGTCAGACGGAGGCCAATGAGGATGACAACGTAAATGATTGAAGCACGAAGGGCGATGTCGAGAAGAGTTCTGTCGAAGATCCACATAATCGTTTTTATTCGGGGAGCATTGCAGCCACATCCAGAACGATGGGAGAGAAACAGATTGTCTCGGGGTGCGCACGACGCTTGTTCCATTCAAGAATCTGAATGTTGCATTCTTCTTTCGTGATCACTCCTTTTTCCATCATCAGGGGGAGGTGCAACGTAAGGAATCTGTGGACCCATTCGAAGACCGGTGAGTCCGGTCCCCCCGCAAGCTGGTGCGGAGACAGGTCGATCGTTTTCAAGCCATGTTTTTTCAGAATGGAGGGAATTTTTCCCGTCACATACGGATCACCGCCTCCGGACCGATAATACGCGCGCACAATATCCGGGATTCGCTCGAATGCTCCTCCGCGAGGATGGAGCGAGAGCCCTTCATACCAGTAATCCTGCACTGCAATAATTCCTCCTGGCTTCAGCGATCGAACCAAAGCTTCCAGGAATTTCCCTGCGTCACTCACAAATGCGATAACCCAACGCACGAACACGAGGTCATAATACTGTGAGGGAAGCGATGCCGTTTCCGCGGTGCCTTGAAGATACTTAATGTTGCCCCATCCTTTTGATCCAACCTCATTCTGAAACCAATCAAGGTATAACTGAGACGGCTCAAGGGCGGTCACTTCTCCTGATTCCCCAACGCGATCCCGGAGATCCATCGAAACGAATCCCGGTCCGGCTCCGACATCCAGACATTTCCAGCCGCTCTGAACTTCGATCCGGTCAAAGAATGCTCCCGTGACATGACCCCAAACGGTTTGCTGGAATCGAAGCCGCTCGAGTTCCGCCTGGTTCACACCAAGCAGGTATTGTTGGGACGAAGGCTGTAATGTCATTTTCGGTAGGTCATCGTACTAAAGAGTTCGACGCTTCACTCGTAGCCGCCGCTGCACTGCAGCACTCTGAAGCTCGCGCAGGGCGTCGGATGCAATCCATTTTGCGCTGGATGACGGCAATTTGTGTATTCTTCGTGCAGCCTGAATAGCCGCCGCGTTCAGCCGGGAATTCCTTTTGCCGATCTGACGAAGAGCCCAATTTACGGCCTTTTTGACAAAATTCCGCTCGTCCGTCGAGCCTTTGACAATAACCGGCAGGAACCTCAGATAGTTCTCGTCCAACGCCAGTTTGTTGTGGACGGCCAGCTCTGCCATCATAGCAAATCCGGCACGCCGCACGAATTCCTGTCTCCGTTTCGTCCACCGGATCGCCATGTCGAACGCAAACGGCGTCTTATCAAACAGATTCCCGCACGTGGTATCGCAGATTGCCCAGTTATCAAAATCCTCAACCCAGGATTCCATGAGCTTTTTGGTTACCTTTGCGGGATCGCCGATCAAGGAAGCGATTGCCCGAGCTTCGAGGATTCCCGTAGACCAGAGGCGCAACGCAAGTTCATGATTTCGGCCGATCTTCCGTGCCAGGCTCCTCACTACCGGGGCGGGCACACCGAACGCCTTGGTCGAAACGATGCCAAAGCGCGCCATCCCTTCGACATTTCTACGGCTGCGGTGCGAGCGCAGTGTGCGCAGGATGTCTTCCGGCGAATAGGCCCTTTTCAACCGAGGCCTCTCTTAATCCAGGCCAGGTTCTTTAAGGGAATGAACCCGTAGTTATAGAAGTTAAAATTCCTGACGCCCAGATCCCTGGCTGCCTGCAGACGGCTGAGGAATTCCGTTTCTCCGCCGCTCCCCGGCAATCCCACCTGTAACCCAACAATAACTTCACCCGCACCTGCCTGGGCCTGCAAAGCTCTGAGTGGCTCCCGAAGCGCATCCCCGTCCTTCACGTATCCCGGCACAAGGAATCCTCCGGTTGTTGATGCGATCTTTCCCGGATTCACTCCAACCATCACCCGGGCGACGGGGTCGATGGAAACGAGCGGACGAACGTGGACGCCTGTTCTGTCCGTCGATTCCAGAATCTCTCTCGCCAGCGACGCGACAACCGAAACACGCCACTCCAGGAACGGCTGAAAAATTTCCGGCGGAAGATCGTCCAGCGATTTGTATTGCTCGCTCATTGTTCCGGGATCTTCGAAGTGAGCCTCAAGTGTCGTTCGCACAAAATCCCGCACACGGTTGATGTTGACCTTGGCCGTTACGGCGTTCTTCATGCACGACGGGCAAAAACAAAGTCCCAAGAGGAACGTCATCATGCCACCCAAAGGAATTCCTTCGCGCTCGTGGTGGTAACCATGGGTGTAGCCCTGAAACTGCAAGGCCTCGAGCTCTATTCTTTCCACTCCGTGATTCGCAACGTCCCGCACGAGGGCACGCAGGTAATGCCGAACATCCGCATTACTGGGGCAGAGGTTGTGACGAACTTTGTCGCCGAATGCAGTTTCGCACGCAATGTCCGGATATTTTGTTCCAAGAGGCGTATTGTGGCAGCACACGATCCAGGCGTTGGTCCGCATGTCCGCCCGTTCCGCAGCCTTTCGGACGGAAGTTAATCCATGGCCTTGTGTCACGAGTGAGTTGACAAACGGGGTGATGCGTCTGTAAAGAGCCGGATCCGGATCAAAATAGACGGTGCCATCTTCCGGAAAATAGACTTTTTCTTTGGGGTTATGTGGAAGAAGGAATTTTCCGGCATGATAAGCCGTCGCGAGACTCACGGCCGTCAGGCCGTTCTCCTTCATTCTTGCAAGGGCGGGTCCGTATCCCTCATCGACGAGGTCCCAAAGATACGTCCACATGGATGCGGATATCCTGGCGTCTTTGGCTAACTCCACAAGGGCGTTGCCGAGAAGTGGAGCCGAGAGAGGAATTGCAGAAACATTGCGAAGGAATGTGCGGCGGTTCATCGTGGATGGGTTCGGAGTGTGGTGGAATACGCGCAAGGTAACGAGTTCTTCCACGAATCACAACGCACCACAAAAACCTCTATATTGTACCACGAAGGACACGAAGTTCACGAAGCGATCTGTAGGCAACATTCAAATCGATCACGCCATGGAAACACGACTATTTGGAAATACGGATCTCCGTGTGAGTCTTATCGGGTTTGGAGCATGGGCAATTGGCGGACCCGCGATGGCTGCGAAGACGCCTATCGGATGGGGCGAGGTAAATGACGAGGTGTCTCTCAAAGCACTGCGCCGCGCACACGAACTCGGCGTGACATTCTTTGACACGGCGGACTTTTACGGTCTCGGTCACTCCGAAGAATTGATCGGGAGGGTGTTTGGAAATAACGCCAGGGTAGTTGTCGCGACGAAAGTCGGGCATCGTCTGGACGACCAGGGTGCGATCGTTCTCGACTATTCCAAGAAACACATCCTCCGTGCATGTGAACGCAGCCTTCGCCGGCTCCGCAGGGATCAGATCGATCTCTACCAGCTTCATTCCGCCAGAATACCTCACTTCGAGCAAGGCGAGTGCGTCGAAGCCATGGAGAAGCTCCGTCGGGAAGGAAAGGTGCGGCACTGGGGTCTATCTCTCAACACGTTTCATCCCGAAGCGGAAGCCGAGTTTCTGATGAGCAGAAACCTTGGCCACGGATTCCAGCTTGTCCTGAACATTATCAATCAGCGCGCTCTTCCGCTTGTCAAGACCGCCTCTGCGAAAGGATACGGAATCATTGCCCGGATGCCTTTGCAGTTCGGACTCTTGACGGGAAAGATTACGCCGGGGACCTCATTTCCCCCCAACGATCATCGATCATTCCGGCTCACGTCGGAGATCATTCGTGAAGTTCTGAACGGGCTCGAAGAATTGGCTCCCGTTGAATCCCGGCATGGCTTGACAAAGACTTCGCTCGCACTAAGCTATTGCGCAAGCATTCCGGGGGTCTCGACGATCATTCCGGGAATCAGAACTCCCCAACAAGCAGAGCAGAACACAGCGAAGATTGTTCAACTGACAGAAGAAGATCTTCGGGTTACGAAAGATCTTTATGAGAGAAAGTTCAGTGCGGTAGTGGAGATGATGGAGAAGAGAGGGTGAAAGAGGATGCAGGGGAGCGGGGGTGTGGAGGGGAATGGAGTGCGACGGAGCGTCGGTGCCTGGGAGCGACGGACTCATTGGCTCATTGACTTTTTGCTTCATTGATTTACACTTCTCACCTTTCACTTCTCACTTCTTCCTTTCCATCTGACTCCTGTATTCCCATTCCATCATTCCAATATTCCACCATTCCATCATTCTTTTCTATAAACCTTCCCTTCCTTCATCACAAATCCAATCTTTTCCAAAACACTAATATCCTTCAACGGGTCGCCGTTGACCGCAACAATGTCCGCATAAGCACCCGGTGAGATCTCGCCAATTTTTCCATCCATGTCAAGGAGTTGGGCAGCGACTGCGGTTGCTGATTTGATTGCCTGCATAGGCGTCATCCCCCATCTCACCATGTATGAAAACTCCTTCGCCTCGTTTTCCTTCCAGTCAAATCCACCGGCGTCTGTTCCAAACGCAATCTTGACGCCCGCTTTCAGTGCCTTGTTGAAAACCTCAGGAAGGCCTTCCTGCATGGTCTTATTGATTGGATTTCCTGCCGCAGCGCGCCCCTCTGCAACATAGACGTTCACGTAGATCGTTGGACACCAGTACACGCCTTTTTGCACCATCAACTTGATGCATTCGTCATCCATCGCAAAGCCGTGTTCGATGGAGCTTGCACCCGCGTTGATCGCTGGAATAATGCCATCCCGTGTGACTGCATGGGCAGCCAGTTTTTTCCGAAGCATGCGCGCCTGTTCGCCGATTGCGTTGATTTCATCCGTCGAGAAATTCGAAATACTGTGGAACGCGCCGTCAGCCGTTTGGTAGTAGCTTTGGTCCGCATAGATCTTGATCCAATCCGCTCCGTAGGACGCCTGCTCCCGCACTGCGCGCCGGGCTTCGTCCGCTCCGGTGATTTCCTGAACTCCCTTGGGCATATGGAGCTCCCACGCATATTCCCGATTACTCAGGCCGTAGCGGCCAGTCGCGTTGATGGCGCGAGTCGCAACAAACATGCGCGGCCCGACAATGACACCATTGTTGATTGCTTTCTTCAGATCGACGTCAGCGTACATTGCTCCTTCCGTTTCGAGATCCCGGATGGTCGTAAATCCATTCATCAGTGCCGTCCGGCAGGCGACACTGGCCCGAAGCGTTCGGTACGGGATGGATTCTTTCAGAAGCTGGACGTCGTAATCCTCCGACGTGATGTCTCCCTGGAGCAGCACATGCGTATGGGCATCGATGAGCCCCGGGAGAACCGTGGATCCGGACAGGTCAATCACCGCGGCGCCATCCGGGATTTTCACATTCTTCCCCACCTCCTTGATCTTGCCTCCCTCCACCACAATAACGGCGCCTTCGACTGCTCTATCAGATTTGCCGTCAATCAGCCGACCGCATTTGATGGCTGTGAGTTGGGCAAAGCACAGGGTTGGAAGGGCGATGATGATGAGCACCAGGGTTCGGAGTTTCATGGTTCCTCCTTCAAGCAGACGAGTGTTTCACGTTAGCGGGTTTTCTCAAGCTCTGCAGCAGCAGATTCGATCACGGAGGCCTCGTCCGTCAAAACGCTTGCCGCCCGGATGATCTCCTGCTCGGCTTCCTTCCATTTCTTCTGTTCAATGGCTTCGCGCACTCCCGGGATGGTTTTCACGCCGTATCCGGTGTAGAGTCCGGGAGCATAAACCAGATGTTTGAACCAAGGTCGTCCCGGCAAGCCGTCTTTGTGGACAAGTTTCCGTTCTGTCTGCATGAGCGTTCCGTTGATCGATCCCGGAAGGGGGGATTTCTCGCTGTGGGAAAGCGCTTTTTCGTAGTGTTCCGCGCTCTTCTGCAGGGTTTCAACGGCGTTATCGAGGGGAGCGAAATTCAGATGGGGAGGCACTTCCTCTTCACTTGGGGGTACAAATGTCTCTTTCGGATCGGCCGTTGCGCTAAAGACCCCTTCACTAATCTCTTTGTTCTTTTCCTTCACCTGATCCTGTCGGTCTTTGAGTAGCTTCTTCAACTCATCCCGATACTTCCGGACAGTCTCCGAGAAATTTGAAAACTCGAATGGAAGGAGGTCGGCGTCGGCAATACGAATCACAGTTGTCCCGGCTGTTTGCGCGAGCGCGCGACCATAGGAAAAATCCGAATCGGAGAACTTCGTGAACCAGTAGAAGTCATCGTAGATCGAATGGTAGATTCCGCCGCCGTCCTCACCTCCGTATCCGAGGTTCAGTGACGGAATGCCGAGATGGTCGAGGAACACTGTGTAGTCGGATCCTGAACCGAGCGCCCCGATTCGCAGGTCGGGCCGCTGACGGATTTCGGTTCTGTCCTCGGGTGTCCGTGCATTGGAAATCCTCGCCAGTTGCAGACGTTTCCACACGGAGATTTTTTTTTCGGGATCCTCGATATCGCGGGCGACGCTGTTCACGAATTTTTCCAGAATGTGGGACCCTGACACGCCGAGATACCCTCTTCCGTTTGAATCGCTGTTGATGTAGATGGCTGCTTTTTGGCTCAACTCATCCGCGTGCGCTTCGGCCCATTCTGTCGAGCCGAGAAGTCCTTCCTCTTCTCCATCCCACGCACAATAGACGATCGTGCGCTTTGGCTTCCATCCCTGTTTCACCAGTTCGCCGAGGGCGCGTGCTTCTTCGAGCACGGAAACCATTCCGGAGGTCGGGTCCTCGGCTCCATTGACCCATGCGTCATGGTGATTCCCGCGGACAACCCACTCATCCGGATACGTCGAGCCCGGAATCGTCCCGATCACGTCGTAGATTCGTTTCGTATCCCAGTTTGCCTTCACTTTCAGGTGTACTTTCGCTGGTCCTGGACCGATATGGTAGGTGATCGGCAGCGAGCCTCTCCAGGAATCCGGTGCGACGGGACCCGCCAGTGCCGCGAGGAGCGGCTGGGCATCCCCGTAGGAGATCGGCAGAACGGGGATTTTCGTAAACACCTCTACATCCTTCAATGCCAGCCGTTTTGCTTTCGGTGTTGAGCCGACCCCGGGCGTCAGAGGATCACCTGCGTAAATCGGCATATCCATCACGCTACCCCGTTGGACTCCGTTTTTATTGCGGTACGGACCGCTCGGAAAAACGTCTCCCTGAAAATACCCGTCCTCGTGTGGATCGGAGTAAATAATGCAACCCACAGCCCCTTTTTCCGCTGCAACCTTTGGTTTTATTCCACGCCACGATGCTCCGTACCGGGCGATGACGATTGCGCCTTTCACCGAGATTCCAAGCCGTTCCAGGCGTTCATAGTCGTCCGGAATTCCATAGTTCACGTACACGAGTGGAGCCGTAACGTCACCATCCGCGGAGTAAGCGTTGTACGATGGGAGCTGTTCGTTGGATTGGCCGGATGTCGGATCCACAGGTTCATTTGGTTCAGCGAGACCTGCCGCAAATTTCTCCGGTTCGACAAGTTCAACCACTCGTTCTTTCGGAGTCGGGAACAGGACGTCGAAGCTTTCGATGTGCGCGTCCAAACCGTACTCCTTGAACTTGGAGAGAATCCACTCGGCGTTCTCCTTGTCATAAGCAGACCCAACGTGGTGGGGCCGGGCTGAAAGACGTTGCATGTTCTCCCGAAGCTTGTCCTGGCTGGGAATCGACCGGAACTTTGTTTCCCATTCCCTGGTCTTCGTATCGGGTTGGGAGAAGAGAAGAGAGAGTGGGGCAAAAAGAAGCAGGGTACAGAACTTCATGAATCCTCCGCGTGGATTTACGCAATCGTGAAAGGTCTCGTCCGCATGGTGAAACCCGCCTTGGGCCGATTGACAGCGGTGGGCAATATCCTTAATAGTAGACCCAGATTCAAGAAGAATGCCGGACCCGGAAAGAGTGTCGGATTATTTGATTCTCCCTCAACTTCTCACTACATTCACACGTCCGATTACCGCTTGTTTTCCTGAATGAACATAGCCGTTTTCGCGTCGGGACGCGGATCGAATTTCCAGGCAATTCTCAACGCAATTCATCAAGGATACCTTCCGGCACATGTCACGGTCTTGATCTCCAACAAGTCCGATGCCGGTGCGTCTGAGATTGCGCGAGCTCAAAACATTCCTGCGGTACAGATCAGCCAGACGAAGTTTTCTTCCGAAGATGCGTTCGCGCAAGAACTGCTCGACCTTCTGCGCAACCACCAGGTGGAACTCATTGCTCTGGCAGGATATCTTAAGAGGGTTCCCTCCCGGGTCGTGCGACAGTATCGCAACCACATCGTCAACATTCATCCCGCACTTCTTCCGGCGTTCGGCGGACCGGGAATGTACGGCCATCGGGTTCACGAAGCCGTCCTTGAGTCCGGAGCAAAAGTCTCGGGTGCAACTGTGCACATCGTGGACGAAGAGTACGACCGGGGTCCGATCGTCATGCAGCAGACGGTTGCGATTTCCGACGACGAAACGCCCGATTCCCTTGCGACAAAAGTGCTTACGGTGGAACATGAAATCTATCCCCGGGCTCTGAAGGCATTCGCAGAAAAGAGAATTCATATTGAAGGACGAAAGGTTTGGGTAACATCCTCTCCCTGAATCCCACAAAATCCCAGAGCAGTCCGCCCAAGAAAGAGGTGTTGCTGAAGGTCAAGCGTGCCCTCATCAGCGTTTCGGACAAGAAGGGGATCGTCGAGCTTGCCAACGGACTGAAAGAGTTCGGGGTGGAAATAATTTCCACGGGCGGGACGTACAACACATTGAAGGAAGCGGGTGTTCACGTCACATCGGTGTCCGAGGTAACCGGGTTTCCGGAAATTCTCGACGGCCGCGTGAAGACCCTCCATCCGAATATCCACGCGGGCATCCTCGCCGTCATGGACAATCCACTCCATCGGAACCAGCTTCAGGAACACCACATCGAACCGATCGACCTGGTCGTCGTCAACCTGTATCCGTTCGAGCAGACGGTGGCAAGCGAAGACGTTCGGCTCGACACGGCACTCGAACAGATCGATATCGGCGGACCCGCGATGGTCCGGGCGGCGGCAAAGAATTTTCGACACACCGCGGTTCTTGTAAGCCCGGCTTTGTACGGCGTTGTGCTCGAAGAGCTCCGTGAGCATGACGGCGCTATCACCACGCAGACGCGCTTCGAGCTTGCACGTGCTGCTTTCCAGCATACGGCGCACTACGACTCGGTGATTGCGTCGTACCTCGCAAGTCAGTCACGCCAGCCCGAGCTGCCGGAATCGGTCACGATCTCGTTCCGCAAATCGCAGAACCTCCGCTACGGTGAAAATCCCCATCAGGCGGGAGCGCTCTACGGAAGGTTTGACGAGTATTTCAAAAAGCTGCACGGCAAGGAGCTTTCGTACAACAATATTCTGGACATGAACGCCGCGGCGTTGCTTTCAGCAGAGTTCAACGAGCCGGCGGTTGTCATCGTCAAGCACAATAATCCGTGCGGTGTTGCAACCGGGACCTCTCTGGTGGATGCATACCGGAAGGCGCTTGCGACGGATTCGAAATCCGCCTTCGGAGGAATTGTCTGCGTCAACAGGCCGTTGGACCTCACCACCGCCGAGGTCATCAACGAAATCTTTACGGAAGTCATTATTGCCCCCGATTTTGAGCCAAAAGTGATGGAATTCCTCACACGGAAGAAAGACCGGCGCATCATGCAGCAGTCGGTAAATCTCCGCACGCTTCGGGAGCCGGACATCCGCCGCGTCAGCGGCGGCGTGCTTGTGCAAGACCCCGACCAGCATAGAATGCGCAAAGAAGATTTGCGGGTCGTCACACAACGGAAGCCAACGGATGAGGAATTTGATGCAATGCTCTTCGCGTGGCGCGTTGCCAAGCATGTAAAGTCCAACGCCATTGTCTACGCCGGGGTCGACCGCACGCTCGGCATCGGGGCGGGACAAATGTCCCGGGTCGACTCATCGAAGATTGCCGCACAAAAGGCGGCTGAGGCGGGTCTTGATCTCAAAGGATGCGCCGTCGCCTCCGACGCGTTCTTCCCTTTCGCAGACGGTCTTTTGGAGGCCGTCCGTGTCGGAGCTGCAGCAGTGATTGAGCCGGGCGGATCGGTCCGCGACGAAGAGGTCATCAAGGCGGCGAACGAGCACGGCATCGCCATGGTGTTTACAGGTATCAGGCATTTTAGACATTAGGAAGCAATCAGCTGTCAGCGGTCAGTTTTCAGTTAAGTACTTGGATGAATAGGTTTCGGGTTTCTTGTTTCGAGTTTCTTAATTCTGTATTCTGAATTCTGTATTCTTGACCCTAATTTTCTCATCCCTCACTCTCAGCACATAGCACTCATCCATGGGCCTTCTTTCGTTCTTCTCTGCAGACCTTGCCATTGATCTGGGCACCGCCAACACCGTTATCTGGATGAAGGGCAAGGGGATCATTCTCAACGAGCCCTCGATCGTTGCGTTTGACAGGAACACCAAGCGCATCATTGCCATCGGGAACGAGGCGAAGGAGATGCTGGGGAGAACACACAAGGATGTACGGACGATCCGGCCAATGAAGGACGGTGTCATTGCCGACTTCGAGATCGCCGAGGGCATGTTGCGCGAATTCATCAAAAAGATCAGCATCGGCTGGGTTCCGAGCCGGCGGATCGTCGTTTCGGTGCCGTCGGGAATCACAGAGGTGGAAAAACGCGCTGTCCGCGATTCTGCGGAACATGCGGGCGCAAAGGAAGTTCATCTTCTGGCGGAGCCCATGGCAGCGGCCATCGGTGTTAATCTTGATGTCGACGCTCCGGTCGGAAACATGATTGTCGATATCGGCGGAGGCACGACGGAGATTGCAGTTATCGCCCTCTCGGGAATTGTCAACGAAGAATCCCGTCGCGTGGCGGGTGACGAAATGAACAATGCCATCATTCAATTCTTCAAGCGTAATCACAACATCCTGATTGGAGAACGAACGTCAGAGGCCATCAAGTGTGAGGTTGGATCCGCCATGCCCCTCAAAGAGGAGATCACGATTCAGGTAAAGGGCCGCGACCTCGTCAACGGCGTTCCGAAAACGACCGAGGTCAGTTCCGTTGAAATCCGGGAAGCGCTGAACGAGCCGATCGCGCAAATTGTTGAAGGAGTGAAGATAACGCTCGAACGTACGCCGCCCGAGCTTTCCGCGGATATCCTTGACCGTGGGATCATGCTCACGGGCGGAGGCGCGCTCCTGAAAGGACTTGACGAACGACTCCGGCTGGAAACGAATCTTCCGGTACACGTTGCGGAAGATCCTCTTTTGGCCGTTGTGCGTGGAACAGGAAAAGTGCTGGAGAACCTGGAACATTATTCGAAGGTGTTGTTGAGGAGCAGGAGGTATTAAGAAGCAGTTCAAAGTTTAGAGTTTGAGATTTGTTTGATATTTGAGCTTTGGCATTTACTCCACCTTTTGACTGACGACGGTTCAGAGTTTAAAGTTTAGAATTTGAGATTTGGGATTTTGGAATTTGTTTGATATTTGAGCTTTGGCATTTACTCCACCTTGGCCTTTGAGCTTTTCTTGCCATTGATTCATCATACTCCTCAGCTTCCCTCCTTTATTCTTTGACTGACGATGCTTCAACGGCTCTACGATATCTTCTTCACCTTTAAAGAGTATCTTGTTCTCACCCTTCTTATCATCCTCTCCCTCGTCCTCCTTGCACTGAACGACAACCCGCAGGTGAAGCGTGTCCGCACGATTTCGACGGTGGTGTTTGGATTCGTCGGCGACCGGCTCATGTTCCTCCCGCGGTATGTCGGGCTCCACGGCGAGAACGAGATTCTCCGCAGGCTCAATGTAGAGCTCGCAGACGAAGCATACCAACTGCGCGAGGCAAAGCTTGAAAATGTCCGGCTGCGCCAATTGCTGGCCCTCAAAGAACGCTCCCGGTTCAATCTTGTCGGGGCAAGAGTTGTCGGCAAGAGTCTCACGCATCTCCGCAATACCCTGACTCTCAATGTGGGAACGAGCGACGGCGTTCTCCCGCACATGCCCGTTCTGGGGGACGGAGGGCTTGTCGGCATTGTGACGGACGCAAGCCGGAATTATTCCGTCGTCAACATCGTGTTAAACACGGACTTCCGGGCCAGTGCAAAAGTTCAGCGAAGTCGCGTCGACGGCATCATTGCCTGGGACGGTAGGTCGTTGTTTCTCAAAAACATCCCAAAAACACTCGACGTCGAAAAGGGGGATGTGGTCATCACCTCCGAGTACAGCAGCGCGTTCCCTCCCGACATCAAGATTGGACTTGTTACCGAGGTTGAGGTCTACCCGTCCACCCTGTTCAAAACTGTCATGGTCGTCCCGGGCGTGGACTTTGTGAAACTTGAAGAAGTATTCGTCCTTCAGTATACTCCGAACGCTGAGCGCGACACCCTCGAAGAATCTGCCACCGGGGAGGCCGAGAAATAACCAATGGAACGCTACCTCCGTTCAGCCCTGATCGCGATCGTCCTTCTGCTTCTCCAGACGACGTTTGTGCCCTACATTGCCCTGGCCGGATATCTCCCCGACCTGTTCCTTCCGTGGCTCGTAATCCTTGCGCTGCGGCGGGGACAGATGGAGGTCACCGTCACAGGATTTGCCGTTGGCCTGCTCCAGGACGCCGCGGCAACAAAGTTCTTCGGGCTTGCGGCCTTGTCCAAAACGGTTGCGTGTTTTGTGGCGGGATACTTCTTCAATGAAAACACGACGACGCAGACTCTCGGCTCATACCGGTACGTGTTTATGGTTGTGCTCTGCTCGTTGATCCACGACATTCTTTTCTTCACGATCTTTCTTCAGGGTTCAGAAGGTCCGATGTTTGCAACGATGATCCAACTCGCGGCCGGGAGCACGCTCTACACCGGCGTTATCAGCGTACTTCCCATGTTTGCATACTCCCAAAAATACAGCACATCGTGGGCGCAATGATCGGCGGCGAAGAATTCGGTACGCCTGCACGAAGGATGGTGTTGACGACATCGATTTTTGTCGTCTTCGGAATCCTGTTCGGCCGGCTCTATCAATTGCAGCTCCTGTATCACACCGAGCTTGGCAAGGAATCTGAAAAGAACAGCGCCCGGGCCATCATCAAGGAGCCGCTCCGGGGGTACGTGTACGACCGGAACGGCAAGCTGGTCGTTGATGTCGGCCCATTTTATTCCGTGACGGTCACGCCCTCTGAATTCGACACGAGCAATACGGGATATCTCGGCTCTCTTCTTCAGGTCGACCCCCAGTTGATCCGTGATCGTCTTGCAAAGGGCCGCGCCTATTCGCGGTTCTCTCCCGTCAAAATCCGGCGCGATGTCGACTTCAAGACTCTCTCCTCGATCGAAGAACACCTCTATGTACTTCCGGGAGTGAACTACGAGGTTGAATCGAAGCGTGTGTACTCCACAAAAGCCCGGGCCACGCACCTCCTTGGCTACTGCAGGGAAATCACGGATGCGCAGCTTGCGCGGTTCGGTACGGTGTACCAACAAGGTGACATCATCGGGTCAGCCGGACTTGAAGCAAGCTATGAGACCTTCCTTCGGGGCGAGAAGGGCTACGAGTTTATCTCCGTCAATTCGAAGGGGCAGCTGAGCGGCCCACTGGAAGGCGGAAAGCGGGACATCATTCCCAAGGAAGGATTCGACCTTATCCTGGGCGTCGATATTGACGTGCAGGCATACGCGGAATCGCTCATGACGCAGTATCGCGGAGCGTTGGTCGCGCTCGACCCAAACGACGGCAGCGTCCTTGCACTCGTGAGCAAGCCGGATTTTGATCCGTCCATTCTCAGCGGCGTTACTCCCTCAGACATCTGGACCAAGCTGAACACAGACCCCGACAAGCCGTTGTTCAACCGAGCTACCATGACAAAATACGCACCCGGCTCGACCTTCAAGATGATGCTCGCCTCGACGGCGCTGGAGGAGGGCATCCTCGACGAAAGCTTCCGGATCACATGTTACGGAGCGTATCGATTTGGCAACCGGGTGTTTAAAGACGAACATGTCCATGGTTCCGTGAATGTCGTTGAATCCATTCAGAAATCCTGCAATGTCTTCTACTACCAGTTGGTGCTCAAGATCGGCCTCGCGAAATACAATGAATATGCCCACAAGTTTGGCTTTGGCGATCCGGCTGGAATTGACATCGGCGAAGAAACCGCGGGACTTGTCCCTTCTGATGATTACTACAACCGCGTGTATGGCAAAGGAAAGTGGACCCAGGGAAATCTCGTGAGTCTCGGCATTGGGCAAGGCGAGCTCGGGGTCTCACCACTGCAGATGGCCCGCTATGCCGCGGCGCTGGCAAACCACGGAACATTGGTGCAGCCGCACGCCGTGAATTTCATCCGCAACAAGCGGATCAACACGCTGCACGAAATCGACCACCGGTCTTCGCCGGTTGGCATTGACCGCAAGTATCTCGACCTGGTTCGCGAGGGAATGCGGCGTTGCGTCGAGGAGCCCGGAGGGACCGGAAGCATGGCACGGATTCCGGGTGTGGTGTCTGCAGGGAAAACCGGTACCGCGGAAAACCCCCATGGACTTTCCCATTCGTGGTACATCGGTTTCGCTCCTGTCGACACGCCAAAGATCGCCATTGCCGTCATGCTCGAGAACGCAGGCTACGGCGGAACGCGTGCTGCACCGATCGCCGGAGCCGTCATCGAAAAATACCTCTTCGGGCAGGTCCGCCGGCGGATCTATATTCCTCCCCCGCCGGAACCGGCAAAAAAGGATTCCGTACTCAAGCTCACGGAGGCGATCAAGCAATGAACAACCGGTTCCTGAGCTTTGTGAAGGAATATTTCGATTTCAAATCGTTCCTCCTTTGTATCGGCCTTGTGGCGGTCGGATTGCTCTCGATCTACAGTGCAACGTTCGACATTAATAACGCTCTGAATTTCAAGCGGCAAGCGATGTGGGCCGGAGTCGGGTTTTTCGCCATGCTTGTCGCGGCCTTCATGCCGTTGAAGACCGTGCAGCGTCTCTCCCTCCCGATCTATATCGTCTCGATTGCGATCCTTGCGGTCGTTCTCTTTGCCGGGAGTACCGTCAAGGGTTCGAAGAGCTGGTTCGCGTTCGGGGGACAGCCGTCAGAGTTCGCAAAGGTTGCTACCGTTCTGGCGGCAGCCGCATACTTTGCAAGGACGACGGTGTCGATTTCCAACCTCAAGGATTTCTTTGTCGGCCTGGCCATTTTTTTCATTCCAATGGGACTCGTCCTTGCCCAGCCTGATCTTGGAACAACCATCGTATTTTTTGCGGCACTGCTTCCCATCCTTTATTGGGCAGGGGCTTCAAATTTTATTCTTCTTGCCATCCTGGTACCGATCATGGTCGCGGCAGGAGCGCTGTTCGGCACGGCATGGTTTCTTCTTGCCGTCGTCGTGAGCGGGGCCTTGCTCTATTATTTCCGACAGAACCGCTTCGCCGCCGCGGTGGCGTTCGGCGTGGCGCTTGCTGTCGGCCTGAGCGTTCAGATAATTTTTGACCGGATGGCCCCCTACCAGCAGAAAAGGATCGCGACGTTCATCAATCCCGATGCAGACCCGTTGGGAGCCGGTTATAATGTCGTTCAGTCAAAGATCGCTATTGGCTCCGGGGGCTTCCTCGGCAAGGGTTATCTTCACGGCACGCAGACACAATTGAACTACATCCCGGAACAGTGGACGGATTTCATTTTTTGTGTTCCGGGCGAGGAGTTTGGATTCCTCGGTTCATCCATTGTCCTGGCTTTCTTTGCAGCACTGTTATTGCACAGTATCAAGATCGCAGGTATCTCAAGAAACAAGTTTGGCAGCATTGCAGCGGTCGGCATCTCGGGGATCCTCGTCACCCACGTTCTTGTCAACGTCGGCATGTCCATGGGATTGATGCCGGTGATTGGCATTCCCCTGCCCTTTCTCAGCTATGGCGGGTCTGCGCTGGTGGCCAACATGTCCATGGTCGGCTTGTTGATGAATTTCTACGCCAACCGGAAGAGTTACTGAGTGCTCTCCGGAGGTTTCCTGTTTCCTGAAATCCAAAACAGATTCATAAACCGATGACCGGAGTTGCGTCGTTCCTGCTCTTCTTTGTGATTATTCTCGCGCTTTTCGGCGGGATGCAGTACTACGTGTACCGGGCCTACCGAATTTGGGCACGTCTGGCATTTCACGCTGCACGCACCAGGAAATTCCGGAACGGAGCGCTGATCGTTCTCCTGCTGGGAAATATTCTCGTCCTCGGCCAGTTCGCGATTCGAACTTTTCCGTTGTACGACAATCCTCTCGTACAATACTTGTTGATCTACCCCTCGGGAATCTTTTTCGCTTCCATCGTTTGCGGGTTTCTCATCATCGCAATCCGGGATATTGTTCGACTGTCGCTCTTCTGGGTTCGTCGGGGAGGAGTGCTGCTCCGGCGATTGGGCGAGGCCGAATCGACGACCGTTGAAACGGATGCACCGGACGCAATGAGCGAGAGCCGGCGGAAATTCCTCCAGCTTGGCGGAGCCGGCGCAATCGCGGCGTCACTGGGCACGCCGATTTTCAGTTCGATCTTCAACACTCATGACTACAGGATTGTCCGACTTCCGTTGTACTTCAAAAAGCTCCCGCCGGGACTCGACGGATTCACCATCGCCCAGGTCAGCGACGTCCATGCGGGCATCTATATGACTGAAAGCGACATGATGGAAATTGTCGAACTTACGAACGGCCTGCACCCCAATCTTATCGCGCTGACGGGAGACCATGTCGACAATGCGGATGTGCAAATTCCATCGATGATACACGCCATGAAACTCCTCAAATCGGAGTATGGCGTCTTTGGCTGCCTCGGCAATCATGATCATTTTGCGACGGCAGAGAAGGTGTCCGCCGCGCTTGAAGGAGCCGGCACGGTGATGCTCAATAATGCGCATCGCACGCTTATGGTCAACGGAGACAAGCTCTCGCTTGTCGGCATCGATGATGCAGGAAGAGGCCTCGGCAATTTTTCCCGACTTGACGAAGCCGTGGGCGGGCTCGACCACGAGAGTTTCAAAATCCTTCTTTCCCACCGTCCTGATTTCTTCACGCAGGCAAGAGATGCGGACATCGATCTGACGCTTTCCGGACATACGCACGGCGGTCAGGTGGGAATTGAATTTTGGGGAATCAAACTCAATCCCGTCTACCTCGTACACAAGTATGCAAAGGGGCTTTACATCGAAGATGGAAAGCAGCTGTACGTCAATGTTGGCGTCGGGGTTGTCGGCGCGCCCGTTCGTTTCATCCCGCCCGAGATCACGCTCATCACACTCCATCGGGCGTAGTCTGTTCCGCGTTCCATAATTTGTAACTCACCTCTCTTTGCCGTATAATGCGTTACTCAGTTTTTCGCGGATACCTTCCAGAATGTCGTTAGCCAGCACAGCTCTTCTGTACGGAATCGGGATCATGACGGGCACGGTCGGTGCGATGCTCGGAATCGGCGGCGGCGTCTTCCTCATTCCATTCCTCGTTCTCGTTGTCGGACTCCCGATGCACCAGGCGATTGCGACGAGCATCATTGCCGTCATTGCAACCTCAAGTGCCGGTGCGGCGTTGAATCTTGAGCGCGGAACAGTCAACATTCGGCTCGGTATGACGCTTGAAATTGCCACCGTTGCGGGGGCAATTCTCGGCGGAGTCACGGCAAATTATCTCAGTGGAAGCGTTCTCACAAAGATCTTTGCGTCCCTCTTGCTTGTTGTGGCGGTTCTGATGATTCGAAACCTGCGGCAGGGAAACAACAAGCAGTCCTATCGCACCGACGGAAGGTTCCGGGCAGAATTTCCGGATACGGCCAGCGGCACGACAGTGACCTACTCGGTCCATCGAATGCCCGGAGCCCTGGCCGTGTCAGTTCTCGCGGGCAACATTTCCGGACTCCTGGGTGTGGGCGGAGGCATTTTCAAAGTTCCGGCAATGCATCTCATTTCCGGCGTTCCGATCAAAGCGGCAACGGCAACGAGCAATTTCATGATCGGGGTGACGGCGGCAGCGAGCGCGTTCATCTATTTCGCACACGGGCACCTCAATCCGCAGATTGCTGCATCGGCATCTCTTGGTGTTCTGACAGGCTCCATGTTCGGCGTCTACATCAACCGGAGAATTCATCCTACTCACTTAAACTGGATCTTCGCTGGAGTGCTTTTCCTGATTGCAGTAAGAATGTTCTTCCGTTGATCGTCATGAACTACATCAAGCCGGATATGGAACTTGTAGAGCGATGGACAAGCAAGATGCTTCGCTGGGGTGTGTGGGGAAGTTCCGGGCTCATGATTCTCGGCCTTGTGCTGGCAGCTCTGCAGCCGTCGTCCTACCTGTCACCCACGGCTAATCCGACACTTTGGGGCCTTTTCTTGCACTTCCTGGCAAATCCACTGGAGCCTTCAACGCTCATGTATCTGGGTCTTGTTTGTCTGATGCTGACGCCCATTGTCCGGGTCTTTGCCGCGTTGACCGGTTTTGCTGCCGAAAAGGACTGGAGGTTCGTCGCTGTCTCACTCGTTGTCTTCCTGATGCTGATCGGTGAAGTCATTGTTTCATCTCTTTAGCAGAGGCCTATGATCCTGTCCGACAAACAAATCCTCAGCGAAATGAAACGCGGCACGATCGTCATCAAGCCGTTCGACAGGAAGTTCCTCGGCTCGAACAGTTACGATGTGCATCTCGGTGCCTGGCTCGCGATGTACGATGAAGAAATCCTGGACTGCAAGAAACACAACAGCGTTCATTACTTCACGATCCCGAAAGAAGGGCTCATCCTTGTGCCGAGCAAGCTGTATCTCGGCGTCACCGAAGAGTACACCGAAACTCACGCGCACGTGCCTTTTCTTGAAGGCAAAAGCAGCATCGGCCGGCTCGGGATTGACATTCACGCAACTGCCGGCAAGGGTGACGTTGGATTCTGCAATACCTGGACTCTGGAGATTTCCGTCCGCCAACCGGTGCGGGTGTATGCGGGCATGCCGATTGGCCAGCTTCTCTACTTTGTCGTTTCCGGCGAAGTGGAAGTTCCATATTCCAGGAAGAAGAGCGCAAAATACAGAAAGCGTACCGTCAAGCCCGTGGAGTCGATGATGTGGAAGAATTTCAGATAACAGCAGGCAGATGACAGATAGCAGACGGCAGATCAAAAAAAGGATTGGACCGAACCATGGGATTGACAGGTAACCCATGATTTCAATCATGGGTATTCGGACAGCACGCACCACATGAACTTCACCCAACGCCTTCGCGAAACCCAGCGTCGAACAGATTCCCTCCTTTGCGTTGGACTCGACACGGATGTCGAGCAACTCCCAACCTCTCTGCGGCGCGACGCGAGGGGCGTTCTTGAGTTTAACAAGCGAATGATCGAAGCAACCGCAGACCTTGTTTGCGGCTACAAGCTCAACCTCGCGTTCTATGAAGCCTTGGGGGAAGCCGGATGGAAAGCGATGCGGGAGACCCTCCGTCTGATTTCGAAAGATCTGATATCCATCGGCGACGGCAAGCGCGGCGATATCGGCAATACTTCGGAACAATATGCACGATCTCTCTTCGATGAATTGTACTTCGACGCAGTCACCGTCAATCCTTTCATGGGGTTCGATTCCGTTGAACCTTTCATCCGGGACGAGTCGCGGGGCGCATTTATCCTTGCGCTCACATCAAACCCGGGCTCCAAGGATTTCCAGAGATTGAAAACCGGGACAAGACCATTGTTTGAGGCCGTGGTTCGGGCAGCGTCAAAGTGGAATTCGAAAAAGAACATCGGCCTCGTGGTTGGAGCGACGCATTCGAAAGATCTTCGGAGAATACGGAAGCTTGCTCCCGGATTGCCGTTTCTCATCCCCGGCGTCGGCAAACAGGGCGGGGATCTTCAATCCGCAATTCAGTGGGGATGCGACAGGAATGGTCTCTTGGGTGTGATCAATGCGAGCAGAAGTATTCTTTATGCATCAAAAGGGAAGGATTTTGCCAGTGCAGCGCGGAACGAGGCAACGAAGCTGCGGGATGAGATAAGGAAATATCAAGACAAACTCTTTGCAGAACGATAGTTCACCCCCCCCCTTCTTCAACTCACGGATTCCACTTTTTTTTCCACTCAGGATAGCTTTTTAAGACCTTTTCGGGTTCGTACGTGTACCACCCGTAGCCGGTCCTTCGTTCCCGTTCCACTTCTTTGAGTGAATACACCGGTTTCCCATCCCGATTGCAGAACAACGGACGTTTTGTTTCCAGCTCGTAGAACCTTGCCCAAATGCGCGGAGCCGACGGGTCCTGCACAACCACCCGGTCGAAGCTGACGGTGTGATAGATGAATTTTTCCTTCGGCGCGGCGACTTCTTCAACCTTGATTCCGTTGATTGCCGAACGTTCGTACCAGCTAACCGCCGACTCTATGGAAGTTTTGATTTCCTTAGATGGATGGTCGAGGCTCATAAGAAACAGGACTATCTCTGCAGTTTCCAGCCCGCAAATGGATGCCAATTCGTACGTGCGCGCGCTCATCGGGCGAAAATCAACGTGGTCATGCTGCTGGCACCAGGCCATGAGCGTGTCATGCTCCTTGATCTGACACCGAAGAACACAATCGATACCGCGCTGCAGTGCCATGGTGATTTTTTCCCGCCTGTCTGCGTCGACAAATGCGTACTGGGATTCGTTTTGCGAAATTCTGTGAAGGACTTCCAGGATTCCGATCATAGCGCCGTCGTTGAAGGTAATATGCTTGCGATAGCCGCTGGTATCCGGATAGAATTGAGGCCAACCGCCGTTCGGATACTGGGCCTGGAGCACAAAGTCGAGGCCTTTGAGGCAGGCGTTTTTATACCGTTCATCGCCTGTCGCGTCGTATGCCCGCGCGAGATATTCGATGTGAGAATGTGTGGCGCCATTATCGAACGTGGTGTTCAACTCCTGCTTTGCACCAAGCACGGCCTTCCGCTGGTCCTCGGTCAATATGGCCAACATGTCGTAGTTCTTGGGCCATCCGCCGCTGGATTTCTGATAGAGAAGGATGTTGTCGGCGATCTTCCGGATTTCCGTGCGTTTGTAGCGTTGTTGGCCGGGAAGAGGATCGATAACCCGCTCTTCATCTTTGATGTCGTACCAATGATGGGAGCTGTCAAAGAAGCTGCTGACGTCGATTGCTGCTTCACGTTTGCGGTTCTCGTTCTCTTGTGCATCAAGAACAAGAATTGCCGCAATCAAGAGGGGGGTCGTCCGAAAGATTGAGTGGATGAAAGAACGCATGGCTTTTTCCTGCACGTTGGGAGTGTTTCTAAAGTACAAATTTTCTCCTGAAGATAACATCCTTCTTCTTGCTTTATGGTTTTACAATTTGTAAGATTGGGAAAGCGGGCGTAACTGGTAGCCTGAAATCATTTTCTTCTTTACCAAAATCGGAGAGCCATGAGGGGGCGCTCAAAGAATATCCACGAGAGGTTTCTCCGGCACATCTGGAGCCGGCAGTATCTCGACCGCAACGCTTTACGCACCACCGACGGACAGACAGTCCGCGTCCTGCATGTTGGCACACTTAACCTTGAGAGCGGTCCCGATTTTCTGAACGCCAGGATCAGAATCGGCGACACGATCTTCGTCGGCGACGTTGAGATCCATCGAACGAGCGTTGAGTGGCTCCAGCACCAACATCACACCGACCCGCAGTATAATCGCGTCATCCTCCACGTCGTCCTCGAGGGGGACGAACAAACGACCGTTCAAAGTGGCCGTCACATCCCCGTCCTCATTCTTGGCCACCATCTCCCCGAGTCGATCCGCCGCATCTGGCACAAAACAATCCTCGATGAACGTGCACGCGTTGTTGAGTCCATCCCCTGTTTCAAGGTAAACGACGCCGTACCACGGGATGTACTGCTTTCCTGGCTTCGACGGCTTTCGGTCGAGCGCATGGAGCTGAAGCTTCGGCTTTTTGAGGAACGATTGCGGGAACTTGCCTACCGGCACCTCATGAGCATTCGCGAGACTCCCCGGACCTGGGGCGATCCTCCGGAAGAGGGAGATCCTGACGACATTCCTCCGCCCCTGCCCGAGCTGACCCAGCAAAACCTTCGGAGAAAAAGTCTCTGGGAACAGGTTTTGTATGAAGGAATGATGGATGGACTCGGATACAGCAAGAACCGCGAACCGTTTGTGAAGCTGGCCAGGAGCGCCACGCTGGACGTTTTCCGTCCTTACGTCAATAGAAATCTTGTTACGGTTGAAGCACTTCTCTATGGAGTTGCGGGGTTGTTACCGTTTGAGGGATTATTGCAGGAAGAAGAATCGAGGAGATATGCAGGACATTTGACACGCGCCTGGAAGGAACTTCTGGGCTCGTTCACCGGAGAAATTCTTGCGGCAACTGATTGGCGGTTCTTCCCCACCAGGCCGACCAATTTTCCCACTGTTCGAATTGCCGCTGCGGCGTCGCTGATTCAGAAAATTCTCTCGGAAGATCTCTTCCGAAAGATCATTCAGGCGCTCAAATCCGGACTGCCTGCAAGAGAACGAAGGAGAGCGCTTCTCGACCTGCTAGACGTTGAACCAGCCGGCCTCTGGAGCCGCCATTACCATTTCGACCGGCCGACGACAAAGACCATCACCATGCTCGGCGCTGAACGCCGAAGCGATATCATCACCAACACAATCCTCCCAATTGCTTTCCTCTACGCAAGAATTTTCAAGGATCGTGAGGTTCGACAGGGAGCGTTGCAGATCTACAGCTCGTTTCCACCGGCGGAAGAGAATTTCATCACGCGGTTAATGTACAAACAACTCTTGAAAGGAACTATTCTGCTTGATTCCGTCAGCAAGCAGCAGGGTGTGATTCAGCTTTACAAATTCTATTGTACACAGCATCGCTGTTCGGAGTGTTCAATAGGAACAATGGTGTTTGGGAGGGAAGGGCCCCAACCTCACGCGTGAAAGAAATATCCAATAACCGCAAAGATTTCGGCCTCGTTGTTTGCTGTTACACAATTCATACCCAAAACCGCTTAAGTTGTCCGGGACAAGACATTGAATCTCCGGCAGCGAGGATGATCGAAACGGGAAGGACTGCGGCGGTGTTCTTGTATCTTGTTACTCGGTTCCGATGCGGCAGGCGGATTCTCTTGGACCCGAAAGACATTGCTCTAACGGCAGGTCTCCAGCAAAAAAGCCCGGGATAATCGTCGGGCTTTTTCTTTCGGGTCCCATTTTTTCGTTGTTCTTCGTTACTTCCTTCCGCGGGACTTTGCGAGCAGTCGCAGGATCTCCAGATACAGCCAAATCAGCGTCACCATCAGGCCGAATGCGGAATACCATTCCATGTACTTCGGCGCACCCTGCTCTGCCCCCTGCTCGATGAAATCGAAATCCAGGACGAGGTTCAGCGCAGCTACGATGACAACAAAGACGCTGAATGCGATTCCCATGATATTGCCCTCGTGAATGTACGGCATTTGAATGCCAAAGAAACTGAGAATCATCGTCGCCACATAAATGAGGGCGATGGCGCCTGTGGCCGCGGTGACACCGAGCTTGAAGTTCTCGGACGGCTTGATGAGTCCCGACGTGTACGCCGCAAGTAAACACACCAGCGTGCCAAAGGTCAGCGCAACTGCCTGAATGACAATCCCCGGATAATTCGCTTCCATGACGGAAGAGATGGCACCGAGAAACAGTCCCTGGACGAGCGCATACAGAGGAGCGGTAGCGACGGACCAGGTCTTCTTGAACACCGTCACCAAGCCTAACACGAACCCGCCGATCAGTCCGCCGATCAACCATGGAAAGGAGCGGGCAACAGCCTCATCAAGCGTCGGGGCTGTGAAGTAGATGTTCCAAGTATAGACAGCTCCCAGAAGGACCAGAACCAGCATGATTCCGGCTTTATTTACGGTGCCTTGCAGGGTCATCCGTTCTTCGCCGATGGCGGTTGCATCGAATCCTGCGAACGCCTTTTGGTTCAGAGCGGGGTTGGCGGTTCTCATACCGGAGGATCTCCTTTGTTGCTCGTCAACGTGTTGTGAGATATTCAGGAAATGTCAATTTCCTGCGCTGGTGTTGCGGAAGCTCAGATTCTCCCGGCTTCCGAAGATCATTTTCCTTTGCCTTGTTCCATCGAAGCCCACCAGGCCTCCGTCGTTTTTGCCAACCGTTCGGCAAGGCTGACCAGGATACGTTTTGCAAACCCGGGGTGATCCCGGATGACTTCGTCCAAACTCATTTCCACGTAGAGCACAGACGTCGGCTCAAGCGCCTGAAGTGTCGCTGTCCTCGGGACGTTCAGAATACATCCCAGTTCTCCAAATACCGTACCCCGGCTTTCAATTTCTGCCACGGTAAAATCACTCTTGAATACTCCAACGCGACCCGTGAGGAGAATATACCATCCCACCGCCGGATCTCCCGCCTGCACGATCGTGTCTCCGATCGAAAAGTATTTCTTTTCCCCCTTGATACCGAATTCCTTGTCATAAAGCGTTGACATCGTCGTTGCCTTTTAGTGGGAGCCCCCTTGTTGTTTTCAAGTTACTCCAGGTGAAGTTTTTTCAGCTTCGGTTTGATAACAAACTGGCAATACGGGGCGTTCGGGTTGACCCGAAAATAGTCCTGGTGATAATTTTCCGCCTCGTAGAATTGCTTCAGTGGTTCAATGGCAGTAACTACGGGGTCGCGAAAATTTTTCTGAACGTTGGTTTTTGATTTCTGCGCCGCTGCTTTTTGCTTCTCATCGTGGTAAAAGATCACAGAACGGTACTGGGTGCCGATATCCGCGCCCTGGCGGTCGATCGTAGTGGGGTCGTGACTCTTCCAGAACATATCCAGCAGATGCTCGTAGCTGACCACCGACGGGTCGAACGTAATCTGCGCGACTTCGGCATGGCCGGTTCCGCCGGTGCAGACTTCTTCGTAGGTCGGGTTCACATTGACCCCGCCCGTATAGCCGGCAACGACCGACTGCACACCCTTCATCTGTTCGAAGACCGCTTCCACACACCAGAAGCAGCCGGCCCCAAACGTTGCTTTTTCCACTTGAGCAGCCACGGGTTCAATTCAGCGTGTAAACAGATTTTTCAGTACAAAGAATATGTTCGCAGGCCGTTCCGCAAGCCGACGCATATACCAGGGGAACCAGAACGAACCGTAGCTGACGAGCACCCGAACCCTATACCCGTCGCGCGCAAGTTGTAGCTGCTTCTCCCGCTTGATTCCGTAGAGCATCTGAATTTCGTAGAGACTTCTCGCCGCACGACTCTTTGTGATCGAGGCATCGATTTTTCGAATGAGCTTCAGGTCGTGTGTCGCAATGCCCGCCTGTGATCCATGTTCCTGAGCCGACTTGATCAGCCGCTGGGCGAGGTTCAGATAGTTCTTGTCGACATCCCGCTTGGACGAATACGCCACATCTTTCGGCTCCGCATACGTTCCTTTCACCAATCGAATGGACGAAGCGGCCGGAAGGAGAATGTCAAAATCAAACGTGGTGCGCAAAAGGTACGACTGCAGGCAAACGCCCACATTGGGAAACCTGGCCCGGATTTTTCTAAAGATCTTGATTGTGCGGTCGACATACTCGCTGCTTTCCATGTCGATCCAGACGAAATTGCCGAACTTGTGTGCACGGCGGACGATCTTGAGGAGGTGCCTCTCGCAGAGCGACCTGTTGAAATCGAGCCCGAGTTGGGTCAGCTTGAGTGAAACGTGGCAATCGAGCTTCTTCTTTCGGATGGCGTCCAGGACTGCGAGGTAATGGTCTGCAACGCTGTTCGCTTCTGCTTCCTCCGCAAGGTTTTCGCCCAGCCGTGTCACCACGGTTGTCAGGCCATTGCGCCGGAGCGCTTCCGCCGCCTGCAGGGCATCTTCCAATTCTTCGCCCGGCATGAAACGTTTGACTGCACGCCGAACGAACGCATAGCGGGGCAGGGATTCGCGTAATTTTTCGTTCCTCGACGCCGACAGAAGCATGTCCCGCAGAATACCCATGGCCCCTATCGTGCGTCCCCGAACCAGTCGTCGACAACTTTGCGGATCGCTGTGCCGATTTTCTTCTGGTTCTGAGGGTTGTTGAGAAATTCGTAGCTCGCCCTGTTGTCGCCAATTTCCAGCAGGACGCGAAACGGAGCGGAGTTCACGTTTTCATCGAGACTGTAGAAGGAGAGCTTGCCTGTGTTTTTGCACCGATAGTCGTTCCGGTTGGGAGAGCTGTCACCGTGTACGCCGCGGTTTTCCAGATTGGTCTCCGTGCAAATCTTGTCGATCAAGTCCTGGGCAAGCGCTCGATTCTGCTCCTCGTGTGAGTCGCCTTCATGGATGAATCCCCAGCATGCATGCCGATTCGTTGCACCGTTGTTGTGAATTGCCACAAACACATCCGGCTGCAGCTTATTGGATTCAGTCAATTCGTACGCATACCCGGACATTCTTCCGAGACTGTCGAGGGCGGTGGTGTGATCGATTTTCGTATTGCTGCCTTCGCGCGCGTGATGGAGACCCGGCTCGTCATAGCTCCAGACTTTATGGATGTTTCCTTTGCCGGGAGAAGCAACCATGGCGGCTTCTGCGATGCCGTTGCAAACCACAGCTTCGTTGAAATCCTTGCCGGTGTCGCTCTGATGAGAAGGTTGGAATACGACAACGAACGTTTCGCCGTGACGAGGAGGAATCGTCACATGCTTGCTGGTACTGCAGCCCGAGGCAAGAATCAGGATACACGGGATGAGTAGGGTAACCTCAGGGATCCGGAGCTTTGATTGAAGAATTTTCATGAGGGAACCGTTAAGAATCAGTATCGTGCGGCGCCGGTGTTGAATTGCAATAATCTAGTATAAAATGGAGGTAAATAGCAATTTTAGCGGTCAGCGTTCAGCAATCAGCTGTCAGTTATCTGCAATTTACAATTGATAATCTACAATTGTTCTACGTCCAACTTTCAACTTAGACCTTCAACCTTCAACTTTAGCAATCTGCAGATCCCCATAACATATGGGGATGACAACTCCTTTTTCTTGTCTGCCGTCTGTCTACTGCAAACTGTCGTCTGTAATCTGCAATTGTTCCACCTTCCAACTTTCAACTTACAACTTTCAACTCTCTTTAATAATTCCCCCCATCCTCATACTTCGAGCTGTAATTAATCTTCACATCCTTGATCTTCGTTGGAAGCCAGACCTGCATGGAATTGGGGCCGCGGTTTGCCCAAAGGTAGTACGGTATGGCCGTCAACGTTCTTTTTTCCAGGAGGATGGACTTGCCGTCCGGAGCCGCTTTGGCTGAGAGGACTTCCGTTTGAAGAGCCACGACTTTTTCGGTCAGGACCCGAGATTGTTTTTCCGTGATAGGGGCATCGGGGGCCAGCATCACATTCCAAACGTCTCCGCCGTTGTCTGCCCCTTCCACACAATAGACCAGGGGACCACGTTGCAGGGCGATTCTGTCCCGATCCACGGCTACTTCGTCCCTCGCGAGAATCCGTCTCGCTTCCATCGGGAAGCTCCACCCGACCACGTCATCGCGTTTCCATTGCCGGTCGATCACCGCATAGCCATTTTCAACTTGATACGAAAAAGGCTTCCCGTTGACGGTCAGGGTGAAGGACAAGTCTTTCTTGTCCGCATACGAGTAGAGTCCCCCCAGGGCAGGATCGTTTGTCAACCAGCCGGGCACACGAACATGAAGGGCAAATTTGGTTCTCGATTTTGGATTCACGGTGAGCTTCCCCTTACCATCCATGGGATAAGAGGTTTCCGTTGCGAGCGTAACGTCGGTGCTTCCCACCTTCACACTCGTCGTGCTCGAGACGAACAGGTTCACCCAGATCCCATCGTCGTTCGCGCCGTAAATGTATCCGCCAAGGGATGCCACCAGACGCGCGATATTGGCCGGGCAGCAGGCAGTACCAAACCATTCGCGGCGTTTATGCTGGCCGTTGGACGCGAGCGGGTTGTCGTAGAAAAATTTGTCGCCGGTGAGGCTGAGCCCGTCGAGGGCGGCGTTATAGAGACTCCGTTCCAGCACGTCAATGTAGAAACTCTCACCGGTGAGCCAGTTCATCCGCTCGTTCCAGAAGACCATGCCGACCGACGCGCAGGTTTCGCAATACGCGTCTTCGTTCGGCAGGTCAAAATCCTTCGAGAAGCCCTCGTTGTCTCCGGCCGACCCGATTCCGCCGGTGACGTACATGTTACGGTGTACAACATCTTCCCAAACCGACTTCATCGCGTTCATGTACCCCTCATCGCCCGTCAGTGACGCGACATCCGCCGCTCCGGTGTAGAGATACATCGCGCGAACGGCGTGTCCGGTGATTTCCTTCTGCTGTTTGACGGGGAGATTGTCCTGCCAGTACTCCGGCGTTCCCCAGCTGGTGTTGTTCGTGTAGCCGCGCCCACGCTGCTGCAAATACCAGTCTGCCAGTTTCAAATAGCGTTCATCGCCGGTTGTCTTGTAGAGCTTGATCAGCGCAAGCTCGATCTCTTCATGGCCACTGATCCAGTACCGGTTTTGCATGCGGAACGTGGAGTCGATGTGGTTTGCCAGGCGGATGGCAACGTCAAGCAGTTTTCGTTTTCCGGTTGCGTCAAAGTAGGCGACGGCCGCTTCAATCAGATGGCCGGCGCAGTAGTCCTCGTGGCTTGGAATGTTGGTCCATCGTTGGTCGAGTCCCCGAAGGGAAAAAAATGTGTCAAGGTAACCGTCGGGCTCCTGTGCAGCCGCAATCTTGTCAATCCATTCATCCGCCTTATTCTCCAGCGCAGCATCGGGACGTGTTCGAATAGAATAAGCCATCGCCTCCAGCGCTTTGTAAACATCACTGTCGTCGTAGTAAAGCCCCTCATGCTTTTCGCCCTTCCTGCGCGCCACCTTTTCAAAATTCCGGATACGCGGCGTTTTCACCTCAGTCTGATAGATGCACGCCTGAAGTGTTGCCGTAGCTACCTTTTCCATCTTTGGTTTCCAGAATGCATCCGTGACGGTGACCTGGGAAAAATTTACTCCGCGGATTTTCTGGTGCGGGGTCTGCGCATTCAGCGTTGAGCCAACAAGCCAGAGCAGAAACAACAAAAGGGGGTGGTGGATTTTCATTGGATACCTCGCGGCGCAATTGGGGGGATTTTCAGAATGATGAAGAAGGTACAAGAAGAAACATTATGATTCCATAACTGATTTGCCCAAGGCGTCGTGCGAATCGACTTCTTGCGTTTCCCAAAAACTTTCTTCACCTTTGCGTTCAGAACTGTTCTAACCGCAGAAAACGCGGAGAGCGCCGAGAGAGAGTACAGCCACAAAATGTGGCCTGTTTCTTCAGTCGTAAGTGCCCAGAAACTACCCAGGAGATTTTATGACTCAGCGTATTTTCTTTAAGGTCTTTTTCGCAGGAGTTATTGCCGTGGCCTGCTCGTATGCCCAGGAGCACGATCATGCAGGACACGAAATGAGCGCTCCCGCTGCCACGCAGCAGGTAAACCCTAATCTTCCCCCGGGTGAAGAAGGAGCAAAGGCGGCGCTCGAAATTTCTCCCCGTCACGGCGAATTTGTGGATGTGCCTCTGGAAGGAAGCAAAGTGCCGATTCGCACCTGGGTTGTGTATCCTGAGCGAAAAGACAAAGCTCCTGTCGTTGTCGTGATCCACGAGATCTTCGGACTGAGCGACTGGCTCCGCGCCGTGGCCGACTTTTTTGCAAAGGAGGGCTTCATTGTGGTGGCTCCCGATCTTATTTCAGGCATGGGCCCGAATGGGGGCGGAACGGATTCGGCGAAGAGTCGCGATGACGTTGTCAAACTCATACGAGGACTCACACCTGAAGAGACCACAAAGCGACTTCATGCAGTCCGCTCCTATGCTCTCCAGATTCCGGCTGCAAACGGAAAGATCGCAACTGCAGGGTTTTGCTGGGGAGGGTCGGCAAGCTACGCGTATGCAGTAGAACAACCGGAACTCAACGCTGCAGTCGTTTACTATGGCACATCCCCGGCAGCGAAGGACCTTGAACGCATCAAAGCGCCCGTGCTTGGACTCTACGGTGGAGATGACGCCCGTGTGGATGCAACCATCGAGCCGGCATCAGTTGAAATGAAGAAGCTTGGAAAGGTGTACGAATTCGAAATCTACGACGGCGCGGGCCATGGATTTCTTCGCGCTCAGTCCGGCAGGGACGGAGCGAACTTGCGAGCCACCGAGAAGGCGTGGCCGAGGACGGTGGAGTTCTTGAGGAAGTGGATGGAGCGGAAACAATGAGCAATGAACAATGAGCAATGAGCAATGAAAAAAGACAAACCGCGAGGGGCGCAAAGTAGGCGCCAAGGACGCAAAGGAGATTGGGGAAGAAGGAAAAATTAAGTCCTGGTGAGCTCGTCGAACCATGTTATAAGCAATAATGGTAGCGGGTATCGAAGTAACAAGTAGTAAGTATACTCTACATTCATCATTCCCTGTTCATTACTCAGCTATTTCTTTTCCTTTCCACCAATTCTTCCAGCTCCTTCTTTCCCAACTCCCGAATTGACTTCTTGTTTGCTTCCTTCGTCATGTATCCGTACAGAAGCTTGTACGTGTCGTAGTCAAACCGGTGACTCGTTCGAAGGAAGTCTTCACGGTTGCCGTTTGAATGTCTGAAGCTGGCGACAAGGCACCAATTGTCGATCACAAAAAGCTCATGCAGTTCTTCTCCGCGTTCTTCCACAAGGACTCCGCCTTTGAAGGGCCATGCGATGACGCGGCGGGCTTCGAAGGCCTGTTCGAACCTCGTGTTGTATTGCGCGGGCTCTTCTTCTCCCATACAAGCACCGTCGCAATAGCCGAGGTGGTAGGAAAAACAGTGCATTCGGGAGTTTTCGAGCTTTAGCAGCTTGGGGCAGAGTCTGTGAGTTCGGGCGGTTTTTGCAAGATACTCCTGTGCCTGCGTTTTACTCTTGAAAATCGCTACAACCGGAGAGGACGCCGTCACTTCAAGATAATCCACTGCCTCCAACCGCACGCATGCGTAGCCCCAAGGATTGTCCACACGCCGGGCAACAATGATCCTCCGTCTCTGCTTCGATGCGACATTGTACATCGGTTTAAGCTCTTTAATAAGCTGCGACTCGAGCAGGAGCGCTCCCAGCTCGCCAGCGGTCTCCCGAGTTTCGACTTTTTCGACGAGTCTGCGCAACCACCGCTCGTTCCGTGCTGAAAAGTGGGATCGCACTCTCGTCCGAACGTTCTTACTCTTCCCCACATACAACAATTGATCCGTTTGACCATAGAAGAGATAGACTCCTGACGAGTTCGGAAGGCCCTGGAGAAAAGTGTTGATCTTAGAGGTTTTCAAGGATGGTGGATTGCGACGCGTGCTCGTAACAATGTAGGACAATATTCGGGGAAATTCACTTCGCTTTGCGTTGGACAATCTCCAAATTCTTTCTATTTTGTCCCCGGAACTTTTCCCGGCGAACCTCGTTTACTATCATTCGACCCCAAGATTTCCGACTCACGCACCACTCACAACTCTTCTCCCACGGAGGTTCTATGTTTCAACGTGGAACTCTTCTTCTTGCTTTTTTTCTCCTTCTTTCAGTCAAGGCGTTTGGCCAGATCGCACCGGTGACGGGTCTGCGCGACAACACTCCCACGGTCCATGCGTTCACCAACGCACGGATCGTCGTGGCGCCCGGAAAAGTCATTGCAAAGGGCACGCTGGTCATCAGGGACGGAACCATTGAGTCCGTGGGTGAAAACGTGACTCCTCCGGCAGATGCGCGCGTCTGGAATATGGAGGGGAGGACACTGTATGCGGGACTTATCGACCTTTCATCCGACTACGGATTTCCCAAGCCTGTTGAATCTCAGCCCGTAGCCACGCGGGGTCAGGCCCCGCCCCCACCCGAGAAGCCCAAGGGCGCAGCCCATTGGAACACGCGGATGATGGCAGACTTTGACGCATCGGCAGAGTTCCAACCCGATTCCAAATCGGCCGAGAAACTCCGTTCGCAGGGATTTACGCTCGTGCTTGCTACTCCTCAACGTGGAATCTTTCGCGGTTCAAGTGCGCTTGTGAACCTCGGCGACGGTCCTGTAACCGACCTTGTGGTCAAACGCAAGGCCGCCCAGGCGGTCACGTTTGAACAATCCCAGGGTTTCGGTGGCGGCTACCCCGGCTCGCTCATGGGCATGATCGCTTTCATCAGGCAGTCGTGGATCGACGCGGATTGGTATCGCAATGCGTGGGAATCCTACAACACGAATCCCGATCAGAGGCGGCCCGAGACAAACACTGCCCTTGCAGCCCTCGCCGACGCAGTCCAGGGCCGGCAGCCGGTGATCATGGAGGCGTCGAGCGATTTGAATTTCTTCCGCGAGACAAAGATCGGAAAAGAATTTTCGTTGAACCTTCTCGTTCGCGGCAGCGGTGATGAATATCGAAGAATCGACGCTGTCAAATCCTCGAAAGTGCCTGTGATTGTCACGCTGAACTTCCCGGAAGCTCCAAACGTCGCCACACCCGAGGACGCCCTCAATGTATCCCTCGATGAATTGCGCGATTGGGATGCGGCCCCTGAAAACGCCGGCCGTCTGGAAAAAGCGGGTGTACTGATCGCACTGAGCGCAGCAGAATTGAAGGATGCCGGAACGTTTCTCGCGCAGGCACGCAAGGCCATCGAGCGCGGCCTAAGCTCCGACGGCGCACTCGCGGCTCTCACAACGAACCCCGCCCGATGGATCGGTGTCGATAATCAGTATGGTACGCTCGACAAGGGAAAGACCGCGAATATTGTCATTACAGATGGTGACTTGTTAGCGGAGAAAACAAAAATCCAGGAAGTGTGGATCGACGGAAAGCGTTATGAAGTGAAAGCCAACCCGGTTGCAGACGCACGGGGAACCTGGTCAGTCGAGCTGTCCATATTGCCCGGCACTCCTGAAACCCTGACACTCAAAGGGGAAAACGACAAACCGACGGGCTCCATCAAATTCATGACACAGGATGTCCGGCTTGCCACCGTGACGCTTTCGGCAGAAAGAATTGCGGTCACGTTCAGCGGCGATTCCATCGGACATAAGGGGACAGTTCGAATGTCCGGCACCGTCGGGGAAAAGGACATGTACGGTGTGGGTGAGTTTCCGGAAGGAGTGCCCTTCACCTGGTCTGCTACGCGAACAGAACCCCCGAAGCCGGAACCGGACACCACGAAAC
>JBARRO010000207.1:0-8437 GCA_049644265.1 Bacteroidota bacterium
CTTGATAAGTTTCGGGATTTCCTGGATCGTACCGAGGACGGAAAAATCTCTGTACGACGAGGTTCGGGACTTTGCAGCCGCCTGTCCTTTTGGAGAAACTTTGGCGAATCCCACAACGCGATACCCCAGAGATGGATACTTGAGGACCATGTCGCAGAGGCTGTAGGCCTTGTCCGACCAGCCGACAATGAGCGTGTTTCGGGCACCGATACCGACCAGGAGAAGCCGCTTCTGAACAAACCGCAGACTGAGGCGACCCGTCGAACAAAGAGTAAATACGATGAACCAGTAGGCGACAATGAGCAGGCGCGAATTTGCGTGGGAACCCGTCGATTCATCGTCGATGAAGATAAGGAAGAACAGAACCAGCACACCTACGACCGTTGCCCGGAGAATGGTAAGGAGCTCATCCAGCCGCGACCCCATGTACCATGACTTGTACAATCCAAAGAACATGAAACAGAATAACCAATAACTGCAGACGGCCATCATCGGAAGGTAGAATTCCGGTTCAATGGGGTACTCCACCCAGCCGCTCTTCACGCGAACCCAGTAGTACAGAACGTATGCCAGGTTGATCGTAACAATATCGGTGACCAGCGTCCCTATCAGTTCTCGGTTCTTACCCATGCAATATCAACTCAATCGTCTTCATCTCATTCTTTTGACTCATCCATCCATCCTTCGTGCCCTTGGTGTCCTTCGTGGTCACCTGCAGAGAACTTCGAGGATCCTCCCCGACGCCTTTCCATCACCGTACGGGTTGACCGTCGGGATCTTCCTCTGTTTCGAATCCATCGCTTTTGACACCGCGGTGACAATCTTGTCAACATCCGTACCAACGAGCTCAGAAATTCCCAACCGTACGCTCTCCATCCTCTCCGTCACATCCCTCAGGACAATGCAGTACTTCCCGAATGTCGGGGCTTCCTCCTGAATTCCGCCAGAGTCGGTCAAAACAAACTCGCAGTGTTTCAGCAGCGTTAGCAACTGCAAGTAGGAGACTGGTTTTATGAGGGAGACATTCTTGATGTTATCCAGCAGTTCCATCACGGGGTCTCGTACGTTCGGATTCAGATGAACGGGATAGACAAACTGCCGATCCGGAAATTGTCGTGCGCAGGTCTGTATCGCCCGGCAAATATGCTGCAGGCCAGTGCCAAAGCTCTCCCTCCTGTGCGCGGTCACAAGAACAAAGGGGCCCTGAAGATTGGGAACAACGGACCGTACGTCATCCAGAGCGCAGGTACGTCTCATATACTCGAGGGCATCCACCACCGTATTTCCCGTGACATGGATGTTGCCTTCCGGGACAGATTCGCTCAAAAGATTTTCCCTTGCAGACACGGTCGGACAAAAATGGTACGAAGCAATGGTCGCAATGACCTTCCGATTCGCCTCCTCAGGAAACGGTGCGTGTAGATTGTGGCTGCGGAGCCCGGCTTCGATGTGAGCGACGGGGATGTTCAAATGAAACGCACAAAGCGCCGAAGTTGCTGCGGTCGTTGTGTCTCCCTGAACCACCACGAGGTCTGCTTTGAACCGTTCGAGCACGGTGGGCAACGCCTCGAACACTGCGCGCCCCACGTCGTTAATCGACTGGCCCTCCCGCATGATGTGAAGGTCAACATCGGGCTGAATCTTGAAGATTGCAAGGGCTTCCTGCGCTAACGATGCGTGTTGACCGGTAAGGCAGAGCCGGACCAAGAGCTGCTGACGATAGGCATCTTGCGCCATCATGATAACAGGGGCGAGTTTGATAACCTCGGGACGGGTGCCGGCAACAACAACTGCTGTTTTCATGGAGTACTGGAAACTACTTTGTGATCGCTTTTTTTGTAAGCAAGTCCTGGTAAACCGAATGAATTCCTCTGACCATAGCTTCTGTGGTCCATTGATCCCTTACAAGCTGTGCACCGGCAACACCAAACTGGACGGCTTTCTTTCTATCGAGCAGCAACTTGACAATTGCCTTGGAAAGGTCTTCTTCGTTTTCCGGCTCCACAAGAAGGCCCGTTTTTCCCTGAAGCACGACTTCGTGTGCGCCGTCGATATCAAACGAGACGACCGGTTTTCCGGCGGCGAGGGCCTGGGGCAATACGCGCGCAAGCCCTTCCAACAGAGATGTATGGACGACGATGTCCATCACGGAAATCACCTCTGCCATCCGGTCGAGTGGAACAAGTCCCGCAAACAGCACAGAGTTCTCGATCCCTCGTTGCTTCACCATCTCCCTGTACGTCGTTTCCAGCTCTCCACCGCCGACGAGAAGAAATCTCGCGTTCGGCACCTGTGCGACAATGCTGGGAACAGCATCGAGCAGATACTGATGTCCCTTGAGAGGCGAAAACCGCGCAATCTTACCTACGACGAGGTCGACGCCTTTGAGACCAAATTCTCTTCGAATGTCATTCCGGTCGCGCCCCGGACGAGCAAACTCCTCCATCGCAAATCCGCTCCGCACGGTCACGAATTGTTCCGGCTTCCCGACTCCTGCCTGAAGGGCTTTTTCTTTAATGGTATCCGTGACTGAAATCAGTTTGTCGCTCATCGTGCCACACATCTTTTCCACCCAACGGAACAACGTGTAGAGGATTCTTCCCTGATACTCGTGAAACGGCAAGCCATGGATCGTATGAACAACAACCGGCGTTCGGGCAAGAAACGCGGCGACCCGGCCCAGAATGCCCGCCTTGGAGCTGTGGGTGTGCACGATGTGAACCTTTTCGCGCCTGAGGATTTGCGTCAGGTGCACGAGCGCGAGGAAGTCGTTCCACGGATGAATACTCCGCATCAAACGAGGGACAATCTCAACGCGAATCCCCTTCTCCCGCGCCCTGTCAAAAAGATCGCCCTCACCGGCGTTGCTGGGTCCTGCGAGAATCCAAACGTTGTATCCAAGAGACTTGAGTCCTTCGACTGAAAACAGGGTATTCTCCGTCGCTCCGCCCAGACTAAAGGTCGTAATGATGTGCAGGACCTTTGTCTGGTTGGGGGAAATTGAAGGTATCGAGGGGATTTTGTTCATGACACTATGTTGCGCGGCCGTACCATTCCACGGTTTTCTGCAACCCTTCCTCCCAGCGAATGCGCGGGGTGTACGCGAGCCACTGCTTCGCCTTTGAGATGTCGGCGAGGGAATGGAGCACGTCGCCTTTTCGAACCGGCTGAAATACCGGCTCGATGGAGGTACCAAGAATTCTGTTCAGAACGGAGACGAGATTCAGAAGTGTGAACGACTCTCCGCATGCAATATTCATCACTTGACCGTCCACCTTCGGTGCGGTTGTCGCGAGAAGATTGGCATGGACAACGTTGTCGACAAAACTGAAATCCCGCGACTGCTCCCCGTCCCCATAGATGACGGGCCGTTCTCCCTTCATCATCGCCCGGATGAACTTCGGAATGACGGCGGAGTACTGGGAGTTCGGGTTCTGTCTTGGACCAAAGACGTTGAAGTACCTCAAGACAATCGTGCTAAGCCCGTACAAATGATAGAACACGTTGGCATAGAATTCACCCGACAGCTTCGACACCGCGTAGGGAGAAAGCGGTAGAGGGGGTAACCCCTCGTGTTTCTTTGGCGCGTCGGTATTTCCGTATACGGAGGATGATGAAGCAAGCACAACACGATTGACCCCCTCGTCTTTGCTCGCCAAAAGCACATTGAGCGTCCCGCCAGCGTTGACCTCATTGCTGTTGATGGGCTGCTCAATGGACCGGGGAACCGACGGAAGGGCGCCCTGATGCAGCACGAAGTCGATCTTCCGGACTGCGAGCCGGACTGTTTCAAGGTCCGTCAAACTTCCCTCCACGATTTCGATCCTGTCGCTGAACGGCACGATGTTCTCGCGAAGTCCGGTGGCAAAATTATCAAGCACACGGACTCGTTCGCCACGATGGACGAGCTCCGCAACAATGTTGGAGCCGATGAATCCGGCTCCGCCGGTCACGAGATATGAAGCCATGATGAGTCCGAGTTATGATGCGTCAATGAAGCGCCTGTTCCACAGCTCGAAATTGAGCAGAAGCCAGAGCGCCGTATCGTAAACTTCCTTTCCATCACTGTGGAGCTTATAGAGTTTTTCGACATACGATTGATTGAAATATCCACGTTTTCGCGTTTGCGCATCCATGAGGGTATCAAAGAGAAAGTGTTTCAGCTCGCCGCGAAACCAGGGGTCGGTGGGAACCGCAAACCCATGCTTTGGCTTCCTGAGTACTTCCGGAGGAACGAGTCTCTCCACAGCCCGTTTGAGAATGCGTTTGCCTGACAAGCCCCTGATCTTGTACTCGCCCGGGATTTGGAACGCCAGCTCGACGAGGCGATGGTCGAGGAACGGGAGCCGGCCTTCCAGGCTCACCGCCATCGTCGCTTTGTCGACTTTCTCCATGAATGTATCGGCAAGCCACGTCTTGACATCAACGTACATGATCCGGTTGAGATGGTCAAGGGTTCCCTTACCCTCGGCCGGCCCCTGGTAGTATTGCGTGTACGGCCACGTGGGGTCATACTCTGCGACCGAATGGAGAATATCGGGGTTAAGAAGCTCATCCCGCATTTCCGCAGAGAACACTTCAAGCCATGATGCGTACCTTCGCGCGGGGTCTGAAATGGGAAGAGATTTCAGAATACGCTTTGTTCGTCGAAGCCGCGGAGCAGCACCCACAACTGCCGGAAAGAATCTGTCCGTAAGAATCCCCGGAAGTTTCTGGTAGAGCGTTGCAGCCCGATCAACAGCATAGCGCCGGTAGCCACCGAACAACTCATCGCCGCCCTCGCCGGCGAGCACCACTTTCACGTGTTGGCGCGCAAATTCACTCAACAGGTACACAGGAAGATTCGCTGCGTCTCCAAATGGCTCGTCATAGGTGTAAACAAGTTTCTGCAGCGTCCCGACCATATCGAGGTGATCGACCTGAAGTTCATGGTGTTCGGTCCCGAAATACTCAGCCACTCGTTTTGCGTCTGCGAGCTCATTGTAGGCACCGCCGATACTAAACCCAAGTGAGAAAGTCTTTACGCGGCCGGAGGCATGCCGCTTCATCAACGCCACGATTGCACTTGAATCCACTCCGCCGCTTAAGAAGGCTCCGAGTGGTACGTCGGCAATCATCCTTCGTTGAACAGAGTCGTCGAGAAGATCGAGAATCCTTTCGCTGTATTCTTCTTCTGACAACCGGGTTCCAGTCGGCAGCTGTGGCTCATCGCCGACGTCCCAGTATTGGGTTGTCTTGATCCCGCCTTCCCGCGAAATCAGATAGTGGCCGGGAAGAAGTTTAAAAATATCCTGGTACATCGTATCCGGAGCCGTCGCATGTCCGAATGCGAGATAGTTCACAAGTCCCTTTCGGCTCACCCTGCGTGGAATGGTCGGATCGGCCACGATGGCTTTGATTTCCGATGCGAACACGAAACGATCGCTTCCCTGGTAGTAATAAAGCGGCTTCTCGCCGATACGGTCCCGGGCAACAAACAACAGTCTGTTTCTCCCGTCCCACACCGCAAATGCAAACATGCCGTTAAATCTTTTGAGACATTCCGTTCCCCACTCCTCGTAGGCACGAAGAACGACCTCGGTGTCGCTGTGTGTTCTGAACTTGTACCCTTTGGCTTCGAGTTCGGGGCGCAGGTCAAGGAAGTTGTACAATTCACCGTTGTACACGATGCAGCAAGACCGGTCGTCGTTGAAGATAGGCTGGTGGCCGCCGACAACGTCGATGATGCTCAGCCTGCAGCTGCCGAGGAAGACCTGATCGTTGGACCACGTTCCTTGTTCATCGGGACCACGATGAAGAATCGCACGCAACTGGCGGTCGCCGTGCTCAAAATGCTCCTTGTGAGATGAGTGGATTCCGACTATTCCGCACATCTGGGAATCCCGCCTTCCGGTTGAAAGCGGTTCTGCCTGCCGTTCACAAGGGCTTTGGTTTTGTCTATATCTTTCATGGTCGAAGGTCGAAGACCTCCTGGTAAATGTCCCTGTGGGCGCCGGAAACATGTTTCCATGAGTATTTGTCCAGACGTTGAGCCGCAATCAGCCTGCGTTCCGCAGCGCTTTTGCCTGCAAGCGCAGACTTGACTGCCTCATAGAATTCATTCTCTTCATTAAGGGAAAAAAAATCTGCGACGCCATCCGCAACCTCGAGACTTGATGGTATCCGGCTTGCTACAATCGGCTTTCCACAGCACATGGCCTCCAGTAAGGTGAGGCCGAATCCTTCACGAAGAGAGGGCAAGACCACTGCGGAACAACGACAATACAGTTTCACAAGATCTTCCATCCCAAGCCCTGGTTGCCACTGGACAATTCTTCCGTGTGTCTTCAGGAGAGGCCCTATTTCATTAAACCCGTATCCTTTATTCCCTGCAAGCATCAGCTTCACTCGGGGAATCGCTCCTGAAGAGACTCCCTTGGCAATGGTGCGGACAAGCCAGGCAACATTCTTTTTTCTGTTGAGTTGCCCCACATAGAGAAGCGTCGGCTCCTCAGAGGTCGTCTTTCCGGTACTCGCTGCCAGCCTTTCAAACTCCGGGGATATTCCAATTCCTCCCATGCGCACCCGGGATTCGTCCAGATGAAAATAGTCGATGATCTCTTTTCGAACTGTGTCAGATATTGTAATGATCCTTTCTGACCGCTCGATCATCTTGTTGTTGACAGCTTTGTAGTACAGCACAAACCGACGCGAATGAGATTTCGGTTCCATGAGCGTATCGAGATCGTACATCGTCGAGACATATCTCACCCCGGTGATTGGCCGGGGAACATAGTTGTTGGCAAAGTGAACAACCTGGAAGCCACGATAGCCCGTTTTTCGGAGCATGCTCATCCTGCCCATGTAGATGAGTCTCCGGATCGGTCGCAGAGATTTTGCCGGAAGACTGACTCCAGCCTCTTCTGCGAGAACCTCATCCGCATGGTATTGCTGAAGACCCTTGAGAAGGCACCTTGCGTACGTGCCGATACCTGTGCTCGCCGTTGCATTGCCATAATCAATCAAGACTCTAACCATTGCTGTATGCATTTCCCCCTTCCCCGACCAGATTGAGTCCTCGCCCTTCATGGAAGACATTCCGCCGGTAATCGACTAACCCAAGCCATGCCGCGCGGAAAAGATCGCGGCGAGTTACAAACCAAACCAACATCTTAAACCCAATCGCCGCGCAATAGTATGCCTTTCCGACGAGCCGCACTGCTCCCGTGGTGGTTTGCTGCGCAAGGAGAAACCTGTTTCTCACGCTGTAGTACATGTGAAATGGCGTATCCCCCAGGTGCACTGCCTTATGATAAATTCTCGATGCAGGTACATACAGAAGCCGGTATCCAGCTGAGACGAGACGCATGGACAACTCCGCATCCTCGTGATACATGAAAAATCTTTCGTCGAACAATCCTACGTTCTTCAGGACGCTTGTCCTGAGCAGCATCATGCATCCGGACATGAATGTCACAGGTTCTGGAGAATTCTTCATCGCCGGCTCGTAGAGATCCCCCACCTTCCGTGTAAATCCTGCGACCCTCCATCGCACAAAATCTCCGCCGCCATACCAGATCCGATCCTTCGCCGGAAAGGAACAGATAATCCCGGTAGCCCCAGCTGCAGTTTTATCCTGCTCAAGTGCACCGACGAGTTCAGTGAGGGCGTCGCGCTCGACGATTGTGTCATTGTTCAAGACAAGGACATAATCCGCGCCTCGTTTGAATGCAAACCGTATCCCCTCGTTATTACCTGCTGCGAACCCCAGGTTTTTCCCTGTCATCAAGATCTTTACACCCGAGAGCTTCCTCCGGAAGATCTCCCCGGAGGCATCCGTTGACCCGTTGTCAACGACGATCACATCGAGGTTTCTGTGCTTCGACTTCTTCAGTGAGGCAACACACTCAACGGTGTCTTGTGCGCGGTTGTAGTTCAGGACCACTGCGGTAACATGTGGACCTCGCTTGGATCCGTGTCTGGGAGCCCTATCCGTTGGTCGCGGTTCAGCAGAACGCTTGGACACGGTTCACGACCTGATCAAAGAATTGCAGCGATCGACAATCATATCCAGATTATTTTTGTTTCCGAACTCCTCTGTCGCCCTTTTCATCCCGGCTCTCCCCAGTCTATTGCATAATTCATCGTCCTCGAGCAATCGGCCGAGAGATTGTGCAAGCTCTCCCGGCGCCTTTGGATTCACAAGTAATCCATCGACGCCGTCATTCATAAGATCAATGATATGGGCCGTTCTCGCTGCGACAACAGGCTTGCCCAATGCCCACGCCTCGATTACCGGCCTCGAAAAATGAGACTGCGGAGATGGGGATGCAATGATATCCGAAGCTGCAATCAGATCGAGGGGGTTTGGTATTTCGCCGAGCAATGAGAGGGAATGAATCTGCTGTAATTGCGACGCGATTTTCATGCATTGATCATAATATTCGCGGTTCTCAGC
>JBARRO010000208.1:0-4306 GCA_049644265.1 Bacteroidota bacterium
TCCCAGAAGAGCCGCAGTCTTTGTGATTGTGAAAATATTCTGGACAATCTTCCCTTCCCGGAGTCCGCGGAGGTTGACGAGCGTCAGAACGACAAGACTGAGAATCGCCAGGATCTGGGCAGCGGAAATGTGGAATTTTCCGACGGAGAGAAGAATGTTCTGCTCTCCCAGGGAAGGAACGAGAACAGCGGTAAACTTCGCGAAGGCAACTGCAACGGCGGCAATGGTGCCTGTCTGGATCACAAGAAAGACCGTCCAGCCGTAGAGGAATCCAATAAGCGGATTGTAGGCCTCGCGCAGGTAGACATACTGCCCTCCGGCATGCGGCATCATGCCTGCCAGTTCCCCATAGCTGAGCGCAGCAACGACCGTGACAGCGCCAGTAATGAGCCATACCAGAAGGAGATAGCCCGGCGAGCCGACTGTGCGCGCGATGTCCGCACTGACGATAAAAATGCCGGACCCGATCATCGATCCGACGACAATCATCGTCGAGTCGAGGAGTCCAAGCCCGCGTTTAAATTCGCGTGGAGAATCTGAGGTTGGCATTCGTGATTGAAAGAGAAATGACACAGAGGTCACGGAGAAATGCGGAGCACACAAAGAGAAAATGAGTTTTTTGGGGAACAGAGGGAGCTAACCTCACTCAAATTTCAAGGACCTAAACCTCTGTGTTCTCCTCATTATCTTTGTGTCCTCTGTGAAATGTTTCTAGTTCCCGCCAGCCGTAACCTTGCTGTGGCGTCGGCCGTAGGACCAGTAAATCACCAGTCCGATAAGGAGCCATACGATCAATCGGATCCATGTGTCGCCCGGCAACGCCGCCATCAACAAAAGAGAGACAACGATTGCCATGATCGGCGTAAAGGGCATCCACGGCGTTTTGAACGGCCGTACAAGCTCCGGACGTCTGCGACGGAGAATCCAAACTCCTGCAGAGACAATAATGAACGCGAGGAGCGTTCCTATGCTGACTAGCTCGCCGAGGATTCCAATCGGAATGAGGGCGGCAAAGAAGGCCACGAAGATACCCACGATGATCGAGGATTTCCAGGGCGTCCGGAAACGCGGATGGATCTCGCCCGCCCATTTCCAGAGCAATCCATCGTGCGCCATGGAATAGAAAACGCGGGACTGGCCGAGGAGCATCACAAGCATCACGGTGCTGAGGCCTGCGAGCGCTCCGGCGTTGACCACATAACTTCCCCACTTCACTCCTGTTTCACGGATCGCAAGCGATACCGGAGCTCCGATATTGAGTCTGGAGTAGTGGACCGTGGCCGTCAGAAGGCCGGAGACCAAAATGTAGAGAATGGTGCAAATAATGAGCGAGCCGAGGATGCCGATCGGCATATCCCGTTGGGGATTTCTCGCTTCCTGCGCAGCCGTCGAGACCGCATCGAAGCCGATGTAGGCAAAGAACACCACCCCGGCCGCGCGGGCAATCCCGGACCACCCGAAGGCACCAAAGTGCCCCTGATTCTGCGGAATAAACTCTTTCCAGTTCTGGCTGGCGACCTCCGGATGTTGAAGAACGAAGGCGCCTGCAACTGCTATGAACGTGAGCACGGCAAAGAGTTTTACGAACACAACGCCGGTATTGAAATTGGCGGACTCTTTGATTCCGATGACAAGGATTGTTGTAACGAGGGCGATTCCAATAAAAGCGATGAGGTTAAACTGCGCGGTAACCGGGCTGAGGGTCATGGGGTCGATCCCGGCGGTATTCAGCACGTTTTGAATGGTGCTCAACGGTTGCCACCGACTTTCATAATACACCCAGACAGATCCAGGGGTATCACAAATTTGTGGCGGCAGGTTGATGCCGTAATCCTGCAGGAAGGCGACAAGCGTGCTGCTCCAACCCGAGGCGACTGTCGCAGCGCCGAACGCGTACTCCAGGATCAGGTCCCATCCGATGATCCAGGCAAAAATCTCGCCCAGGGTTGCATAGCCGTAGGTATACGCAGAGCCAGCAATGGGAATCAGCGAAGCAAACTCCGCATAACAGAGTCCTGCAAACACGCACGCCACGCCGGCCAGGACGTAGGACAGCATGATACCCGGACCCGCGTACTGGGCAGCCGCCTCACCGGTGAGGACAAAAATGCCGGCGCCGATGATGGCACCGATTCCAAGGGTCACCAGGTTCACGGGACCCAACGCCCGTTTCAACGTGTGCTCGCCTACCTCGGATGCCTCCTTAAGGAGCGTATCCAGGGGCTTCGTCATGAGGAGTTTGTTCATCTGATGGATCTCCTTTCGTGAAAAGAAGAAGAGCGGATTGTCGAGGACGGTGCGAAAAAATAATACGGAGTCTAAGGCTTTTTGATATCGAAAACAAGGGAAAGTTTTGGGGGAAAAGAGCAAACCCCTCACTAGTACCACCAGCGAGGGGTTTGTTAACGATAAGAACTATTCTGTCAGTCGGATCTCAGTGAATCTTTCACACGATCAGTTGCGGGTTAGCCGCCTTCCCCTCCGTCGTCCTGCCATCGCCCCTCGTCATCGGTGTGCTCGGGAGGAGTTGAATGCAGGAAGACGAGCTCCATTCCGTCGTTTCCCCGCCGCTCACGGAATTGTCTCTTCGACCGATGCCGTTCGACCGTGGCATGCAATCCCTGCTCCGCTCCCTGGTGGGGTGAACTTCCCCGTGGATGTCTTGCTCGGTTTTCCATGATGTGCCTCTTTCACATTACAGCGTCTTAAAATTTCTACCTTTTCCCCGCTTCAACTCGTGGGCAAATGCAATCGCCTGGTGACCGTCTTCAAACCAGTCTGATGAGAGCCGCTTCTTGAAGAACAGGGTTTTCTTCCATCGACGGACGATCCAGACCCCGGGATCCGAGTGCCGGTGGATGAGCTCGATGAAGGAATTGCGATCGTTCGAGATAATGGTAACGTCTTTGATTGTCATGGTCCTTACTTGGTTGTAAAGATCGAAATATACGGCCTGCGTCGACTCGACCGTGCAGGTCGATTCAAGCGAATGCAAACCTCAACACCGCCGGGCCTTGTCTCATCAAGGCCTTCTTTTGCCTGGTGGAGTGACTCATTTTCTGCGGTAAAATCCACTGCTGCCGACTCTGTTCTTCGTGTTTCCTTAGACATGGTGCTCCTAATTGCTGAAAAGAGTGAAAAAAACGGTTGACTATCTACCAAAGGACTCTAGAGAAGCAGCGGAGAAGAACCGAAATCTGGGCAGGTTTACAACATGCTCTGTCTGACGGGGCGACCCGGGCGGCCCTTTGAGATTCTCACCCTTGAGAGGATGGCGAGAAAATGGCCTGAAACCTTATGCATTCAAGATGGACACTTTCAGCCTCAATAGCAAAGCATATCTTCTTCTTTATTATCGCGCTCTGTCTGTACAGAGTGGTTTGTTTTGACTTATAAACGGCGAAATCCGAAAGATCGAACCTCATTATCCCACACCTTAAATCACTTTTCATTCTCAAACACCCCGCAAAAAACAAATCCCGGCTGACGAATCAGTCGGGATTTGCTTGAATGCAGTGTTTCGATCGCTAGATAAACAACGGCGCCAACACCAGCGTGATCGTGGAGAGGAGTTTGATCAGGACGTGTAAGCTCGGACCGGCCGTGTCTTTGAAGGGATCGCCGACAGTATCGCCGACAACCGATGCTTTATGCGGCTCGGATTTCTTCCCCCCATACATCCCGGTCTCGATAAACTTCTTTGCATTGTCCCATGCACCGCCGCCGTTGTTCAGGAAGAGAGCCATGAGAATACCGGTAATAGTGCCCGACATCAGATACCCGCCGATGACCTCCGCGCCGCTTGCTCCATCGGGCAGCTGGCCGCCGGCATAGTAAATCCACTTGAAGACAATGCCGACACCGACCGTCATGCCTACAACAAGAAGACCGGGGAGGACCATTTTCTGCAGGGCTGCTTTTGTCGCAATGTCCACGCATTGTCCATAGTCCGGTTTGACCGTGCCTTTCATGATTCCCGGATTGTTCTTGAATTGCTCGCGGACATTGTTGATGATCGCATACGCAGCATTGCCAACCGCTTTGATTGCCAGTGAGGAGAAAAGATAGACCAGAACGGATCCGAGCATCGCTCCGACAAAAACCTCCGGCTTGTTCAGGTTGATGACCGGCTGAAACGAGGGCATGTAATTTCGCACTTCGTCGATGTAGGCACCGAACAGCAGAAACGCTGCGAGCGCTGCCGAACCGACGGCGTATCCTTTTGTCAATGCTTTTGTGGTGTTTCCGACTGAATCCAGCCGGTCCGTCCGCTCGCGGATCTCTTTTGGTTGTTGACTCATTTCAA
>JBARRO010000209.1:0-5172 GCA_049644265.1 Bacteroidota bacterium
CTTCCTTCGTGTCCTTAGTGTCCTTCGTGGTGGCGTTTCGTATTCTAGGTCGCAACGTTCGTAGAACTCACGAGCACAATGCTCTTCCAATATTCGGGGTGGATGTAGTGGGTGATGAGGGAATTGAATCCCGGGATATTTGAGGAAAAAGCTTGGTATCGTACTCCTGATTTATGTCTTAAAGATCTTCACGCTTCCTTGTTGTTTCAATCCTTCATTTCTCATCTTCCTTCGTGTCCTTAGTGTCCTTCGTGGTGGCGTTTCGTATTCTAGGTCGCAACGTTCGTAGAACTCACGAGCACAATGCTCTTCCAGTATTCGGGGTGGATGTAGTGCGTGATGAGGGAATTGAATTCCGGAATCTTGGAAGCAGGAACGATGACGTAGAGAATGGCCTGATTTCCCGTGATTCGATGGAATTGATCGAGAAAGACGTTGTATTGCGTCAGCGAGTGTTCCGATTCAAAATCACCCGCCCCCGTTTTTGCCTCCCCGATGATATAGCATTTCCGTGTTTCATCGTAGGCGTACACGTCCGGCATCTTGTCCTCCTGGTCTCCGTATCCCTCGTTGCGTAGTTCGAGCGGAGGGGAATATCCATCAATGCCGTCCGCACCGCTGATGAGAAATTCCTCCCGCAAAAATATATCAACGAGTTCCTGCACGAGGGCAAGATGTTTTGTGAGGTCGGACTCTTTGCGCATGGCGAGGGAAAACTTTCTAGCAGGCAGAAATACCTTGACTAAGTCCCGTCAGGTTTATTGTAGAAATGGAACACGGAAAAGGCCGTAACAACGGATTTTCACCGATCAAGACGTTCAGAATCATTCCGTGTTGATCCGTTTTTTCAGCGAACTCCGCGTTCTATTATTTAAGGTATTTGCGGGATGCGACACTAGAGGGACAATGGGGGTGCGTTCTCTGTCGATACCTGTTTCTCCCCGCTGACTTTCCACAGATCGAAGATGAACCGGTTGTGCGAGGTGTGTTTGTCGCAGTACCGGATGTTCATGGTAATGCGCTTCTTCGTTTGCGCAATCGTGTAATCTGCGGTCGTGACGCTGTATTCGCCGAGGATTTCACTGATTTCGGACCACACTTTCCCATTGTCCTTGAAGGAGATTGTGCTGCTGACGAAATGGCACCGCCCGAGGAGTTTGTTTTCGTAGCGGGCAAGCACGTGGAGCACCAAGAATACAAGCAGGGTAAAAAGGAGGGCGATGGTGGGGAATCCCGCCCCGATGCAAAGTCCTATCGCTGCAACCGTCCAGATGACGGCGGCGGAGGTCAATCCGCTGATCGTCCCGCGCGACTGGATGATGGTGCCGGCGCCAATGAACCCGATTCCGGTAACGACCTGGGCGGCTATTCTGGTCGGGTCGGAAGGAGTAGCGAGAAGCTTCACCGCGACAAACTCGGAAATGAGCATGTAGAGCGTTGAACCGAGGCAAATCAGAATATTGGTTCTCAGTCCCGCCGGTTTGCCCCGCAATTCGCGTTCCAGCCCGATGATTCCGCCGCACACAATCGCCACGAAAAATTTCAGGAGGAAATTGGGGAAAACAGAAATGAACTCTTGATAGGTTTCCACGGATGGTCCCGGACAGTGGCCGGCCGATTATTGTGCCGTGATCTCGGAAGCGTAGAGTATTCGTTCGTAGTACTGCTCATACTGCGACACGATCTTCTCCGCTTCGAATTCGAGCGCGCGTTTCCTCGCGGCTGCGGCAAACATTTTGTGCTTGGATGGATTGGTGAGGAGATCGACTGCGTACCGCGCCATCCGGTCGATGTCCCCAAATTCCGCGATGTATCCGGTCTGTCCATGGATCTGGAGTTCGGGCAGTCCCCCCACACTGGAGGAGATCACAGGGACTTCGCACGCCATGGCTTCCAGCGCAGAGAGTCCAAAGCTCTCCGACTGGCTCGGCAACAGGAACAGGTCGGACGCAGAGAGGATCGGAATAATCTCCGTTTGTTTTCCAAAGAATTTCACCCGGTCCTGAATTCCCAGCTCGCGGCAGAGGATCTCGCACGATGATCGCTCGGGACCATCGCCGATAAGCATCAGGCAGCTTGAAATTTTCTTCTGCACCTCAAAGAAAATGCGGATGACGTCTTGCACACGTTTGACCCCCCGAAAATTGGAGGTGTGGGCAAGGACCTTCGCTCCTGCGGGGGCGCAGCGTTGGCGGACTTCGTCTGCGGGAATGCGTTTGTACTTCGAACTGTCGATGAAATTCGGGATCACCTCAATCTCTTTGTTGATTCCGTAGTTGGTCAGGGTCTTTTCCCGGAGAAATCTCGAGACGGCCGTCACTCCGTCGCTTTGCTCGATGCTGAATTTCATCACCGGCAGGAAGCTCGGTTCAAGCCCCACAAGGGTGATGTCCGTTCCGTGCAGTGTGGTGACAATCTTGATGTCGGATCCGCCCAACATTTGCTTTGCGAGATAGCCGCTCGTCGCATGCGGAATGGCGTAGTGGCAGTGCAGGATGTCGAGATGTTCGTATTTTGCCACGTCGACCATCTTACTGGCAAGCGCGAGTGTATAGAGAGGGAAGTCAAAAAGCGGATAGCTGGACATCTCCACTTCGTGAAAGGCAACATTCTGCACGAATCCCTCAAGCCGCATCGGCAGTGCATAACTGATAAAATGCACTGAGTGGCCACGTTGGGCAAGGGCCTTGCCCAGCTCTGTTGCCACGACCCCGCTGCCGCCGTACGTTGGATAACACGTAATTCCAATCTTCATCATTTTATTCCTTCCTCAACGACAAAGTACCCACAATTGCCTAGAGATTCAAGGGGGAGAGCATGAGACGACAACAGCTGAAGTCTTGCAGGGCGGCGCGGCGGGTGCAGTTTGCTAGAAATCCTGTTTCTTGAAATACAGCACTGAGAGCACATACAGGAGTGTTGCCGAGCCGAACGAATAGACGAACGGCATGATGTGAAATTCTGTGGGGGCGTTCGGCATCTGCACAGGCATCTTTCCGATGAAGAGGGAGGTATTGTCCAGCATCGCTTCGAGTTGCGGAGTCACATAGTACAAAACGTCAAGAGCCTTGTGGTAGACAACATTGCCCCAGAGTCGGTACAATCCTTGCTCTCTCCATTCGAGTCCGGCCGAAATCAGATTGAACATGAATGCGAGGATAATGGAAAATCCCACGCTTCGCGTCAGCAATCCCACATATACCACCAGCGAATAGAAGCAGGCAAATGCATACACGGTCAGAAGGGACGAGCAGAGGAACGGCCAATGCCAGACACCAAGCTTCAGTCCAAAAACCAGCCAGATTCCAAAGACGAAGTAGATAATATTAAGACCAACTCCGACGGTTGCACCCAACGCGCGAAACAGGAGGATTTGAGCCCTTGAGAGTGGCTTGCTGAGAAAAAGGTCGATCGTTCCTTTTTCAAGAGTGGAGGGAATAATCCCCGCGACGCCGAAAATTCCGAACAGGAGGATCGAGGATGTCGCCTGTTTCTGCAACATGACGAGGAAAAATTCCACCGGGTTGAAATTCTGGCCAATGCCCTGAAGAAAAGGAATTCCAAACATCGTTATCTGGGCGGCGTCTTCTGCTGATCGGGAAATGCCAAACAGAAAAACAAGGATAATAATGGTGGAGACGACGAAATAGAAAATCAGCGTTCCTTTGCGGATAGCTTCTTCCACCGTATAGCGGAACATGCCCCAGAGTTTCATCCCTGCCCGTCGGTTTTAATGAGTTTGATGAAGGAATCCTCGAGCGTGGTTTTTTGCTGCGTCATCGATTCGATCGCAATTTCCTCACCCCGGAGGAGGTCGACGATGTTGTTCAGATCGGATTTCTCTCCGAGCACCAGGACAAGGACGTTTTGATTGACGGAGATCCCCTTGGCGATCGATGAAAGTCGTTCCATCAGCGGGGTGGAGGGGAGCCGGTCGAGGTGGAGCTCGTAGGAAAGCTGTTGTACGGTGAGTTCTGAGATCGTGCCAACCTTGACAACCGATCCTTTATTGAGAATTGCAACGCGGTCGCAGACTGCTTCCACTTCGGATAACAAATGGGAGTTCAGGAAAATCGTTGTACCCTTCTTCTTCAATCCCACCAGAATATCCCGTATCTCCTTGCGGCCGATCGGATCCACTCCGTCTGTCGGCTCGTCAAGAAACAATACCTGGGGATCGTTGATGAGGGCTTGCGCCAGACCGAGACGCTGCAGCATTCCCTTGGAGTATTTCTTGGTTTTGAGCCCGGCCCAGTCCTTCAGGCCTACAAGTTCCAGCAAGGTGGGAATCCTGTCGCGCATCAGTGCCTCGGAAAGTCCGTTGAGGCGCCCGAAAAACAGGAGAGTGTCGCGACCGCTCAGGAAACCAGGGTACCGGTGGTTCTCTGGAAGATATCCGCAGTATTCCTTGACTTTGTCGGTGCCAATCGGTTTTCCGAGCACTGTCGCCGTCCCGGACGTGGGATGGACAATGGAGAGAAGGAGCTTGACAAACGTGGTTTTTCCCGCGCCGTTTGGTCCAAGGAGGCCGAAAATTTCTCCGGCTTCCACGGCGATTGAAACTTCCTTCAACGCCTGGATGTTCGTTCTCTTGAAGACTCCATTTCTGTAAGTCTTCGAAATTGCAACGCTTTCGACTGCATTCATCGGCGATTAAGGTAGAGAAAATTGTTCTCGTGTCAAAGGCAGCGGGCATCCCTGATTGAATAGCTCAATCGGGGCTTGACTTGAAGCATGAAAAAGTGTTATCTTGACTAAAGCAAGAACAAGAAGAGAGTCGACAGACTCTTATTTTTTTGGACTAATATAGGACTTGGCTAGTCGTATTTATGTTCCAGTTGTCTAAAAAAGTTGAATACGGTCTCATCGCGCTCCGCCACATGGCCATGAAGCCTCAGGGTCAGGTCTTTGCAGCAAAAGAACTGGCGCAGGAGTACGAAATTCCATACGAGCTTCTCGCCAAAGTGTTGCAGAAGCTGGCGCGGGCCCGGATTATCGTCTCGACACAGGGAGTACGTGGTGGATATGCACTTGCCCAGGATCCTCATCAGCTGGCCGTCTCGAGAATCATCAGAATCATCGAGGAGGAGAAGCCGATGATCGCGGAGTGCTACGTCGACGGACCCGACAGTTGCTCCATCTTCAACGTGTGCACGATTCGTAAACCGTTGG
>JBARRO010000210.1:0-7137 GCA_049644265.1 Bacteroidota bacterium
TCCTGAGCCAGGATCAAACTCTCCGTTGTAGATTTGTTTTCTCAACTTCGAATTTTACCTTAGCTTTTGTATCACTTTCGCGATACGGTTAAGGTGTGAAACCCAGCTAAATTGACATTAGCCGTGCACACTTTTTTCAAAGAACAATCTTATCAAACCGCCTGGCGGCCTGACGATAAAAATGCCCATGCGAGATGGGCATCGAAAAATCTGATAAAGAACTGGCGCTTTCGCGCCTCGCTATGGTTAAGCGGGCTAATAATATACCATCCCGATTGTGAAAAGTCAACTATTATTTAAAAAATGTTCGGTTATTCTCTCACTATTCCTCCCAATTTTGATACAAGACCTCCCTCCCTCCCCCCATTCCACATGTCTCCGATTTCACTTGAAAAACGGTCAAAAGCACGGTACGTTGACGGTGTGCGTTATTCCGTCACACACCCTGACTATCGACGAAAGGATTGGTCCTATGATATACATTCTCCTGGCACTCCCCGTACTCCTGCTGCTTTGGGTTGTCCTTAAATACAACAGCCTTATTGTCCTTCGCAATCAGACGACCAATGGTTGGAAACAGATCGACGTCCAACTCAAACGACGACACGATCTTATTCCCAACCTTGTGAGCACGGTTAAAGGACAGATGGAGTTCGAACAGGATACCCTTGAAAAGGTCATCCAGGCCCGCAATTCCGCCGTTTCAGCGAAAGGAATTGCGGACTCCGCTGCAAAAGAGAATGTGCTCACCGGCGCTCTGTCCAAACTGTTTGCTCTCGTCGAGAACTACCCAACTCTGAAGTCCAACGAGAACGTGAAGCAACTTCAGGAGGAGCTCACGAGTACGGAAAACAAGATATCGTTCGCGCGGCAGTTCTACAACGATATCGCAACAAGATTCAATATCTCCCAACAAACCTTCCCGGGCAATATCATCGCGTCCATATTCAATTTCAAGGTTGCGGAACTTTTCGAAATCCAGACCGCTGCCGAGCGCGAAGTTCCTCAGGTGAATCTCTCCCTGAAGAAATAGTCATGAGTCCGGCACCTCTCACGACAAATATCTACGAACAACAATCCCATAACAAGCGCCAGACCTGGTTCGTCATGGCCGGGTTTATCGTGTTCCTTGCGTTCCTCGGATTTGGATTCGACCTTTATCTTTTCGGCACGGATACGTTCTTTCCTCTTGGAACGCTCGCGGCGGTTGTAATCGGATCTTCGTCAGCCATTTGGAGTCTCGAGGGAGGTGCTAAGGCAGTCCTCAATTCGGCCGGCGCGATTCCTGCCGACCCCAGCAACCCGGACCACCAACAGCTCATAAATGTTGTCGATGAAATGGCGATTGCGTCCGGGCTTACGCGGCCGGCGGTGTACATCATCCCCGATGACGATCCGAATGCGTTTGCCACGGGAAGGAATCCGCAGCAAAGCGCCATTGCGGTTACGGAAGGCCTCTTGAAATCCCTCAACCGCGAGGAACTCCAGGGAGTGGTTGCGCACGAAATGTCCCATATCCGTAATTACGACATTCGTGTGATGACAGTCGTCGCGGCACTCGTTGGCTCGATTCTGCTATTATCCGATTGGGCGCGACGGGGGATGTGGATTGGGGGCGGCCGGAGAAGAGAGAGTAGGTCAAGCGGCGGCGCGCAACTCGGTGCGATCATTTTTCTGCTCTGGCTTCTCAGCATCATCCTCGCACCGCTCATCGGCCAGCTCATGGCAATGATGGTTTCACGCAAGCGCGAGTATCTCGCCGACGCCTCAGGGGCAGAGCTGACGAGGAATCCCCTTGGCCTGGCCTCAGCCCTTCAGAAGCTTGAAAACGCCACTGCGCCAACTCAGTCGATCAAACGAGGGTCGGCGCATCTTTGTATTGTAGATCCGTTGGGAAAGAAGATGAACTTCAAGGAGGGGGCTGTTGCAGATCTGTTGGGCACGCATCCGCCGATTCAGAAACGGATTACGGCCCTGCATGCCATGGCGTATCAACTCTCGCCACAATCCGGCACGCAGACGCGCTAGCGTTACTTTTGCTTGAGGATTTCGCGGCGGACCTGTTTCTCCAACCGCAGGTGTTCTTCGGCAGAGATGTGGAACTTCTCCCGCAATTCGTCCAGTCTTTCAGAATCCTGTGGCGTGATCGAACCGTCCTTCCAGCCGTCGACGATTGCCTCGAGGTAAATTTCCAGCTGAATCTCCTGCTCAAGGCTTGCGTGCTCGTCTTCCGTGATACCGAACGAGCTCCTGAGGGTGGAAAGGAGTGTTTGTTCATCGTTGCTGAGGTTCCCGTCACTCCAAGCCTGCTTTAGAGCTTTTGCATAGGCTTGAAGAGAGGCAACAGCGGCGGCCTGCTTTTCTGCCGCAGCTTTTGCAGCTTCAGCGCGCTTCTTTTCCTCATCTTCGCGACGTTTGCGTTCGGCTTCTTCGGCAGCCCTGCGTGCAACCTCCTCAGCCTTCTTTCGCGCAAGTTCCTCGGCAGCATGCTTCGCTTCTTCCTCTGCTCTCTTCCGCGCCACAGCTTCGGCCATTCGCTTCGCCTCGTCCGCCTTCTTCTTCGCTTCCTCCTCCGCAGCACGAAGAGCTTCTTCCTCCGCCTTGCGTCTCGCCTCTTCCTGAGCACGAAGCCGGGACTCTTCCTCTGCCCGTTTCTTCGCCTCTGCCTCAACTTTGCGTGCCTCTTCGATGCCTTTCTCGGCTTCTGCACTCACCGTCGTCGGCCCCGTTGATCCCTTTTTCTTCCCCTCAAGGATCTTGCGCTTCAGTTCTTCGACTTTTTTTCGTTGTTCGTCTATTTCAGACATTCTTTATCGCTTCTCAAATCAATGGATCCCCTGTGTTCCTGCAGCGTTTCCGGGCATTCTTATGCGCAAGAATTCGAAATGCATCACGGAGGAGGTCAAAAAAGCTTTTGAATTTATCCTTTTATGACCTGAATGTCAACGGACAACTTTTTGACCTTTTTCGTTCTATTCTTTATCTTCGGAAGCAAGGTACCAGTGCCCCTCCATCCCCCATTCACTTAGACCCAGGAGATTGCCATGGAAGAAACCCCAACGCCGCCTGCAACCGTCACCCTCGGCGGCAGCATCGTCAATGTGTTTGCCTCTCCCGGAGAAGTTTTTACAGACCTTCGCGGCAAGGAACCAAGGACATCCCTCTGGATCGCTCCTCTTCTTGTCAGCCTCCTGATGGTCGTTCTCTTCAGCTACGTTTTCTCCTCCAACGAAACATTTCGAGGCCAGTTGATCGAAGCGCAAACAAAGGCTCTTCAAAAAGCCGTGGAGGAGGGAAAAATTACCCAGCAGCTGGCGGATCAACAGGCGGACCGAATGCAGAATATGGGAAGCATGTTCTTGGTGTTTGGCATTGTTTTCGGTGCCATTTTTGCCGTGGTCTTCTTTTTTGGAGGCGGGTTGTTCCTCTGGCTCGGCGGGAAGCTGGTCCTCAAATCTCCCGCAGCATACGGGAAGTACCTCGAGGTCTATGGCATTTCCGCGTGGATTGGCGCGCTTGGAGCTATCGTGACGCTTATGATGATGATTGGTCTCAACACGATGTATGCGAGTCCAAGCGCATCTCTCGCAGTGCTTTCGACTTACGACTTCTCGAGCAATACGCATAAATTCCTGTCCGCGTTGAATGTCTTCTCGCTTTGGCAAACGGCCGTCGTCGGTATCGGACTGGCAAAACTCTCCGAAAAATCTACAGGAATGGCGATGGGGCTGGTATTCGGGATGTGGGTGGTGTGGGTGGTTGCAGCGGTGTTCCTGGGAATCTACCGGTAGCCTTCACTCGACGCTTCTATGAGTAAGAAACTCCCGGCCAGAGCTGGCCGGGAGTTTCTTTATTCCAACAAAACGCCTGCCTTTCTTTCATTCCCTCGCCATGCGCACAGGGATTCCCTCCATTCTGCAAGAAGGAATCCTCTAAGAAGACGCTTTCGTGGTCAGAACGGTTTTCAATTCCTGGATTTCGCGTTCAATTCTGTCCATCTGTTCGTGATGTTGGATCCAGACCTCGCTCCGCTTGATCTGCTGACGCTCCGCCATTTGACCGGCGCGAACGATCCTGTCCATGAAGAAACCGAATGCCCAAACACCGACAAACCCCGCGGGGATGAGAAAGACGAGAAGCGAACGCAACCGCCCAATCCCGAAGAAGATTTGGAGCTTGTCGCTGGCAGTAATGAGGAGTAGTGTGAAGTTAATAATGACCATAAACGACTGCCCCAGGTCAAATCGATATTTTTGTGCAAAGAAAAACTCCCGCCACCGGGCGAGCTGGTGTCGAATTCCTTCCTGTTGACGTGGTGATTCCTGTGCCATGGACACTCCTTTCTAATGGTGTGCTCGGTAAAGAGGGGTAGGGATGAAGAACGTGTGGGGAGTGGTGCAGCAAAGCTCACGGGCGTGAGCGGCATTGTTCAGCGTTTGATCGGAAGCAGGAAGCGAATCGTTGTTCCTTTCCCCATTTCGCTGTCGATCTCGATCTTCCCGCCGTGGTCGTCAATCACTTTCTTCACAATCGCCATGCCGAGGCCTGTACCGTGCTTCTTGCCGAAGGTCATGAAGGGCTCGAAGATTCGTTTCTTGACCTCCTCCGGCATTCCGGTTCCGGAATCCGTGAACTCCACAGTGACAAAGCCGTTGTCTTCTCTCGTGCGGACTGTGAGCGTCCCGCCTTGCGGCATGGCGTCCCGCGCGTTGCTGGCGATGTTGTAGAACACGCGGACCATCTTATCCTGATCGAGCTTGATGACTCCTTTGAACTGCGCGTCTTTGATCAGCTGGATGTTGTTCTTGGTGAGGTCTTTTTCGATGAAATCCATGACGCCGTTCATGACGTCGAAGAATTCCAGATCCTGGAAATTTGTCGAGCTGACGCCGCGTGTGAAATCGAGAATCTCCTGGGTCATGTTGACAAACCGGTCGACCTGGTGGATCATTTCATCGGCGAGCTTCCCAGCCTCCTCATTTCCCGATTTCTTCTTCATCACCTGGGCGTATACCCGAAGCGTTCCCATCGGGTTCTTGATGTCATGGATAATGACGCTTGCCATGCGGCCGACGGCGGAAAGTCGTTCATTCTGGACCATCTCCTGAGCCATCCGGGCATTCTCGATTGCCACCGAAGCATGCGCGGAGAGTGCGTCGATGAACTGTTCGTCCTCGGTCGTAAACGCTCCCGCTTTTCTGTTCAGAAGCTGGAACACACCGATGATTTTGGCGTCCTTGTTCTTCATCGGCATGCACAGCATATTGTGGGTACGGTAGCCCGTCCGTTTGTCAATGTCGCGGTTGAACCGAGGGTCATTGTACGCATCCGGAATGTTGATCGTTTCCCCCGTCTGAGCAACGTATCCTGCGATTCCCTTACCGACCGGGAGCCGGATCTCAACCATGTTGCTTCCCTGAAGCACCTTCGACCAGAGCTCCTGTTTAAACGGATCCACCAGGTAGAGTGTCCCTCGATCTGCTTCGATGCTTTTCGTGGCAGCCTCGAGAATCAATCCCAACAATTTATCCAGGTCGAGCGTGGAATTGATGATCTTGCTGGCTTCGATGAGACGTTCGAGTTTCGCCAGCCACGCCTCCATCCCTGTTTTCTGCTCTTCAAGTCTCTTGATGATATTGTCGTTGGCTTTCCGCAGGCGAGACCCCAGCTGACGCGAAAGGTTGAACGACACCGTCTGATTGGCCTTCAGAAGTTTTTCGAACTTGACCTTTGAAATCTTGTGGACTACTGAATTCCCGACGCTGGAAACCCGTGCAGAGCGGACACTACCGTCCAGCGCGGCCAACTCTCCCACCACTTCGCCTTTCCCAAGAAGATTCAGTGTGGTCTCCTCGCCATAATCCGTCGTGCGGGAGACTTTCAGAGTTCCCTCCTTCACGATGTAAACATCGGTGGTTTTCTGATTCATGTCGATGAGGACGGTTCCCGCCGGCACAGTCTCCTCCTTGAAGTCCTTCGAGAGAGCCGTAAGCTCTTTGCTCGAAAGGTCCTTGAAGATCGGACTCTTCTGGAGACTTTTCATGAGGTTATCAACGCCAGGCATGGGATACTTCTCCGGTGTGCTCTTGAATGATAACAAGTTTCGCCCATACAATCAAGAAATCTGCTCTGATGGCCATAGTGCGAGGACTGACGCTGAATTTGGAACGGCGCTGCATTGTACATTTTTCTGCTAGTATAAGAACGTGATGCGCAACACACCCGCGGGGACGTGGACTCATGCCCCTCTTCAACGTTTATCCTCTAGCAACAAAACAGGCACCACGGAGCATTCTCAAGTGATTTTGAAAGAGGAGCATCCGGCGTCGGACACAAATGAGCTTCACGACCTTGTCCCAAGAATTTTCCGCATCTCTGCAAAGGCTCTTGAGCGATGGCTTATGCGGTTTTTGTCTTCGGCGGTAAGCTCGGCATAGGTCTTGACAAATCCGTCCGGAACAAAGATCGGATCATAGCCAAAGCCGTTGGTACCACGCGGAGACTCGGCAAGAGTTCCCGGGCAGACACCCTCCGCGAGATCTTCAATCCCATCACCTACCAGAGCGAGAACGGCTCGAAACTGCGCATACCGTCTGCGCGGTGGAACCCCCCGCATTTCCTTCAACAGCTTTTCATTGTTTTGCTCGTCCGTGGCTCCGTCGCCGGCATAGCGCGCAGAACGAACTCCCGGGCGTCCGTTCCGATAGAACACTTCAAGTCCGGAATCGTCTGCCAGGGTCAGCAGCTTCGAATGCTCATGGATCGTTTTTGCTTTCTTGAGCGCGTTCTCCTGGAATGTGGCACCATCTTCCACGAGGACGGGGACATTGGGAAGATCCTCGAGCGCAAGGACATCGAACGGAAGATCTTTGAGGAAGGTTCTCAGCTCATCGATCTTGTGACGGTTCCGGCTGGCGAGGACGAGTTTTTTCACGAGTGCGGGATTGTGCGTAATGTGTCGCGATTACAGTAGAAGCGCTTCGATTGCCTTTTCGACCCGATCGACGCCAAGAATTTCGATTCCGCCGTTGGCTTTCGTCCCCTTCAGGTTTCCGGCCGGAATGACGATGCGTTTAAAGCCGAGCTTCGTGGCCTCCTGAATTCTCTTTTCGATGTGGCCGATCGTACGAATTTCCC